>JAZQAB010000098.1:0-40994 GCA_045545055.1 Clostridia bacterium | reverse complement strand
GCGTTTTTAACGCATCAACCCCCTGTCCCCCAATCTTGGGGGCAGGTCGGTACGCTTGTTTGAAACAAGCTAAATTGCGTACTTTTCGCACGCAATTTCCTATGTTATAACAAAAACACGGTAAAGCAAAATTTCTGCTCTACCGTGTTTTGTTTTTTCGTTTTCGGGATATAAATTCTCGTTTGCAAAGCAAACATATCGCATCCGTAGGATATGTCGAGTTTCTAAGAAACATATCGAAAATTCCGACAGGAATTTATATCGCCGCATTGACTCATACAGAGTCAATGCCTATCAGTCTTCTACAATGTCAACGATTATCTTCTTACCGTCTTTTCCGGAAGCGGCACGCATTACGGTTCTGATTGCTTTTGCAATTCTTCCCTGTCTGCCGATTACCTTTCCCATGTCTGAGGGGTTAACTCTTAATTCAAGGAGCTGACTGTCCTCACGGTCAATAAGTGTTACATTGACTTCTTCAGGAAACTGAACAAGGGGTTTTACAATTGTTTCAAGAAGTTCTTTCATGATATCTCTCCAATCAGTCGATGATACCGTTTTTCTTGAGAAGGCTCTTTACAGTGTCTGTGGGCTGTGCACCGTTTGCAATCCACTGCTTAACCTTTTCGCCGTCAACTGTGAACACAGAAGGCTCTGTAAGAGGATTGTAAGTACCTACTTCCTCAATGAATCTTCCGTCACGGGGATAACGAGAATCTGCTACTACTACACGGTAGTAAGGAGCCTTCTTCGCACCCATTCTTCTAAGTCTGATTTTTACTGCCATTTCTTTCACCTCATAAAAAATATATAAAATTAAATTAAATTCTTAATAAGAAGCGTGCCGCTTCACCCTCACCGCGTTCTGACCAAATTCATACCGTCAAGGGGTGCTCGCGATTAAATTACGCAATTTTGTGTATACAGTTAAAACGGAAAACGCATTTTCTTAAGCTTTTTGGGGTCAGAAAACATTTTCATCATTTTCTGCATTTCAGCAAACTGCTTTAAGAAAAGATTTACGTCCTGCACGCCAAGACCGCAGCCCATTGCAATACGTTTTCTTCGGCTTCCGTTGATTATTTCGGGATTTTCACGCTCTTTTTTAGTCATGGAGCAGATGATAGCCTCTGTCCTTACAAACTGCTTATCATCAAGCTTTACTCCTTTAAGCTTTGCCCCTACTCCGGGAATCATCTTAAGAATACTTTCAAGCGAGCCCATTTTTTTCATTTGTTTAAGCTGCTCAAGGTAATCGTTAAGGTCAAACTTTTGCTCACGAAGCTTTCTTTCAAGCTCCATTGCCTGTTTTTCGTCGAAAGCTTCCTGTGCCTTATCAATCAGAGAAAGCATATCGCCCATTCCCAGAATTCTTGATGCCATTCTGTCGGGGTAGAAGGGTTCAAGGTCGGTAAGCTTTTCTCCCATACCTGCAAATTTAATATTTTTACCTGTTGTGGCACGGACACTGAGTGCCGCACCGCCACGGGTGTCACCGTCAAGCTTGGTAAGGATAATGCCGTCTATTCCGAGCTGCTCATCAAAGCTTGCCGCAACATTGACTGCATCCTGACCGGTCATGGAGTCTACCACAAGAAGAATTTCCGTAGGGTGTACCTCGGACTTAATTTCCTTAAGCTCCTCCATCAGATTTTCATCTATATGAAGTCTACCGGCTGTATCTACAATGACTGTATCAAAACGTGATGTGTCACAATTTTTTACTGCATCGCTTGCAATTTTAACAGGGTTCTTCGTTTCAAAATCTGCATGAACGAAAAGCCCCATCTGCTCGCCCACTACCTGAAGCTGCTTTATGGCGGCAGGACGCTGAACGTCACAGCCAACCAGCATGGGACGCTTGCCCTGCTTTTTAAGAAGACCTCCAAGCTTTGCAGCGGTTGTGGTCTTACCTGCACCCTGCAGACCTACAAGCATGTAAACAGTTGGTGCCTTGGGTGATACCGCAAGCTTCGCCTGTGCACCGCCCATGAGCCAGGTAAGCTCATCACGAACAATTTTAATTATCTGCTGACCGGGAGTGAGACTTTCCAAAACCTCGCTTCCCGTTGCTTTTTCATATACACGCTTCTCAAACTCTTTAACAACTTTATATCCCACGTCCGCTTCCAGAAGGGCAAAGCGAACCTCACGCATGGCGCTCTTTATATCCTTTTCGGTAACAACGCCCTGTCCTCTGAGCTTTTTAAAGGTCTGTTGAAGCTTTTCACCTAAAGATTCAAATGCCATTATTCTTCTCCGTTCTCTATAAGACTTGCTTTTTCAAGTATTTTATCTGCGAGAGCGTTAATTTCTTTGCTTGCCGAAAGCCGCTTATTCGTAGCCTTAAGCTCTGTTGTAAGCTGCGTGATGTCATTCACATTACGGAAAACACGAATTAAATTAAGCTTACTTTCCATTTCGTCAAGAATTGCTTCTCCTCGCTTAATGAAGTCACGTACACCCTGACGGGAAATATCCATAAGCTCGGAAATTTCACCTAAGGAATAGTCACTGTCATAGTAATACTCCATTGCCTCAACCTGCTTTTCGGTAAGCAGTCCCTTATAAATATCAAGAAGCTCTGTGTAAACGAGATTTTTTTCCATAACAGTGTCACCTCTTTCAGCAAAAATTCAGGAGTTGTAAAGCTGATTAACTTTACAACTCCTTTAGTATACACGCATTTTCTCAAAATGTCAATACTTTTTTGAGGAATATTTTATTATAACATAGGAAACCAAATTGCGTAATTTAATCGCGAGAAATATTTTTAGGTTTTATATTCAGCCGGGACGCGGCATGGGTGAAGCGGCACGCTTCTTTTTATAACATAGGAAATTGCGTGCGAAAAGTACGCAATTTAGCTTGTTTCAAACAAGCGTACCGACCTGCCCCCAAGATTGGGGGACAGGGGGTTGATGCGTTAAAAACGCATTTTTATAACTCTTCCATTTTAGTTCTTTCACTGTCGAAATTTTCTTTTGCTTCCAATTTTATACCTTGTGCAATTTTTTCATACGCCTCAAAATACCTTAGTCCAAACTCATAAAGGGATTTTGCATTAAAGTGTAAAAGGTCGGGATTTGCAGTTAGCCCCGTAGCATCTGCAAAAGCTACAAGATGCTTTTTATCAGAAATATTTCTGAATATATCGTTAATCTTTGTATAGTTTTTAAGGGAATCGTCCAAGGGACAATCACGAAGATAATCACCCAAGCCTCCGATTATAAAAGGGATATTCTCCGTATCTGAATCAGCACGGAAATCATCTAAGAACTGCAAAAAGCTTTTTTCATACTTACCGCAAAGCTCCTCCGAGCAGTCTCCCTCTCCCTGATGCCACAGGATTCCCGCAATTGTTGAAGTACGTGCGGCAAGCTTCATTTGACTTAGTGCATTATCGTACAAAATACTTCCTTTTTGCCACTGGTCAATGTGGGTCCCTCCGTCAGCACAGCAGATAAGTCCTACATCTACACCATATTTTTCCGCATATTTCTCGGCAAAGCTTTCCGCAAGACTTACTCCGGACATCTTTCTGTCAGGATTTATGGGACGGAACATTTTTACCCATCTTCCGTTCCTGAGAATTTTTATATGAGTATCATCAACGGGGATTGCTTCCTCTATAAATCCCCTTCCTGCCATATTTGACTGCCCGATAAGTAAAAATGAATGTATCATTTTCTCTTCCACCTCTAAGAAAATTATTGTAAAAACTGCTACGTTATGTTACGATAATAACATAATACAACAGTTATCTTCATTTATCAATACATTTCTCAAAATAAGGCGGTGATATTTTTGGACAGAGTGATACTTCATTGTGATTGTAACGGTTTTTTTGCCTCGGTTGAAGCGGCACTTAACCCTGCACTCAAGGATGTTCCCATGGCGGTGGGAGGAAGTGTGGAAGCACGTCACGGAATAATTCTGGCTAAAAACGAGCTTGCAAAAAAGTATGATATACGCACTGCCGAAACCATCTATTCCGCCAAAAAGAAATGCCCTGACCTCGTAATTGTACCTCCCCACCATGATTTATACGAGGAGTATAGCCAAAGAGTAAATGCAATTTATTTTGAATATACCGATTTGGTTGAAAAATTCGGAATTGACGAAAGCTGGCTTGATGTGACAGGCTCGCAAAAGCTTTTCGGAAGCGGCGAAGAAATTGCCGCTTTAATCCGCAAAAGGGTGCGTGAGGAAATCGGGATAACCATTTCCGTAGGCGTTTCCTTTAACAAGGCCTTTGCAAAGCTTGGCAGTGACTACAAAAAGCCTGATGCCACAACCGTTATATCAAGAGAAAATTATAAAGACATCGTCTACCCCCTGCCCGTGGGAGATTTGCTTTTCGTAGGAAGAAAAACGAGGGAGGCTCTCGCAAAGCTTCATATAAGCACCATAGGCGACCTTGCACGTGCAAAGGAGGAAAAGCTCATCAGTCTTTTGGGCAAGCAGGGTGAAATGATTTACCGCTATGCACGTGGTGAGGATAATTCCCCCGTTGACCCCCATGCTAATGACGAGGTTAAATCAGTAGGTAACGGAATGACCTTCCGCCGTGACCTGATAGGCGAAAAGGACATTTTATGCGGAATATCCCATCTTAGTGAGAGCATTGCCGTGAGAATGAGGAAAAAAGGCGTAAAATGCACAGTCGTTCAAGTTACGATTAAGGACCCCGATTTAGTTTCCATTCAAAGGCAGGAAAAGCTCCTTAGTCCCACAAATTTAGCTAAAGATATAACCGATAAAGCAATGGAAATTATCCGCCACAGCTGGAATATGAAAAGCCCCATTCGTATGCTTACCGTAACGGGAGGCGGAATTGTTCCCGAGGACAGCATTCAGCAGATAAGCTTTTTTGACGAAGCAAAAAGCACCAAACGCGAAAATTTGGAAAAGGCTCTCGATAAAATCCGGGACAAGTACGGAAGCGATTCTGTAAAGAATGCAAATGTGATAAATAATGATATAGGAATATAAAGAAGCGTGCAGCTTCACCCATTTCGCGTCCTAACTAAGTTTTAAACGAAAATGTGTTGCTCGCGATTAAATCACGCAAATTCCTACACTGTAAAAGAAGCGTGCCGCTTCACCCATTTTGCGTCCTAACTAAGTTTTAAACGAAAATGTGTTGCTCGCGATTAGTCGATTTTGATTGACAATATTCGCCTTTTATGTTATAAATAAGGTAGATACTATTTTGTGGGCAGAAAGGTTGTGTCAGCCACTATGAAAAAACTTTGTGCCATATTAATATCAGTATTGCTCATCGTAGCAAACGTATCTGCGTATGCATATGAGGATACATTTGTAAAATTTCTCGTCAACGGTAATAAGGTTGATTTCCCCTATTCTCCCTTTGTGCGTGATGGCGTAGCATATGTTGATGCAAAAGTACTTTCAACGGCTCTCGGTCTTGAGTTTAAAACCTTTGAAGAGCATCATAGCATTACAATCAGCAATAAACGCACATCTGTCTGCTTTGTTCCCGATGAACAATTTGCAACCGTTTCCGACATCACGGGTCAAAGCGATGAGGAATTTTATTTCAAGCTTTTGACTGCTCCTTGCCTTTACGCAAACGATAGCTACATTGTGGCGGCACGTGATATTTCAAATATTTTCGGCTATTCCTTGGGCTTTGACGCAGATACACAGACGGTGTATTTTGGATTTGCCCCCCAGATGATTTCACAATCCACTCGTGATGCCGTGGCGGCGAAATCCTATTACTTCCAGAATCAGGCGGAGTTTAATCTCCCCTCAAGCGGAAGCGGCTATTGCTGGGTATGCTCTTATGCCATGGTGCTGTCCAATCTTACGGGGACAAGGATAACGCCTAATGACATTGCGGCAATCAATCTTACCAAAACCTCAAGCGGTGCTTATTGCTACCACAGTGAAATCGCTGCTGCTTTTAGCATAAAATTTGCTTCTGCACTTTCCCCATCAAGCCCTTACTACGCAGGACGGGACAGCGTTTCAGGCGGTACATATATTCAAAATCCCGACAAGTCCGATGCGGTTGTCAGAGAGGCATTAAAGGAGGCTCTCGCTCTTCACCCTGAGGGGGTTATGGTGCGATACGCAGGATATCCCCATACAATGGTTGCCGTGGCAGCAGAGAACGGAATCATTCTTTTTAATGACCCTGCTCCCACCTCAGCTGAGTACTCCGATGCGGGAAGCTATCAGGGAGTTCCTTTTATCCA
Organism: Clostridia bacterium; assembly: GCA_045545055.1. GTDB lineage: Bacteria > Bacillota > Clostridia > UMGS1883 > UMGS1883 > UMGS1883. Next base: position 34,767 of record JAZQAB010000098.1, on the reverse strand, counting down.
GACATGCGTGGCAAAAAAAGGGTTCGTTCTTTCGGATATAACATTTATACAGGCTATAGACTAACAAAGAAGGCTTTCGCAATGCGAAAGCCTTCTTTACTTATGTTTTATTTAACGGTTGTTTATAATCTTAGTAAGCTCTACGGGGTCAACAATCTTTCCATCCTTATATACACGCATATTGCCTGATGCAATTTCGTCGATAAGAATAACTTCATTATTGTTGTAGCCAAACTCAAACTTAATATCCCAAAGGTCAAGACCAAGAGTTTTAAGGTCATCTGCCACAATCTTTGTGATGGCAAGTGTCTGTTTCTTCATGCTCTCAAACATTTCTTCGTTCATAACGCCAAGTGCTGCAAGACCTTCGCCCGTTACAAGCGGATCACCCTTCTCGTCATTCTTGAAAGTACATTCAACATAGCCGCCCTCAAGAGGTGTACCGTCTTCTATATATTCTCCGTATCTGCGAATGAAGCTTCCTGTTGCAACAAGACGGCAGATAACTTCAAGACCGTGACCGAATACAGTAGCAGGAAGAACCTCCATAGTTGCTTCATCAATATTTGCACTTACATAATGTGTCTTAATGCCTGCCTTTTTAAGCAGTTCAAAATAATAAACAGAAGTCTGGAGATTTGCCTTACCGATACCTTCGATTGTAAGACCTACAGAGTTTTCACCGGGGTCGAACACGCCGTCCTTACCGGTACAGTCATCTTTAAACTTGAGCATTACATTACCATTGTCAAGCTTATAAACATCTTTTGTTTTTCCCTGATACAATTTTTCCATACTAAAAACTCCTTCGTTTAACATATGTGAATATTTTAACACATATTTTTTTCCATGTACATAATTTTTTTCAAAAAAGATAAAAAAAATTAAAGCATCATTGTATCTTTACGCATTTTTGCTAAATCCTTCACCTATAATATGCTCCGCTTCGGTAGCTATTACAAATGCGTGTGGGTCTTCGCTGTAGACAATTTCTTTAATATGGTGATATTCCCATACACGAACTACACACATCAGTATCTGAGTTGGCTTTTTGCTGTAGGCTCCGCTTCCGTTTATAAAAGTAACTCCCCTGTCCCGCTCCTTCAAAATACGCTGTGCTATTTTTTCGCTGCAACGTGAAATAATAAACAGATTTCTCCCCTTTTCCGCTCCGTATACAAGATGGTTTATCACACTGCTCTGAGCAAAAAGCGTCACCACTGCAAAAAGAGCTGATTCAACGTTTTTAAACACAAATATCGATACAACGATTATAACCGTATCAACAAACATCAACGCTTTCCCTATAGGTATATGAGGATACTTTTTCTCCACCAGATAACCGACTATATCGGTGCCACCCGTAGATGAACCACGCTGAAAAATTATTCCCAAGCCTCCGCCCGTGCATATTCCGCAGAATATCGCACCAAGCATTCTGTCCCCTGCAAACTGAGGGAAAAACGGTGTTACCACATTGTCGATAAGGAGAGTATATATAACCACAGTGCTGAGTGTTCTTAAGGCAAAGCTTTTTCCTATAAATTTATATGCTACAATAAGAAGCGGTACATTGATAAAAAGAGATATAAGTCCCACAGGAAACCCGGAAAGGAACTTTACCATAATTGCAATTCCGCTGACACCGCCCGGTGCAATATTAAGTTTTTCGGCAAAGGAGTATATTCCCACGGCAATCAGCAAACAGCCGACCGTATCTGTAAGTATATCTTTAAATAGTTTTTTGTTCATTTTAAATGCAAAAAGGATAGCTATGCTATCCTTTTCATTCTCCAATATATATTTTATGGTTATTTTGCTCGTAAAACTTAGGTTTATTCACAAGACAGCAGAACCGTCCGCTTGTTTATAGTATTCCCTTTCTGAATTTAATCGGCGTCGTTTCCATTTTGTTTTTAAACGTTCTCGTAAAATAAGATGCACTTGAAAAGCCCACCTTTCGTGAAATTTCCTCCATGGATAAATCTGTATCCTTCAGCAAGGTACAGGCTTTTTCAATTCGCTTTGTATTGATATATTCGCTGACACTGCATCCAAACTCACGGTGTATAAGCGTATAGAGTACATTTTTAGAAATGTTGACTTCTTTACAGATGCGTTGTATGCTCAGTTCTTCACTGAAATTTTTATTAATATATGTAATCACCTTTTCTTTGCGTTGATGCATTTCGGGGCGAAACATATTTTCAAGAAGTATATGTTTTGCCAGCATTGTTGCAATACTTACAATGCTTTTAATTTTGTCTTCGCTGTAAAGCGGGAGCTCATGATAATAGTTTACCATTGAAGCATAATCAGCCTTCGGGGTAAAATCGGCAGTTTGCTTCATTTGTCCTAAAATAATATAACCTACAATCTCGCTTTCATATAAAATAGGCACAGCCACGTCCGTAAGTCCGGCGTGACAAATATGCATCTGAGCTGATTTTGTTTCAGCTGCTTTTTCGAGTAATCTGCGGTCGGACACAACGCAGCTTTCCTTGCCCTTTTTTATGCAGTGGATATGCTTACAGTACTCGTTGTGAATCCCTTCAGGGGTAAGGGGAGAAAAATCCTTGTCAAGTATACTGATGTTTACACCGGTGGAGTTGTAAAAATCCATGGCAACACGGCTGAGTTTTTCAATATCGTAATTAATATTCATTTGAATCACCGTTTTCAGTATAAAATGCAAAAAGAATTTTGTCAATATTTTCGCAAAAAAAGAAAATAATTAAAAAAACAGGGAAAATAATTACTTGTTTTAAATTTCACATGTGGTACAATGAAAAGAAAAGAAGGAGCAGACATGGAACTTTCAACAACTACCGGCGATTTTGGTATGCTTAGAAAAAATAGAACGTAATCGGAAAATACATACTCCAAAGCTACGATTGTTATGAGGGATAAATATGTTTAAAGTATCATCACCTGTTATGGCAGGAACAATTACAACCAAAAATATGGGTATATACCTGCAGAGTATAAAAAAATCCGGCATACAGCGGGTATTTTTAGCAATTGACAAATATTTGTTTGACCATGATAACCGTGTATATACCAATCCGGGAGAAATGAAGCAAATTCTTGATTTTTTCAGGGAAAACGGAATTGAAACGGGCGTATGGGTCAGTGGTATCGGGCACGGAGTGGGACTCAGCCACGAAAACGGTGAAAGCAAGGTTTTTCCGTTTGTCAATCTTGAGGGAGCGGACAGAAGTAAAAATCCCGGCAGTTTCTGCCCTATGGATGAAAATTTTATAAGGATTTTCTGCAAGGGTATCAAAAATATTGCCGAGGCAAATCCCGACATCATCATGATTGATGACGATTTACGCTTCAACTCAAGAAAAAACACTTATTTGGCTTGCTTCTGTCCCAAACACCTTAGCATGTATTATGAACGCATAGGTGAAAAAATTCCACGTGATGACATTGCAAAACACATACTTACAGGTGGGAATAACAGGTACAGGACAGAGTATCTTAAGCTTATGGGCGAAACCCTTTTAAGCTTTGCCAAGGAGGTAAGAAAAAGCGTTGACAGTGTAAATCCTAAAATCCGTCTCGGGAGCTGCAGTTGCTGTGACAGTTGGGATTTTTCGGGAGTTACACCCATTGAACTGGCAAAAGCTTTTGCAGGAGGCACCAAACCGTTTTTAAGGACAATAGGTGCTCCTTACTGGAAGGAAAGCATTATAGAGGTTATTGAGGACACTCGTCTTCAGGGGGCATGGTGCGAAGGAGAAGGGATTGAGGTTTTTGCCGAGGGAGATGTTTATCCCAGACCACGTTACAAGATTCCTTCCAAAAGGCTGGAAAACTTTCATATGGCACTTTTATGCAATTTTTCCGGAGATGGGATTTTAAAGTATATGTTTGATTATTCCTTTAAGCCCGATTATGAAACAGGCTATGTGGAAAGACACATAAAAAATAAGCCTGTGCGTGACGGGGTAACGGAAATATTTGCAGAGAAAAAAAACGTGGGTGTACATGCAATAAATGTCTTGTCAAAAAATGAAAATTATACTCTGCCGGACACCTTTAATCAAAACAATATGAATACTCTTATCAGCGGATACCGCAGTAACGCAACAGCGTTTTTTGCAAGAAACTCTATTCCCACCAGCTATGAAAAAAACGAGTATCCTGCATTTATTTGCGGAGAAAATGCGAAATATGTTACGGTATCGGAGCTTGAAAACGGAGCAATCCTTGATATTTCTGCCGCAAAAATTTTAAGTAGCAGAGGAATAGACACAGGACTTATTGAATGTGAGGATGCCTCCTTTGGAGGAGAGTATTTCCCCGATAACGACGAAACAGTTTACAACATTGGGAAAAACGGCTTTAAAAGAATTTATGTAAATGAAAGAGCATACGTAAAGAGCTTTTTTGTTCCGGGAAATTCACCTGCCTCCTACATCTACGAAAATCCTCAAAAAATCAGATTTTTTGTTATGGCTGTGGATTATGCTGAATTTGCTTCGGCGGTAAGCTTTTCAGAATTAGTATATGAAAGCAATTACGCAAATAATTATCACCGCCAAAAACAACTGGTTGAAGCCATCGAGTGGATAGGAGGCAAAAAACTCCCTGCTGCATGTGTAAAGAATCCCAATCTCTATATGCTTACGGCAAGAGGGGAAAAATCAATGTCAGTTGCTTTACTGAACGATTTTGCAGACGAAATTCCGTCTCCGGAAATAGCTCTTGATAAAGAATATAATAGAATTAAATTCGTAAACTGTGACGGAAAGCTTGTGAAAGACAAGGTCTATCTTTCAGAAATTCCGCCCTTTGGTTTTTCAGCTTTTGAGGTGATTTTATGAACATATTACTGCTTACTACTGTTGTTGTATTAATTTTGTTTCAGACAATGACAAAAAAATCATATTCGGAAAAAGTCAGTGGCGGTGCATATTCATTCACTGCTCTGTGTTCTCTTTTTGCGATGATAGTATTTATTATTTCCTCCGGCGGAAAATTTAATTTTTCATCGGACTTTCTGCCTTACGCCATAGCCTTTGCGGCATGCTATTCTTTAGCATCAATATATACGCTTATGGCACTTTTCACAGGTCCTGTTTCCGTGGCATCGCTCATGCTGTCCTATTCAACGATGATTCCTGCGATTTATTCCATTATTGCATATGACGAACCTATTGACACAAAGCTTATAGCAGGAACCGTGCTGATGATTTTCTCTTTATTTTTTGCAAACATGGAGAAAAAAGGCGAGCAGAAAAAAATCACAGTAAAATGGCTCATTTACATAACTGTGGCTGCCGTAGCCAACGGGTGTTGCAGCCTGGTTCAGAAAATTCAGCAAATGAATGTGGCAAAAGGCGGCTATGACTGCAAAAATGAATTTATGATTGCAGCGCTTTTTATAATTGTAATAGTGATGATGATAGGTGCAATAATGTCCGAAAAAAAGCGACTTGGTTTCAACCTCAGAAAAGGCTGTTTTTTAGGTTCTTTATGCGGTATTGCAAACGGTGTGGTAAACTATCTTGTAATTGTGCTGTCGGATCCTAAGATGAATATGCCGGCATCGGTAATGTTCCCTGTAATTTCGGCAGGAGGAATAGTACTTACCGCAATTGTTTCAGTGTTACTGTATAAGGAGAAGCTCTCCCGTATGCAGATTACAGGCTTTGTACTGGGAACATTTTCTGTTATAGTATTGAATTTGTAAAGAAATATTTTTAGTGCCGAACAAAAAAGAGCAGTGATTGGACAAAGTATGTCCAATCACTGCTCTTTTTTTACAAATATCGCTGATTATTTACCTTCAAAATAATTTTCAAGTCCGTTTACTATGCCGTTTACCATTTTACTTTGGTAGTCCTCAGTTTCCATAAGGCGGTCTTCTCCGGGATTTGACATAAAGCCCATTTCGACCAGAATAACCGGAACAGTGCTCCAGTTAAAGCCCGTCATATCATTACGAACGGAGATTCCGCGGTTTACTGCACCTGTGGCTTTAACAAATTCCGAAAGCACTGCTTCTCCTGCAGTACGGCTCTCGGAAATCAGGGCAGAATCCTTTATATACTGATTTCCCGGAACAAGCACCGACACTCCGTGAGCCGATGTGTTTGTGCTTCCGTCAGCATGGATTCTGACGGCAATATCCGCATGTAGGTCATTCGCCATTTGTGCACGGTCAACGTTTGAAACATCACATTCGTGGGTGGTTCTTGTCATATGCACCGTTACGCCTTTTTCTTTGAGTGCATCACGAAGCTTTAGCCCTACCGAAAGATTTAGCTGCTCCTCTGTCTGATTTTTTCCTGCCGTTCCCGATACAAATGCCGCTTTCATCTGACTGCTGCCGGGTGCTATAGGCTCCTGTTTTGAATAGCTGTTAATTCCGTGTCCCGGATCAATCACAATTGTTTTTCCCGAAAGTGCAGAGATTTCTATTTGCTTTTCTTCTTTTTTTACTGTTTCAACATCTTTTACGGGTTCGTCCGTAGTTGGCTTTGCTTTTTCTGTTTCAACGGAGCTGTGAGCACATCCGGTGACAATCAGCATTGATGCCAAAATCAAGCCAAGTGCCTTTCTCATTATCTCCAACCTCTGCTTTCTTCATATTCCACCAAAAAGTCCTTGTTTGCAAGCTCTATTTCATTGAGCTGTGCCTCGCTGAAGCCCGGATCGGGCTGATACCATTCTTTTTGAGCGAAATATTCCTGATATGCCTCTGTATTAAAAACATATCCATGGCGAGCATAAATTTCATTTCTGATAAGTGCAACCTCTTCTTTGGTTTTTCCTTCCAAATCGCTGTCGGTTATGTATTCGCTATCACTTGGGAACAAATATTCTTCCCCTTCTTCCGGAGCTGTATAGCTGATTCTCACGGTAACAATTTTGTAGTTGGCACCGTCGTCCCTTAGCCTGATGTCAAACGAATTTAGTCCTTCCTCAAGGCTTACCTCCTCCGACCAATGCACCTTCCCGTCATCAGGATATATTGTTCTGATTTCTTCTCCGTCTATGCTCAGAACAGCCTCCTTGCCCGATACTGCTGCAGTGCCGGAAAGAGTATATGTAGCTTCCGTAACCTCTGAATCCACATCATCTACATCAAGCATAATGCCATTTTCTTCCGCTGCTACAGGCTTCTCAGCCTTTGGGATATCTGTGTTTTTATTATCCTTCTGCATAATGATAACAATGAAAATGATAACACCGATTAGAAGTGCCGTCAGTACACCTAAAGCTACATACAATCCTGCAGATTTTTTCTTTTGCGGCGATACATATGTAGGCTGTGGTGTATATACAGGCTGTGGTGCTGCGGCTTGGGCTTTAGGTGTGCTTACTGCATTCTGAGCTTCAAGCTTCTTTCCGCAGGAGGTACAAAAGGACGCCCCTATCTTTACCTGTGCATTACAAAATGGACACACAAGGGGTTTTTCTTCCTTCTTAACCGGTGTTCCGCAGAACTTACAGAACTTAGTGTTTTCAGCGATTTCATTGTTACAATTTGTGCATTTCATTTAGTTTTCCTTCTTTCTTTTTCTCATTGCCGTGGGTGACACGTTATATGCTTCTTTAAAAACCCGCAAAAAATTAGTAAGGGAATTAAACCCCGAAGCAAAGCAGATTTCCGTAACGGGAATATTGCTTGTAAGCACAAGCTTTTTTGCATGCTCAAGCTTTAACGAGTTAAGATATTCCTTATAGGTTTTTCCCGTGGATTCATGGAAAAGACCGCTGAAATAGTTCTTGTTTAAGCCTGCCACAGACGCCATATGCTCCAATGTGGGATTTTCCCTGAATCTGCTGTGAAGATACAACACAGATTTTCTTATAGCATCGTTTTCTCCGACTCCATTTCCCTTGTCTGACAGGTCACATTTTCTGAGAATCATGATAAACAGACATTCCATAAGATTTTTTATCATGGAATCGGAATAGCTTGCGGTATTTTCAAATTCATAGAGCATCTGTGATATCAAAAATTCCGTAGTATGAAGCTCACGCTGACTGAGTCTGAATATAATATTTTTATCGATGCTGAGTATTTTCTGCAAAACATCTTCATCAAGCATTTCTTCACTGAACATAATATTATAAACAACCGCACCCTCGGTTTCTATGCTGTGAAAATCCGTAGGGTTAAGAAGATATATGTCTCCCGGCTGCATTTCATATCGCTGACCGTTTAAGACCTGCACAGCACTGCCCCGAAGCATCAGCTCTATCTCAAAGCAGTCATGCCAGTGAAGGTCATAATTTTTAAGCTGTTTTCTGCGGATAAGCAATTTTTCACGGCTGTTGGCAATATTCTCCACCAAAATACGATTACATTCAAATGCGTTTTTCATAACATTCTCCTGAAATTACCATTTTTTTCTTAATTATATACCGTTTTTTCGGCATAGTCAATCAAAAACTGAATTTATTTTATATTGAAACAACAAAGAAGGAGCGACAAACCGACTTGCTTTGTCACTCCTCTTTTTGTAAACACTGTATTGTTTACGCTTTTATTTAGTGAAGTATTACAATTTACACTACTTCACCTTTCATTTACAAGCTTTACAAACGCTCTCATAAAATAGGGCAAATCCTCAGGTCTGCGTGAGGTTACTATATTGTTGTCACTTACAACAACTGCGTCATTAATATAATCTGCTCCGGCATTTTTTACATCATCGGCAATTCCCGGATAGCATGTCATCTTTTCTCCTTTTGTCACTCCTGCGGAGATTAATATCTGGGGGCCGTGACAGATTGCGGCAATGGGTTTTTTAGCAAGATAAAAAGCTTTTGTCAGATTTACTACATATTCATTCTGTCTGAGCTTTTCGGGAGCAGAGCCGCCCGGCAGCAAAAGTGCATCATAGTCCTTTTCACTAACCTCAGAAACAGCCGCATCAGCCTCAATCTCAAAAAAATGCTTTGCCTTTATCACACCTTTGTTAAAGGAAACAATATCAATATGATAATCTTCCTCTTTTAACCTGTAATAAGGGTAAAAAAGCTCGGTATCGTCGCATTTATCGCCTGTGATTATAAGAATTTTTTTCATAGTATCATTCCTCGCATATAGTATAATACCTTTCTTTTCCGTTTTTTGCACAGTCTAAAAGTCCGTAAAGAGCACAGCTTTCAGGATTGTCGATAATGCTGTACTGCAATTTACATTCACTTTCAAATCCGTCCTTCATTAAATCCCATGAACGGGAAATCTGTCCCCCTATGACAATTTCGGAAAAGTCATCTGCCTCAGATGCCATTTCCATGCACATTCCAAGATGTTTTCCATAGTTACAGAAAACATCCCTAAGTGCCATATCTCCCTCACGGGCGGTCTCGGCAAGCTCTTTTATGCTTAATCCCATAAATCCCAATTCTTCGCACTTCTTTAAAATAGCACGTGTGGAAACATAGTCCTCTGATGTTCCGCCAAGAAAGCTTCTGTTCCATAAGGGATGCAATGGGGTTTGCCGTTTGTTTAAAAGCACTTTTCCGCTTTGTACATAAGTATAACCCAAACCTGTTCCCAGCATTACTGCCGCAAACTTTTTTTCTTTAAGATAAGGAATTTTATTAAGTACACCCGCTGCAAATGCAGTTGAATCATGAACAAACAAGATTTCTGCCGTCGGTATTTTCTTTTTAAGCATGTCCTTTAAGCTTATATTATACATAGATGTAAGCTTATGAGTCATGAGCGATGTCCCCGTTTCAAAATCAAAGGGACCGGGGGTTGAAACAGCAATCACTTGGGGCATATGCTCCTTAGAAAAGGAGCATATGCTTTCGGGAATATTTTCATTTCCCTGTGAATCCCTTACGGGAAATTGACCGAATTTTGTATCATTTTCTTGAAACAAACCGTATTTGACTGCTGTTCCGCCTATGTCTAATGCAAGTATTTTCATGGCTTTAAGTGTGTCTTGTGAATTGTTACCGTACCAACACCATTATTTACGATTCTGTACTTTCCGAATGCGGCAGGAACAACTATAATATCAAGAGAATTCATATCGTAGTAAAGCTCAGGATTGTCGATTGATTCAACTCTTACCTTTTCACCGTCTACAAGTGCGAGAACGTGGAAAAGACCGTTTGTTTCGTCCGTGATTTCCTTATTAAAGATAAGATTACGAAGTGAGAAGTACAGGAGGTCGTGTTCGCCTACAACGATTTCACGGAAGCCCTCGCCCTCTCTTACAACTCCGCCATGATTAACAAGATTTTCTTCCACCCATTTTTTATCACGCTCACCGCGGATAACCTCCTTACCCATCTTGAGATGAATAGGACGGGGTACGCCTGTCTGCGGATCAAGACGCTGATAGTCGTAAAGCTTATATGTATAAGAACCGACGGTAAGAGAACCAATTTCAAGAATAACCTGATTTCTTCCCGATGCGTGGATTGTACCTGCAGGAATCATAACCTGTGTTCCCGGTATGGATTCTACTGCATTTACATACTTCTCGTAATCAATAATCTCGTGTGTTTTCTCTGCACGCTCTGCCTCTGCAAAGAACTTTTCACAGCTATCCTTTTCGTTAAATCCAAGATAAGTCTTTGCACCCTGACCGGCTATAACTACATAATAGCTTTCGTCCTGTCTGCCAAATTCGCCGTGATTATTTACCACATATTCCTCATGTGGGTGACACTGAATGGACATATTACCCGAAGAATGGTATGTATCGTCATAGTTAAATCTGATGGGGAAATATCCACCGAACTCTGTAAATGCACGGTGCCCTAAAAGCTCCTCGCCCATTGCCTGAACGAAGGTAAAGAAGGGTGCTTCAAATTCAAGAGTGTCAAGCTGTGCAACAATAGAAACCTCAAGGGGAATCATATCAAATACCCACGCACAGTTACGCATTCCTTTGGGAAGATTTCTGAGGCGGTGTACATAATATCCTCCCCAAACGCCCTCAAGGTATACGGGTCTGCAACGGAAGGGACGAGAGCAAAGCTCTCTGAACAGGTCAAGAACTGCATCAAAGGGGAGCATACTCATTTTTACGGGGTCGTCTGCTGTGATATAGAAATCGATTTTACGGCTTCTCATCATTTTCCAACGCTGTTCCATCGCCGTTTCAAAGTCAACGTAATAGTTTCTTCTCATCATAAGAGCATAGGGAAGCTCTTCTGTAAGACCGATATTTCTGTTTTTACCGTTCTTGCAGTTAAGGACAGCAGTTCTGGGGGTTACATCCATCCATACTCTTACATCATATGCGTCCTGAAGCTCTTCCGAAAGGGCACCTTTACCATATACAATAAGCTTCGTTGCATTTTTGATTTTTTCGTTAAGTGCAGCTACCTTTTCTTCGTCCTGCAAGCCCTTGTAGCCCTCGGTATATCTTCTTCCGTAAAGAAGAACGGGGTCATAATCTCTGTCTTCGGGAAGATAGGGCTTAATCTTTGCCGTAATTACTTCAGAGGGAAGCATTACGCTGTCGGCATCAATAAACTCAACACCTGCTGTCGCAAGCTGCTGACGAAGAACATTAATAAGTGTTTCGTATTCGCTGCCGGGGTAGGCATCAATACCGATTGTTTTTACTCCATCATCAAACAGAGAAGCAATTTTCTTTCCTACATTTAAAATTCCGTGAACAAGATTCTTCTTAACTGACTCGGGAACGTTAACCTTGTTAACTGCATTTGGGTCAGCATAAGGATAGGGATGAAACATAAAACTCATAGCAATTCACCTTTCCAAAATATTTTTATAATGCAATTATATCAACTTTTTATTCTTTAAACAATAAAGTTTAATGGTTTGTTTAATAAGTATATTGACTTTTTCTTCTTTTGATGTATAATTATTTCAGCAAGGATGTGAAATGAATGGATTTTAAAATTTTAAGCTGTTTTCATTTTTCTGCCACGCAGGAAAGCACCCCTTTAAGGCTGAGCAGAACGGTAAAAGATTACGAAATAGATTTAGAATTATCCGACGGAAGATGGTGTTATAATAAAAAACACGGGGAGGCATATTTAAAAAAAGGTGATGTATTATTCAGAACTCCCGGAGAAACATATGAGTTTTCAAAGATAAGCACAAATTCTTATATGCTGACCCTGGATTTTTCAGGAGAAACCGTAAGCTCCGATTACCATCGGAATGCACCCGGTCCCATTCAGCCAATCTCGGAAAATCCATTACTAAAAAACTTAGAGCACATTATTCATTTCTCCGATTATGGAAGCATAGCATCGATATACGAAAAGCTATTTAGCTTGTCTGAGCATAATTCACCTGCGGCAAGGTGCCTTGTGTACGAGCTTTTGCACAGACTGAATGCACAGATTTACCACCGCAAATTCAAGGAATTAAAGCCTGAAGAATCTGCCTGCGACATTGTAATGGCACATATGCGGCAAAATCCGTCGGGCAAAATAACTCTTTCCGGTCTTTCGGAGCTTGTTCACCTTGATAAAAGCTATCTTACAAGAATATTCAAAAAGAAATTCGGCAAATCACCGATTGATACACTTATAGACATAAGAATGAGCAAGGCTCTTGATCTGGTTGCAAATACCGATTTCAGTGTTTTTGAAATGGCACATCTGTGCGGCTATAACACACCGTCCTTTTTCAGCTTGGAATATAAGAAAAAGTACGGAATATCTCCCCTTGCACATAGGAAGACATTCCGCACATAATAATATTTTGTTTATTTTTATCCGAAAAGTGCCTCGGCAAAAGCCTGTGGGTCAAAGACCTGCAAATCTTCAATTCCCTCGCCCACTCCGACAAATTTAACCGGTACGCCAAGCTTTTTACAGATATTTACTACAATGCCGCCCTTTGCAGTGCCGTCAAGCTTCGTAAGGACAATACCTGTAATCTTTGCAACCTTATTAAATTCCTCCGCCTGATTTACCGCATTCTGACCTGTGGTAGCATCAAGCACCAAAAGGATTTCCTTTTGTGCATCGGGAAGCTCACGGTCGATAACTCTGTAAATTTTTCCAAGCTCGTCCATAAGATTCTTTTTATTGTGAAGTCTGCCGGCAGTATCGCAAATGCATACGTCGGCACCTTTGCTTTTTGCACTTGAGCAAGCATCAAATACAACTGCCGCAGGGTCTGCCCCCTCCGTAAGCCTTACAATAGGAACATCATTTCTCCGGGCCCAGATTTCAAGCTGGTCTGCCGCCGCCGCACGAAAGGTATCTGCCGCACCCAAAACCACCTTTTTACCTTCATTTTTAAGCTTTGAGGTAAGCTTTCCGATGGTAGTGGTCTTTCCCACGCCGTTTACACCGATTACAAGGATAACCGCAGGTTTTGTTTCAAGACGAAGCTCACAGTCATTTTTGCTTAGAATTTCAGTAATTATAGATTTAAGCTCTGCCTTTGCTTCCTCCGCATCCTTGATGTGCTTTTCCTTTACGTTTTCACGAAGCTGCTCAACGATTTCGCAGCTTGTCTGTCCTCCGATATCTGCCATAATGAGTGCTTCTTCAAGCTCGTCATAAAGGTCATCATCAAGCTTTTTAAAGACAGAAAATACTCCGTCAAGCTTTTCGTTAAATGAATTACGGGTTTTTCCGAGACCTTCTTTAAGTCTTGCGAAAAGCCCCTTTTTTTCTGCATTTTGTTCCATATTATAATTGTCCTTTCCAGATAATAGATCCCATGCAGACGGGCGACCACACAGGATCGCCCCTACGCTCAGGATTATAATTTTGCATTTATTCTTCTATGGCTACATCTTCAAGCTTCATTGAAAGAAGACTGCTGACGCCCCTCTCCTGCATGGTTACGCCGTATAGAATATCTGCTGCTTCCATTGTACCACGACGGTGGGTAATAACTACAAACTGTGTATTATCACCGCGGTTACGGATATAATCGGCAAAACGATACACGTTCTCATCATCGAGTGCCGCCTCAATTTCGTCAAGCACAAGGAACGGTGCAGGGGAAACCTGAAGCAGTGCAAAAAGCAGTGCAATGGCTGTAAGAGCATGCTCACCGCCCGAAAGAAGCGTGATACTCTGAAGCTTCTTTCCCGGAGGCTGAACCTCAATTTCAATGGGACTTTCAAGAGTGTCAAGCGGGTCAAGAAGCTTTACCTCAGCCTTGCCTCCACCGAAAAGCTCTACGAAGCTTTTCCCGAAAAGCTCATTTATTATCTGGAATTTCTTTGCAAACTGCTCACGCATTACCGACATCATTTCCCCGATAAGCTTTTCAAGGTCTGCCTTTGCCTTTTCCATATCCGCAACCTGAGTGCTTAAAAATTCATATCTGCCCTTTACCTCTTTGTATTCCTCAATAGCATCAACGTTGATATTTCCCAACGCTCGTATGGAATTTTTAAGTTGTGAAATAATTTTCTGAGCTTCGGACAAAGAACCTATATCCTTTTTAAATTCAAGTGCACTGTTATAGGTAAGCTCATAATTATCCCAGAGTCTGTTTGCTGCATTTTCCAAATCTTCCTCGATTTTATTCTTCTTGGTTTCAATACGTACAACCTCGCCCTGAAGCACTAAAATTCTCTCGTTAAGCTGCTTTATTTCTTCTCTTAATTTTTCAAGCTCGCTGTCGTTTCCGCTTCTTCCCGAAAGATGTGCCTTGATTTCCTCTTTCTTGGATTCAATGGCAATATCGCACTGTTTCTTACGCATTTCATTTTCTTCAATCTGCTTTTCAAAGGAGGAAATCATATTTTGCTGATGAGCTTTCTCATCAAGTTTTGCCTTATAGTCAGACTGTGAATTTATTATACTGCGTTTTGCATCTTCGATTCGGCTTTGTGCTATTTCCACATCCTTTTGGGCACTGTTAATTTCCATTTTCTTGTCAATAACATTGCCTGAATGTGCCTCCCTTTTAAGGGTTTTCTCACGCACGGCATCCTGCTTCACCTTGACGATTGCTTCCGCCTTTTCAATAAGCTCATCGGAGCCGTCCAGAATTTCACGAAGCTTTTTCTTGGTTGTGGCAGTGTCAGTCTGCTGAGTTGAAATCTGCGTTTTTTCATTGTTAAGCTTTTCAAAGCGTTCGTGAGCCATCTGAAGAAGGCTTGCCTTCATATCGGATTCTGCTTTTACCTTCATCAGCTTATTTTCACTTTCGGAAAGCTTCTCACGAAGAATTGATTCCTTCTTTCGGCTTTCCTCTGCCTTATCCATACATTCATCAATCTCATCTTCAAGCTTTTCCGTTTCGTCGGTCAGTGCATCACACTCTTTGTTAAGAAGCTCTATTTCATCCTTTCTTCCTAAGAGTGCCTGTGCTTTATTAACACTACCGCCCGTAATACTTCCGCCGGGCTGAAGAAGCTCACCTGCTAAAGTTACAATTTTAAATTTATAATGAGTAGCTTTTGCAAGCTTCACCGCACTGTCCATATCCTCCATGATAACGGTTCTGCCCAAAAGTGCCCCGATAACAGTGCGGATAGAGCTATCGCACTCTACAACATCGCACGCAATAGCTACCGCTCCATCGTTTTGCATCACACGTTCTTCGTTATCAAGACGCCTTTCCTCCTGTGATGAAATCGGGAGGAAGGTTACCCTGCCCATGTGATTTTTCTTTAAAAATTCAATTGCTTCCTTGGCATCATTTTCGTTTTGTACCACAATGTTCTGCATTGCATTTCCCAATGCAGTTTCCACCGCTGTGGTATATTTCTTTTCCACACTGATAAGCTTGCTTAAAACGCCGAGGAAGCTTCCGTGGTACTTTCCGTCTTCCTTTGCTTTAAGAAGGTCACGGACGCTTCTTGCATAGCCCTCCAGACCACGCTCCATTTCTTCAAGCATTTTTCGTCTTCCCTGCTTTTCACCCAGCTTGGTAGACAGTTCGTTATACTTAGTCTTAAGCTCCCCGCTTCTTCTGTTGAAATCATGGTAATTTTTATTTGCATCAAAAACTTCGTCAGAAAGCTTATCAAATTCCTCCTGTGCTTTCTGCTCCTTTTCTTTTAGCTCGGTACATTTTGATGTAAGGCGGTTAATGTCGTCCGATGCAGCCGCAATATCAACCTCGATTGAAAAGCGGCGTGTTTCTATGTTCTGTGTAATAAGGTCGATGCTGTCAAGACGTGACTGTGCTTCGCTCTTTTTTGAACGCAGACTTAATACTTCTTCCCTCGCACTGTCAAGTGCTTTTACGCGTCTTGAAACCTCCTCGCCTATTACCCTGTCCTCGTCTTCGAGGATTTCAAGCTCGTCGGCAAGGCGTAAGAACTTTTCGTTTTCAGCATTTTTCCGGCTCTCAAGCTCTGAAATCTGGGCTTTTATATCTTCCTCTCTCTTAGACCAGCCCGAAAGCTCTGTTTCAATACGTACAATATTAACCTTGTGGTTTTCTATGTTATTTTTAATAATTGCTTTTTCATTTTCGATTGATGCCGCATCAGCTTCAAGCTTTGCAAGATTCTCACGCATGCCCTCAATTTCACTGTCGGTTTCCCTGAGTGAGTTATAAAGCGTGTCGCTCTTTTCGTTTGAGAGGTCAAGCTTTTCTTTAGCTTCTTCAAACTCACGGACAGCGTCCTCGTAAAGCTTGGTGGTTTTCTCACTTTCCACACGCTTTAAATCCGTAATTTCCAAAAGTGCACTGACCTCAATACCCTTTAGTTCTTCCCTAAGGTCAAGGTATTTAATAGCCTTTTCACTCTGCTTTTTAAGAGGCTCTACACGCTCTGTAAGCTCGCCTAAAATATCACGGACACGAACAAGGTTGTCCTCAGTGTGATTAAGCTTTCTTTCCGCCTCATTCTTACGGTAGCGGTATTTTGATATTCCTGCCGCTTCTTCAAATATCTGTCTGCGGTCCTCGCCCTTGGAGGAAACAATTTCGGCTATTTTACCCTGACCGACAATCGAATATCCGTCACGTCCCAGACCTGTGTCCATCAAAAGCTCGTTTATATCCTTCAGTCTGCAGGCGGTGCGGTTAATCATATATTCACTTTCACCGCTTCTAAATACCCTTCTCGTAATTTCAACCTCTTCGTAATCACAGGGCAAAAAATGGGTAGAATTATCCAGCACAAGCGAAACCTCGGCATAACCGAGTGGCTTACGCTTCTGCGTACCTGCAAAAATAACGTCCTCCATTTTTCCGCCTCGGAGCGTCTTTGCACTCTGCTCGCCCATTACCCACCTGACGGCATCGGAAATATTACTCTTTCCGCTTCCGTTTGGACCGACAATGGCGGTTACGCCCTGATGAACTTCTATAACGGTCTTGTCCGCAAAGGACTTAAATCCCTGAAGCTCTATTCGTTTAAGGTACATTACATCACCTTTTTCCACACAATATATCCATTATATTATATCATGTCTGATATTAATAATCAAGCAGAAAAACTGAAGCCACCAAAACTTTTCCAACTACTTTTTGTAGACAAATCTGAAAATGTATTATATAATATACTTATTAATTAACAAAGGGAGGTCGACAATGAAAAAATACATATTTGTTTTTGCATTTTTATTTTTGTGCCTTATGTCATTGTCGGCATCGGGGCAGGATAGCTTTCACTATTCTTTTGAAAATCCGCAGGATGCACAAATGTGGGACGGCGGAGAAATTGATGATGCAAATGAGTTTGACTTCGGATATTCTATTTTCGTATCGAATCCCTTTGGTGAAATACGAAACGAAAGGATAACCCATGTTTTGGACTACTCCCCTACAATAAAGCTGGAGGGTGGCAAGGTGTATACCCTCAGTGGTATGGCTTTTAATCCGCTTGCTTCCTCTGACAATGCCATACGTACAAGTGCTTCCCGATATCCCCGTTCAAACACAATTATTATCAACGTAAGCGGAATCGGTGATAGCTGGGCAGAATTTTCCACTACGTTTTTTGCAGACGAAAGCGGAGAATATAACCTCTCGATTCATTTCGGGGGCGGATTTGCGGATTTCGGCATTTTTGCAGATGAAATCAGCTTAACTAAGACGCCCTGCATTTTGTCGAGCCTTAATATTACAGGTGCCGATGAAATAACTATCCCTGCCGACGGAAGTATAACAAATTATTACAGACCTTACATCATTACTTCAGACAATAAAACCGTGGATATACTTACAAGCAACAATCTCCATTTTTCACTTAGCGATGCTGTGGGAATTTCCTTTGACAATGAAAATTTTGCACTGACTACTACCTCCGAGGCTCTCTCGGACACTCAGATTATTCTTAACTGCACATTGAAAAATTATGAATTTCTCACGCCTGCATCATTTAAAATTAACCTTAAAAGCAATATGCTCAAAAGTGATTTTAATAATCTCTCCGATATGCCGTGGCACAGCTCCTCTGCCATAAACGTTATTTTGGAAGACGGGAAGCCCGTAATATCGGCTCCTATGAATGATTACGGAGATTTTGGTTATTTTTCAAAAATTGTTTATGACAATCAGCTTGTTTTGATAGAGGATATTATGTACGTTATCCGTGCAAAGGTAAAGACCGATAACCCAAATGTGCTTCCTGCCATTTATGCGACAAATTCCTCCGAAATGAAAAACAGCATGGTTAATTTCTCGGTTAAGGATATATCGGGAAGTGAGTGGAGTGATATTTTTATTGCTTTTATCCCTGAGGCAAGCGGTATATACACCATTTCCATTGACCTTTGCTCTACTTATGACTGCACTGTTTTTATTAAAGATATTTCACTCACTGCCGAAACATCAAAGCCTGAATATATCACGCTCCATGCACCGGGAAATATTGCTCTGCCAAATGAATTTGTGTCTTATCCCGTAACGGCACTTTTGCGTGACCAGGCAGGAAACATTCTTCCGAATGAGGATATAGAGATTACTCTTTTAGAAGAAAATGAGCACCTTGAATTTGACAGTGAAAAGAATTTAATCAAGGTTCATCCCGATTCACCCGTGGGTGTATACACTCTTTATGCCCGTTATTTAAACGACCCCTCCGTAAGCGGTGAGCTTAACTTTACCGTAAGCTATGACTACATCGGGGACGGAAGCTTTGAAAAAACTGTTCCCAATCAATGGTGGATTACCTCTTCGCCGTATGAATGTGACCTTTATATGCGTTATGACGGACAGTCTCGCAGGGCACTGATAAATTGCAGGGGCGGATATTTTATGCTCCTTAATAATTCCTACGTCCATTTATCCGAGGGGACACCATATGTGTTTAATTCCGCTTTTTCAGCCCCCGTGGACGCTTTTGCAACACTGTTCTTAGAAAAGCTTGATTCCTCGGTTACGCCTTTGTGTCAGGTATTTATCCCTTCGGGAACTACGCTTGAAGAAGCAAGCTCTCCCGAACTTTTCCTTGCAGAAGAAGATATGGTGGGAAGACTCTTTCTTTATATTGAATCGGCAGAGGCAGAGTCCTTCTCAATATATGCCGATAACCTTTCTCTGAAAAAAGCATCAATTATAGCAGTTAGCCCCCGTGTTACGGGAATCCCCTATATAAACGGTGCTGTTGAGGCTCAGTTTACGCTATATAACAACATTGCGGAAAATTCCGATAAAAGTGCGTGTGCAGTAAACTGGTTTGTTTCCGATTCCCAAAACGGAGAATATACAGACGTTTCCACAAGCGGAAGCAGCATATATTTTGATACTACGTTTCTAAATAAGTACGTGTATTTTGAAGTTACCCCGATTTGCCCGATAACAGGCTTTTCGGGAAGCACCATACGCTCGCTTCCCTTTATTGTAACCTATGACCCTGCTGAAAACTCCTCCGATTTACCAATGTATACACCTGCTCTCAGGGATAACGCTTCATCAGAAGCATATTTTTCCGATACAGAAAATCACTGGAGCCGTGAATATGTGGATATTTTGGCATACAGCGGAATTGCAAACGGAAAAAGCAATGACACCTTTGCCCCCGATTCTCCCGTAACACGGGGAGAGTTTTCAAAGCTGCTTGCCGAAGCCTTCTCCATAAATACAGTTTCCAACATATTTACTTTTGCCGATGTTCCTCAAAGCTCGTGGTATTACAGATATATCAATTCTTTGTACCTCGCAGGTATAGTCAGCGGAGTTAATGACAGCATGTTTTTTCCTGACAACCCCATTACAAGGGAGGAAGCCGCTGTAATGCTTATGAGGCTTTTTGACAGAGCGACAAACGACAAGGTAAGAAATACAGATATTCATTTCAGCGATGCCCAAAGCATTTCTCCATGGGCTTTGGAGGCAGTGAACAAAGCAGCTTCCTTGGAAATTATAAAAGGAACGCCGCAAGCTTGCTTTTATCCCAAGGGCTTGCTTACACGAGGTGAAGCAGCGGCACTGATATGCAGATTGGCAGAAAAACTTATGTAATTAATTTAATATTTATAAAAGGAGCAATTGATTATGATTACATTGAAAAACGAAACAATTACAGTTCAGATTAACGAAATCGGAGCTGAAATCAAAAGTGTCACAAAGAAAGACGGCATGAACCTGATGTGGCCGGGAAAGCCTGAGGTATGGGACAATACCGCACCTCTTATGTTCCCTATTTGCGGCGGTCTCAAAGAGGATAAATACATGCTGGACGGAAAGGAATACACACTTCAGAAGCACGGTTTTACAAGAAATGCCCTCTTTACTGTGGAGGAAGCATCTGACACAAAAGCAGTATTTCTTTTAAAGGAAAATGAAGAAACCTTGAAGGGATTTCCGTTTAAATTTGAACTTCGTGTTATCTATACTATTGAAGGTGCTTCAATAAAGGTTTGCTACAAGGTGGACAATAAAGATAATAAGACTATGTATTTTTCCATAGGCTCACATGAGGCATATTATACACCCGAAGGCATTGAGGATTACGACGTAATTTTCCCACAGAAGGAAACGCTTGATGCGGCAAACCTTTACGGAAACATTGTTGCAAAGAGCGGCAGAAGAATTATCACCGATTCCGATACGATTGCTCTCTATGATAAGTATTTTACCATCGATGCGCTCGTTTTCACCACACTTAAATCACGCAGTGCAACGCTTCGCAACCGAAAGACAGGACGACAGGTAAAGGTAGATTTCCCCTTTGCAGACTATTTCCTTCTCTGGCACAAGCACGGGGCACCGTACATATGCCTTGAGCCTTGGTCGGGAATACCCGATATTGAGGGAAGCGATTATGACATTACTCATAAGGAAGGCATAACGGCTCTTGAAGCAGGTAAGACATACCTTGGAGAGCATACTATTACGTTCATCGACTGATAACTATCAAAGAAGCGTGCCGCTTCACCCTCGTCGCACCCGAACACTGCACGTACACAGTTTCATGCGAATTAAATTTACGCAAATTCCTATACAGTAACAATAAAGAGGTGTAAAAAGTTTTGACTTTTTACACCTCTTTGTTATTACTCAATAATTTCAACTGTTACTTCTTTATAATATTTTTCCACAAGTTCACAGGATACAAGACCTGTTTCTTCAAACTGCGTGTTTGCTGTACCCGATGCCATTCCGAGTCGGATTGAATCTTCTATATTCATTCCTCGGCTCAGTCCCACGGCTATACCTGCTACTGAGCTGTCCCCTGAGCCTACCGCATTTTTCACGGTTACGCAGGGAGAGTTAAATTTATAAAATTTTCCACCAAAAAATGCCATTGCCCCATCCTTACCAAGGGTAATAAGCGGAAGCTCAATCCCCTTATTTTTCATAAAAATAAGGGCTTCTTTTACATCGTCCTGAGAACTGATTTCTTTTCCCATAAGAACGGAAAGCTCATATCTGTTGGGTTTTATCATAAAGGGCTTCTCATCAATTATTTTGCCTAAAACCTTTTCGCTTGCATCGGCAATAACTCTCTTTCCTGCTTCTTTACACAAGCGTATAACCCTTGCGTAAAAGCTTTCATCAAGCCCCGGAGGTAAGCTTCCCGAAATACAAATGATATCGTACTTTGAAAGCTGTTTTATAAACTCATTAAAAAACGCTTCCTTTTCCTCATGGCTGATTTCGGGTCCCCTTTCGAGAAGTTCACCTGATTTTCCCTGAAAATCGGAGATATTTACGCAGATTCGTGTTTCACCGTCAATCGGAGTGAATGCCGTCATGATTCCCGATTTTTCAATTTCAGCTTTGATATATTCGCCGTTAAAACCCCCTGCAAAGCCCATTGCAAGAACTTCCTCATTAAGAATATGGGAAACACGTGCAACGTTAAGCCCTTTTCCGCCTGCGGAGCATACTACTTTTTCGGGACGGTGAATTTCACCCATCTTAAATTCGCCTACAAAATATACCCTGTCAATAGTAGGGTTAGGAGTAATTGTCAGTATCATAATTTATCACCGTCTTAATTTTCTCTTATTTTTAGGAAAATGTCAAGTCTTTTTCATCAATTAAATGAAGGTGCCTTAACGTCTGTTTTTGCAAAAGGGTTATCCGCGGGTGATGGCTCGGACATACTGAAATACATTTTTGCCGCCTTTGTAGTGCCGTAGTCACGGTTGCTTCCGCTGTTTTGCACCTTGTTAAAGGCTTCACGGAACATGGCATTATGAGCTTCCTCACGCTCTAAGAGGAAATTAATTGTTTCACGGACTTTTTTGTCATTAATCTGTCTGTACAAATACTCGTAAACCACCTTTGCACGCTGTTCAGAGGCGATGTTTGAAAGAAGGTCGGCACACAAGTCTCCCGTGACTGTTACATAGTCGGCAGTCCATGAATAGCCGGAAGCATTGATAAGACCGGGATTTAACCCAAGCTGCACATGTGTCTGAACCTCACCTGCCGGTACGCCTTCATAATTAAGGTCATGACCGTTCAGGAGATTAATAGTCTGTGAAATCATTTCAAGGTGGCTAAGTTCTTCTGCCGCTATATCCAGAAATAAATCCTTGATTTCGGGGTCTTTCACACGGAAGCTTTGGGACATATACTGCATTGCAGCCTTCAGTTCACCGTTTCCTCCGCCGAGCTGTTCGTGGAGAAGTGCCGCATACTGCGGATTGGGTTTTTCAATTCCCACGGGGTGGAATAACATTTTTTCATGCTTGAACATAAAATTTACCTCACTTTCTGTTTTTATTATTTTCCATGAGATAAAATTTATACACATAAAAGAAGCGTGCCGCTTCACCCATGTCGCACCCTAAATAAAATGCGAACATAGTTTCATGCGAATCAATTTTACGCAAATTCCTATACGATAAAAAGAGGATGTAAAAAAGTCAGAAACTTTTTTACATCCTCAAATTTTACTTTTGTCTGTTTTTTGCTTCCTCAAGCTTAATATGACGACGCATCTTAACCTCGTCGCTCATAGGCTTAATATCGCCTGCTGCCTGAAGAGCCATGCGTGTAAGCACAGGTCCGAAGAGTTCATAAATAAGCACTGCAAAAAGTGTGATGTTACGAATGAGTACACCGGCTTCACCAAATTCTGCCGATGCAATTGTACACATACCGAGTGCAACACCTGCCTGCGGCAAAAGTGTGATACCAAGGTATTTACAGATTTCAGGAGAACACTTTGTCATTTTAGCACTGATATATGTACCGAAATACTTACCCAAGGAACGGAAAAGAATATAAACCACACCGATAAGCACGATTGCCCCCTGAGCAAATACACCAAGCTCAAGCTCCGCACCGCTGATTACAAAGAAAAGTGCAAAAAGCGGTGATGTCCATCTGTCTGCTTTTTCCATGAGGTCATGAGAAAGCGGACATGTGTTACAAAATGCCGTTCCCAGCATCATACATACAAGAAGCGAGGAAAAGCCTACATGTACAGGGCCTATTTCAAACTTTATCATGGAAAGAGCCACTGTAAGAAGCACAAAGGTAATCGTCATATTAAGACGGTTGGTATTGGAGTTAAACATTTTTTCAAGCTGAGTAAGAATCCATCCCGTAATCGCACCCAGTATAAGAGAACATACAATTTCAACCAAAGGATTTACGATAATTGAAATCATATCTACACTACCGGTGGTGAGAGTTTTTGCAATTCCGAAGGATACTGCAAAAACTATAAGTCCCACGGCATCATCAAGTGCAACAATGGGGAGAAGCAAATCGGTAAGCTTTCCCTTTGCCTTATACTGACGTACAACCATAAGCGTTGCCGCAGGAGCGGTAGCAGTTGCTATTGCACCTAATGTAATTGCCTGTGAAACAGAAAGCACATCAGGCATCATTTTATGTACGGCGAAAAGTGCCAAATCTACGAAAAGAGTAGCCACAAGTGCCTGAAAAATTCCTATTACAAATGCCTGCTTACCAATATGCCTGATATCCTCCATGCGGAACTCATTTCCTATTGAAAAAGCAATGAAACCCAGTGCCACCTGTGAAATAAGCGAAAGAGCATGGACAGATTCCATACTGTTAAAACCAAGCCCTTCAATTCCAAGCATACCCATGCAGTAAGGTCCTATCAGCACACCTGCGATAAGGTACGCAGTAACAGACGGAAGCTTCAGAGGCTTAAATGCCCTTGTCATCATAAGGCCTGCAAGAAGTGCAATTGAAACCGACAATAATGTACTCATTTTTATTACTTCTTTCTTTAAATAATTTATCAACCTATACTATAATAATTAATTTAAAGAGGTTTGTCAAGCTTAATTTTCATTGAGTGATAAGCATTGAAGCATTATTGTAATTTATTGTTTTCTGCTTTTATAAAATCAAGCACCTGATTTTTAATTGTTTCCATTCCCTTTATTGTCGGGTGGCCTTCTCTTTTTTCAATGTCGTGAAGTTCAATCAGGGGTATTGCATTCTTTTCGCAGGTCTGCTTATAGAAGTCCGTAATTTCTGCCTTGAAGCCATGATTGAGTATGAAGTAAATTTTCGTGTCGGGAAGATTTGTTTTAAGCAAATGAATAAGATATGTAAAGCCGGGGAAAACATTGTACAAATCCTCTTTTGTCCAGTCTGAATAAACTGCCTTTCCAAGGGGAGCATCTGACCAGTTGTCGTTTGTTCCACCGAAAAGCAGAAATGTGTCAACCTTGTTTTTCTTAAAATAGCCTTCTTCAATAAGCTTTTCTATTCTCGCAACAAAGGAACATTTACTATTGTCGCACCCGTTATAGCCGGTGTTACAGATTGTCGTTCCCGACCAGCTGCAGTTTAAAAGAAGGTTTCCGTTTTCTTTTATAAGATTGTACCACCAAGTCTGCTCAACAGTAAACACATCGTTTTCATTCTTTTCAAGTTCAGGTTTTTTTCTTAAATAAGAAGGCCCGTCAGGACGGTAATAAGAAACATAGCCTTCGGGAACATACCCCTCAAAGGTTGAATAGCTGTCTCCCAAAATAAATACATTTTTTAACATTATGCCAGTCTCCTCTTTTCTTTATTTCACTGCGGCATTGTATCATAAACATTCTAAAATTTCAAGCCTTTTTCCCGAATTGTTCCGCCTTCAGAAATTGCAATTTCCGTACCTGTCTACCGAATATACTTTATATTCCGCCCTTTTATCTGTGAAAATATACTCTGCAACCGTTGAAGCAATTTGCTTTCCGTCACGATATATGCGATAATAACAGTGTTCTTTGTCCCTGCACTTATTCCAGACAAGCTTACCCTTTGGTTGTTTCACACCGGTTATTTCACTCGGCACTCTGTCTACATAATCAGTAGTTAGAAATACTATTGACTTTGGCGGCAAAGCGGTTGTAAATTCGTTATTGTTTGTTTTTACAAGCTCGGAATAATCCTGCAAATCATTAAATTCATTGAAACAAATATTATCTGCAATATATTCATACTTTCTCATTGGCTTGTCCAAGTTGTGCTCTAAATCTACCGAAACTGTTTTTTCCTTACCTTCCCAGTTAATTATTGCAATTGATACCGAGCCATTCGGACAGGTAACTCCGCAGCACCTTATAAAATTATCGTCCCAACTGCTTTCCAGAACACGCGTACCTTTTTTGAATAACTTTGCCATATAGCCCATGGTATAAAGGGCTGCTCTTGAGCCATAATCATTTTCTTCATCGCACCATTTTATAAGACCATTCTTGTTATAACGGATATCGAGCCCGTGTCCTGAAAACCGTGCAGCATCATATCTTGCTTTTTCCTCAGGAGTATCTCCGTTTTCTCGTATGAACGGATCCGGATAATCAAACATGGTCCACATAACTGCCGCAAAACACCCACAGTTTATTGCTGCCATTGCCATTTCGCAAAGAGCAATGGCGTATATACCATCTGCTTCAGGCATTTCCACACTATAGGAAACATCGTTACGCATAGGCATTTTTGAAAATTTTGTAGAGCTTGTGATTCCGTATTCACCAAGAACAAATCTTTTTTCTTTGGAGTGTGCCTGTATAACAAGGGGCGAAAATGTATCTATGTAATACTGATACGCATTTAAGTCCCCCGGAAGATACTTGGTAGAGTAAAGATGTGCACAATACATCTCTGTTATCTCGTCCATGTTTTCTGTTGCCCATTGTATCTGGTGAAAATTATGCTCTTCGGAGCAGTCTGTTGCAAGCAGTCCTATATCCAGTCCATGCTTTCTGAAGGTCTTATACAAACATTCGTGTAATGTCTTAAAAACATCAAGTTTATCTGCAAGATATGCATATGTATTGCCGGCTGAAAGCTCGTTCGTAACACAATAATACCTGATTTTTGTACAATTTCTTTCATTTACAAGATATTTAAGCTTGGTTGCTACTTTTTCACAGTACTCCTGCACGTCAAAATCGTCCATCATCATAGGCATTCTGCCGGGAACCATGTATATAAGTGTTCCGGCTTTTCTGAAGGTTTCATCATAATAATCCGCAAAATTATCCATTGCTTCTTTTGTCCAGTCTGCAAACCCTGCAAAAACCCTTGAATATGTTGGTAAAATCTCTTTGAAGGTTTTTAATACAACTTCATTTTTAAACCTATCAGACATAAGTGCGGTCATGCTTGCCTCACTGTTGTGAAAACCGACACCTCCAAAAAGCCACCTGAGCCGCGGCTTTTTAATTGATATTTTACTCATTTACGATTTCTCCAATCTTCTGTTTTGGAATAGCTGACGGGGAGCCTGAACTAAGCTCACATATTTCCGCTTTTATCTACCGATATAACCTTAACGTATTTTTTTACTTCTGTGACAGGAAGCGAGGTCCCGACAGTTGATGCAATCTGGTTTTCCTGCGATGGAGCAAAATCTTTTTCGTCTGCTGTGAAAACTCTGTAATAGCAGTGGTTTTTATCCTCTGCCTCGTCCCAACTGAGTACACCGTCTTCAAACTGAACATTTTCTGCGTAAACGCTTTTTGTCTTTTCTGTATAGTCGGTAGTGAAATATGTCACACTTTCTCCCTTAAGCGTATAGGTAGCGTTGTCTTTGCTTAATACGGCTTTGTAATCCTGCATATCCGCAAATTTGTTATATGGTACATTATTGGGATCGTACTCATAAACCCTGATATCTTTTTGGAAAAAATCGGTGGAAAGAGAAATGGTTATGTCCTCTTTATTTCTGTTTACGATTCCTATGCTCACGCTTTTGTCCCGATTCATGATTCCGCAGGCACGTATGTTTTTGTCTCCGCTGTCGATATCAAGCACCTTGGAATTTCTTTTAAAGAATTTTGTAAGAAGACTGATGCACCAATAGTGAGCACGCGGACCATAGTCACTGTTTTCGTCGTCCCACTTCAAAAAGCCCCATTTATTATATTTGGTGTCGGCGGTTGTACTGAAAAAGCGTTCTGCCTCTCCCCATTTTTTCGCATATTCGTCCTCACCGGTAGAATATGCACAGCTGTACGGGTCGGGGTGGTCAACGTAAGACCAATACGCAAGTGCAAACACACCGGCATTGATTGCAGCAAATGCCATTTCCGTCAGCATGAGGCCGCAATATGCTTCTTCGTATTTATCCTCGAAATAGCGGTTTGTATCAATAACGATGCCTTTGTTAAATGTCAGCTGCCCTGCGTTTTTTTGTATTCCGACTTCACCGAGGATAAACCGCTTTCCGAAGCACTGTATGCCTTTCTCAACAACTTCCCTGCATTTTTCAGTAAAGAAATCATAAAACTCTGTATCATATATGTCGTGGTCACGTTCATAGATATGTAAGCACAAATCCTCGGAAATACTCGCCATATTTTCTATAGCCCAGTCTACGGTGTGCCAGTTTTCGTATTCGCTGGCATCGGTGGCAAGCAGCCCGATTGGAAGATTGCGTTTCTGAAATGCACTGTAAAGCCCTTCATGGTATTTTTTAAACAATGAAAGGTCATCAAGCAGTGCACCCCACATCACACAGGACATTTCGTTTGAAAAGCAATAGTAGCGTATATGCTTTACATTTTTTTCTTTGTAAAGATAATCAAGTCTTTCTGCTACATCCTCGCAGTATTTTTGTATCTCTTCGTCCGAAAAATGCTTTTTCGCCATTCCCGGAGTAAGATACATTGGCGTATCAGTCCATTTTTGCATTTTTTCGTAATAGTCTGCAAACTCGTCCATTGCCTCCTTTGTCCAGTCTGAAAAGCCTGCAAAGGTACGCATGAATCCGGGAGAAATTTCACGGTAGCACTTACAGATGTACTGATTAAAATGCTCTTTGTCAATTATGTGATACATCGTTGCATCATTGTTGTGGAAACCGGCACCGCCAAAGGTATGCGGATATTTATGTTTTGAAATTTTTACTGTATGCACTGTATAAAACTCCTTTAATCAAAGTACGCTTAAATCATACATACCAAGATAGTCTTTTGTGTTTTCTACCATTTCCTTAAACAAAGCTTTTGCCTCATCATATGAACATGTTGTAAGAGGGTCGCTTGCAAATGCGTTGAAGATTCTGCCCAAATCACGCTCTGCAATCGCCGCACTGATTTCCTCCTGTTCTCCGCAAACCCTTGCAATAAGAGGATAGATTTCCGAGGGGATTTCACCTGCAAAAACAGGTGTCACACTGTCATCGGAGAATACTGCGTTTGTCTCAACAACAGCACCTATTGGGAGATTGGGAATCTGACCTTGGTTAGGAATATTTACGTTGGTTACAAGATTGCAAAGTCCCAGAATGGCTCTCATCTGAAGAACGCCTTCTTCTCCGGTATTATTAATCTTAAGCTCTTCTTTTCCGCTTCTGAGGTCTTCGCTTCTCTGAAGTCGCTTTTTAAGGTCTTCCTTTCTCCATGAAACAGTAGTTAATCCAAAGCCCCACTCTTTTACGGTTTCGGGATCCTTAAGGTACCACTTTCCGGGACTGAACTCTGCGAGATGTCGGTCTCCTGCTGCCGCAATATATCCGTAACGGCGGAAAAGATCTATCTTAACCTTTTCCTTTCTCTCAAAGCCTGCGTTCATCCAGTGCGGTTCGGCATGCTCGGTACAGCCGTCCTTGTAATACGTCTCGGCAAACTTCTCATATACGGGGAAAAGGTCAATATCTCTGTACTTAGCCTTAGTAAGCCATGTGAAATGGTTTACCGAAATAGGATTAATCTTGATTTCCTCTCTGGGAACATCCTTAATTCCCATAAACTTACCAAGAGCAAATGAAAGTATCTTCTGTGTGCTGAACACCTCGTGACAGCAACCAAAGGCTTTGATTTCCGGAAAAACTCTGTAAAGAGTCTTTACGCAAAGCGTCATGGGGTTTGTATAATTGATTACCCAAGCCTTGGGGCAGTACTGCTTGATTGCAAGACCGATTTCCTCAAACATAGGAATTGTACGCATAGCTCTTACGATACCGCCGGGGCCGGTTGTATCGCCAACAGACTGGTAAATTCCGTACTTTTCGGGAGTGTGTACATCAGAAGCCATTTCGTCAAATGTTGCGGGAAGAATGGAAATTACGACGAAGTTTGCACCTGTAAGAGCTTCTCCGATAGTCTTAACCGCCTTATAATTCCAAACGGACTTTGCACCCTCAACGCTGTTGTACTTATTACCGATTTCCTCATTGTCAAGAGCAGCCTGATAGTCGATATCGTAAAGATAAACCTCTCCCGAAATATCATCATAGGAAACAAGGTCACTCATAAGACCCCATGCCCAACCTCTTGAACCACCGCCTATATAGGCAATTTTTACGTTTTCTGCTTTCTTACCGTTATAGTTCATAATTTTAATCCATTCCTTTCTGCGTCTGTAATTTAATATAATTTTATCAGATTTTCGCCTGTTGTAAAGCCAATTATTTCGACTTTTTATATAATCATATTGACTTTTCTCATTATTTATAATATTATCATACCGAGGTGGTTTCCATGCGTGACTTTAATATTCTTGAATGCAGGCGTTTTATTGCACCGTCTGCAAACACGGTAATTAAAAGAATAGTGCACAACTATGAGATTGATTATTGTGTAAAAGGGGACAGGGTTTTCTACATAAATGATGAAAAGTTTGTTACGGGAATCGGATACATTTGTTTCAGACGTCCCGGGCAGGAGGTATACAGCTTTGGAGATTACAACTGCTACATTATGACTATCGATTTTTCAAAGCAGACTCCTACAGAAGGCTACAGCAGAAACTCCACCACAATTATGGAAAAAGAATGTAATAGCCCTTTAATTGACTCAATTCCTCCAACCTTTCTGCCTTTTCATTCGGGGGAATTAATGAGTCTCTTTTCTACATTGTCGGAGCAATCTGATTTAAACTGCGAGGCTTCCGTTTTTCTGGCAAAGGAAATTCTCTATCTGATAGGTTCGGATGTATGTCGATTGAAATTTGAAAACAAAAAAATCGTACGTACGCCTGCCGACAAGGCTATTCAATATATCAACAAACACTACTGTGAGAAC
This sequence comes from Clostridia bacterium, assembly GCA_045545055.1. GTDB lineage: Bacteria > Bacillota > Clostridia > UMGS1883 > UMGS1883 > UMGS1883. The sequence goes on along the minus strand of JAZQAB010000098.1, from coordinate 4,008 downwards.
ATCTCTTTAGAGGAGCTTGCACATGCTGTAAACTTAGACAAAAGCTACCTGTGCAGACTTTTCAAAAAGCGTTTTGGGTTTTCTCCCAACGCATATATTATAACTCAAAGGCTAAATTATGCCCGCAATCTTCTGCTTAACACCAATATGTCTGTAAATGAAATTTCTTCGGCATGCGGATATAACAACACATCATTTTTTATCGAGCACTATAAAAAGTATTTTAATACATCTCCGGGGCGTGACAGACAAAATATATGGGGAGCTTCATAAGATACAAAAAGGACAATTTCAAAATCGAAATTGTCCTTTTTGTATGAACCTGTTTTTCAATCATTTACTTAATCTTATCAAGCTTCAAAGTATCGGCAATAACAATGAGTGTCATTGACCTGTCAAGAGGCACTGTAGGGTCTACGGATACGTTTACATCATCACCCTCTTTTACTGCCACAACGTTAATGGAATATTTCTTGCGAAGATTAAGCTCTATAAGGCTTTTTCCCTCCCAGGAGGGCAAAACCTCAAGCTCTATCATGGAAACATTCTTGGAAAGCTCTATAACATCCACGAAACCGCTGCTTAAAAGATTCTTTGCAAGCCTTGTTCCCGATTCGCTTTCGGGCAGCACAACCTTATCTGCACCCACACGCAGAAGCACCTTTTTGTGCATTTCCGAGGAGCATTTTGCAATAACGGTTTCCACGCCCACCTCTTTGCAGAGAGTGGTTGCCATAACGCTGGCTTCAAGACAGCTTGCCATGGCAATAATCACCACATCAAAATTAGATATACCAAGCTGCTTTATTACTGCGGCATCGGTAACATCTGCACACTTGCACAAAGGAATATCCTCTATGGCGGCATTTACCACACTTTCACGGCTGTCAACGGCAAGTACCTCTACCCCGTTTCTTACAAGCTCGGCGGCAACCGACCTTCCGTATCTGCCAAGACCAAATACTGCATATGATTTTTTTATACTCATAACTATTTCTCCTATCCTACGCTTACATCTTCTGTGGGATTTTTAATGATGTTTTCATTTTTCTTTTTTAATCCGAATAAAACTGCAAATGAAATCGGACCCACTCTTCCGAAATACATAGTCACAATGATAATGATTTTCCCCCACATATCAAGCATAGGTGTCAAATTCCTTGAAAGTCCTACCGTGGCGGTTGCACTTATCGATTCATACATAACATCAAGAAGTGCAAAATCCGTTACTGCCGAAAGCAGAAGCGTTGAAACAAATGCCGTTAAGAAAGACATACATACCACGCCCACAGCCTTACCTACAGCCTGTTTTGAAAGGGTTCTTCCAAAAATATTTATCTCATTTTTGTTCTTTACGCTACTGCGTGCAGTTGCCAGAAGCACTGCCAAGGTAACGGTTTTTATTCCGCCTGCCGTTCCCACAGGGCTTCCGCCTATAAACATCAAAAGAATCGATACAAGTGATGATGCATCTGTAAAATTCTGCTGAGGCAGTGTAAAAAAGCCTGCCGTTCTGGTAGTTACCGACTGAAATAATGAAAGCTGAATTTTATCAAAGGTTGAATATCCTTTCATTGTTTCAGGGTTATTGTATTCAAGAGCAAAAAACATCACCGCACCCAGCACTATGAGAAATGCCGTCATAGACAGTGCCATTTTGCTGTGCAGGGAAAGGGTTCTGATACATCTTTTCTTATGTTTTCCAAATTTTTTAAAGGTTTTGATTACGTCCCACCATACGACAAAGCCCAGTCCGCCCGTAATAATAAGCATACAGGTTACTGCGTTTACCAAAGGATTTGTTGCATAGTCGCACAGGCTGTTTTCCGAAATTATATCTATACCTGCGTTACAAAATGCAGAAATGCTGTTAAAAACGGATATCCATATCCCCTTGATGCCAAAATCGGGTACAAATACGCACATATAAAGCAGTGCCCCGATGCCCTCTACGATAAAAGTTCCTTTTATGACCTTTTTTACAAACTTTACTACTCCCGATATGGAATTAAGATTAAAAGCATCCTGAATTAAAATTCTGTCCGAAAGTCCTATTTTCTTTTGAAGCAGAATCATCAGCATGGACATAACGGTTATTATTCCAAGACCTCCGATTTGTATCAGGCAAAGTATTACCGCATGACCGAAAGGACTCCATGCGGTAACTGTAGGAAGCGTTACAAGCCCCGTAACACATACCGATGTGGTGGAGGTAAAAAGTGCATCTATATAGCTTACCGATTTACCTGATGCCGAGCTTATCGGAAGACACAAAAGCACACTGCCGATAACTATAGCAAAAAGGAAGCTTAGCAAAATAAGCTGTGTTGTCGTCAATTTAAAGGTTCGTTTTTTAGCCATGCTTTCACCTCTCTCTATTAAAATATAACTCTTTCGGAAGCATTTGTCAATACGAAAAGGGAGCTATGGAAAAATGAATGTTTATCATTTCCACAGCTCCTTCGGTAAATTTTCGCTTATTCCTCTGAGAAGGATTCCTTACCTACTCCGCAAAGGGGGCATACAAAATCATCGGGAAGGTCTTCAAATTTTGTGCCGGGAGCGATGCCCTGCTCAGGAACACCTGCCTCCTCGTCATAAACCCAGCCGCAAACTTCACATACATACTTTTTCATAAAATTTTTACCTCCAATTTTTTATTTACACAGCTCTTTGGCAAGTGCCGAAAGCTGCAGTGTACTTTCCTCATTAAGAGCAGACATAATCTTTACTGTGGTATCGGTAAATGTGAGATTTTTGCTCTTTTCAAGCATTGCTTTCATGACCTTTGCCGCAGTAGGTGCCCAGCTTCCGTTCTCTATAATACCCACCGTTCTGTTTTGGAAATTACGCTCGGTAAGATGGTTTATAAACTCACGCATAAAGGGGAAAATTTCAGCATTATAGGTTGTTGTGGCAAGAACAATTTTTCCGTAGCGGAAAGCGTCCTCCACGGCTTCTGCCATGTCACAGCGTGCAAGGTCGTTTACAACAACCTTGGGACAGCCATTTTCTATAAGCATTTTTTCAAGCTCAAGCACAGCTTTTTTTGTGTTCCCATACACAGAAGTATATGCAATCATAACCCCTTCAGATTCCACACCGTAGCTTGACCATATGTCATAAAGATTAATATAGTAACCAAGATTTTCGCTAAGAACAGGTCCGTGGAGCGGGCAAATAATATTTATATCTAAATTTGCCGCCTTTTTAAGAAGTGCCTGCACCTGTACTCCATACTTACCCACAATACCGATATAATACCTGCGAGCCTCGCATGCCCAGTCCTGCTCTACGTCCAAAGCACCGAATTTTCCGAATCCGTCGGCAGAAAAAAGTATTTTATCATAGGAGTCATAGGTCACTATTACCTCAGGCCAATGCACCATAGGTGCAGTAACAAATGTGAGGGTATGTTTGCCTAAGGAAAGGGTGTCCCCCTCACCTACAACTACCTGCTTTTCCTTAAAATCCGTTCCGAAAAAGCCACGCATCATGGCAAAGCCCTTGGCGGAGGATACAATTTTCGCATCGGGAAACTGCTTTGCAAAGCTTTCTATGTTTGCACTGTGGTCAGGCTCCATATGCTGTACTACAAGATAGTCGGGTTTTCTTCCCGAAAGTGCATTTTTTATATTTGCTATCCATTCATCGGTAAATCTTGCATCAACAGAATCCATTATTGCAATTTTTTCGTCAATAATTGCATATGAATTGTAGCTCATTCCGTCGGGAACGATATACTGTCCTTCAAAAAGGTCTATATCATGGTCGTTAACACCAACATATTTTACGTCATTTGTTATGTTCATAGTTCTATACCTCCCTTTTTGGAATTGTAACACATCTTTTTAAAAAAGTAAATATCTTTTATTATGAAAAAAGGATTTCCAATTTATTAATAAAAATACAAAAACGGTAGATAACTTTTTATTTTTAACACAGAAATGTTTTTTGATATATGTATTGTAATACTTTCTCCGATATGCTATACTCACTTATGAAAGG
>JAZQAB010000097.1:0-24578 GCA_045545055.1 Clostridia bacterium | reverse complement strand
GGTACTCTTTCCGATGCGGCTCCCATTTTGTGGCAGCACGGAGCACTTCTAAGGCTTCCAAAGGGAGAGAAGATTGATAAATACCTTCACGGCGGGTATTCCACACTTTCGCTTGGCTATGCAGGTCTTTGGGAATGTGTTTACAGTCTTATCGGCAAAAAGCTTACCGAGCCGGAGGGCGAAGCTCTGGGACTTGAAATTATGAGAATGCTTAACGAATACACCGCAAAGTGGAAAGCGGAGGAAAATATTGACTATTCCCTTTACGGAACGCCCCTTGAAAGCACCACCTATAAATTTGCAAAATGTCTCCAGAAAAGATTTGGTATAGTAAAAGGCGTAACCGACAAAAACTATATTACAAACAGCTATCACGTTCACGTGACCGAGGATATTGATGCCTTTGATAAGCTTGCACTTGAAGCAAAGTTCCAGGCACTTTCACCCGGCGGTGCAATAAGCTATGTAGAGGTTCCCAATATGCAAAATAACCTTGAAGCCGTTCTTTCCGTGATGCGTTTCATATACGACAATATTATGTATGCCGAGATTAATACAAAGAGCGACTATTGTCAGGAATGTGGCTTTGACGGAGAAATAGAAGCAATAGAGGATGAACACGGAAAGCTTGTATGGACGTGCCCAAACTGCGGAAACAACGACCAGTCAAAGCTTAATGTGGCTCGCCGTACTTGCGGATATATCGGAACGCAGTTCTGGAATCAGGGCAGAACACAGGAAATTAAGGAACGCGTATTACATCTGTAAGAAGGAACAAAAATGAACTATGCAACCATAAAAAAATTTGATATAGCAAACGGCCCCGGGGTCAGAGTATCACTTTTTGTGAGTGGCTGCCGTCATCGCTGCAAAAACTGCTTTAATAAGGAAGCATGGGATTTTAACTACGGAAAGCCCCTGTCAGACGAGGTTATAGAAGAAATTCTTGATGCCTGCAGACCGGAGCACATTGCAGGATTATCCCTTTTGGGTGGTGAACCCTTTGAAAAAGAAAACCGTGGAAAGCTTATTTCCCTTACAAAAAAATTCCGTGCAATGTACCCCAAAAAGGACATATGGTGCTATACGGGCTTTGTCCTTGACACGGAGCTTTTAAAATCAGAGGACAGGGACGTTTACGAGCTTCTTAAACAGATTGATGTGCTCATTGACGGAAGATTTGTAGAGGAGCTTAAAAGCCCGTCGCTCCTTTTTCGAGGCTCATCTAATCAACGAATTATAGATGTATCTGAAACCCTTAAAAAAGGTGAGATTGTGCTTCTTCCCGGAAAGTGGGAGAGGACAATGGGCAGTACAGATATTGACGAGCTGTAGGTGCGATTCAAGAATTGCCCGTATATAGCCTCCCTTGTGTAAAGGGAGGTGGCACGCAGTGACGGAGGGATTGTAACTTCTAAGCTGTGGTGAAGATAAGTAATGAAAGGATAGTTAAACTATGAATAAGTATTCCGTAAAAATAAAAAAACTGGACGAAAATGCAACCACTCCCACATACGGCAGTGAATTTGCCGCAGGGGCAGACCTTTATGCATGCATGGGGGAGGCAGTTGCAATCAATCCCCACGAAACCAAGCTGATACATACGGGCATAGCTATGGAAATTCCCACAGGCTTTGCAGGACTTGTTTACGCAAGAAGCGGTATTGCTTCAAAAAGGGGACTCGCTCCTGCCAATAAAGTCGGCGTTATAGACAGCGATTACCGAGGTGAAATTATGGTGGCACTTCATAACCACAGTGAAAGCGTGCAAACCATAGAAAACGGTGAGCGAATCGCCCAGCTTGTGATTACTCCGTATATCACGGCTGACTTTATCCTATCCGATGAGCTTGACGACACTAACCGAGGCGAAGGCGGCTTCGGCTCTACAGGAACGAAATAATATAGTAGTGAATAAAAGAATGCTTACAAGAGAATTTATTAATTTAAAAATTATTGTTGCATATAATAAAAGCGTACGCTATTGACATTGTGTACGCTTTTTGTTATAATGGGGGTGAAAGGATGAAGGATATGTTTACAATGAATGCAACCGATGTGCGGAAAAACTGGAGCGAAGTAGCCGATACCGTTATCAGGACAAGACCGCAATTTATTAAACGAACACGTGATTACATGATGCTTTCCAATTGTGAATTGGTGGAATCTTTGTTGGAGGCATACAGCTTCACTGCCGATAAATTCTTAGAATCTGACGGTAGTATTACTCTTTCGCTTAATGAAATAGATTTAATTGAAAATGCCGCTACTGAAAAAGAAGCAAAGCACCTTCTTGCAAAGTCAATAATGGAATATGCCACGGAATTTTACAGTGAGTTCAATTTATGGTCATCTGCTCCCAATCGTAAGGGGCACATTCCGTACGTTTTAAAAGCATTGATTTTTGATGATGTACAAAAGATTGAGGAGTGTATTAAGTGCCAAGCTGGAAAGAACTAAAACGTTTTTGTGAGCGTGACGGTTGGGAATTATATAAGGATACTGACCATTATTTCTACAGAAAAGCTGACGAAACCGGAAATATCAGAAGAACAAAAGTGTCAAGGGGAAGCGGAGAAATACGCCCTCATATGTGGAAAGAGATACTGAAAAAGCAATTGCAAGTTACAGAGGAATATTTTAATAAAGTTATATAACAGAAATCCGTGCTCTTTTTTGAGCACGGATTTCTGTTATGGATATAGTTTTAAAAAGTATCGTATTTTACAGTTTCATTCATATCTCTGAACTCAGAGTGATATGGGTGCGGCTTTGCATCATCTGCGGCATATCCCATCACAAGCAGTGCCACGGGAACTATATTTTCGGGGATATTAAATTCCTCTCTCATTTTAAAGGGATTAAAATGCATAACCCACGTACAGCCGACACCCTCATTTTCAGCGGCAAGGAGCATATGAGTTGCCACAATGCACGCATCAACAGGGCCACTTTGAGCACCGTCGTATTTGCGTGTCCAGCACTCGTCCTTATTGTAGCAAACCAAAAGAGCAGTAGGTGCACCAAAATGGGAGCGGGTGCATTTTTGAAGCTTCTCTATTGCTTCGGGTGTATTGAGCACCAATATTCTCTGCGGCTGAAAATTGCACCCTGTCGGTGCTAAGTGCGATGCCTCTAAAATTTTATCGAGTGCTTCTTTCTTTACACATTCGCCCGTAAAGCTACGTACTGAGTAGCGGTTTTTAATAAGCTCATAAAATTCCATGATTAACCTCCTGTTTAATACTTATATACCGATTTTTCCTTGATAATGAACATAATTACTACGAAAAGTGAACAGAGCTCTGCTGCAATAATTGAAAACCATATGCCGTACAGTCCGAAAATTTCGGGCAAAATAAGCACTGCGGCAACCTGAAAGAGAAGTGTCCTGAGAAATGAAATAACGGCAGATATAAGTCCGTTGTTAAGTGCCGTGAAAAACGCAGAACCGAAGATATTAAAGCCTGCAAGCAAAAAGGAAAAGCAGGACACAATAAACCCTCCCACGGTCATATCAAAAAGCTTCTTGTCATAGCCCACGAAAACACCGGAAAGCGGTTTTGCCAACAAAAGCGAGGTCACTGTCATTGTTATTGAAAATACCGAGATAATTACAAGGCTCATTTTAAGGAGCTTTTTAAGCTCTTCATGATTTTGTGCTCCGTAATTAAAGCTGATTACAGGGGAGGCACCTATCGAGTAGCCCAAAAAAGCAGAAATGAAAATGAAATTAACATACATTATTACTCCGTAAGCGGCAACCCCGTCATTACCTGCAAAACGCATAAGCTGAAAATTATAAAGAATGGTTACCACCGACATAGAAATATTTGTCATCATTTCACTGCTGCCGTTAAGGCAGGCTTTTGTGAGTGACTTTCCGTCAAAAGGAGCCTTAACAAGCCTTAGCGGAGAGTTTTTTGAACGCAGAAAATAGATAAGGGGAACAGCTCCGCCCACCAACTGACTGATAGCAGTTGCCACAGCCGCACCTGCAAGCCCGAAGTCAAATGCTGCCACAAAAAGTGCGTCTAAAACAATATTTGTAACACCTGCACCCACTGTTATAAAAAGCCCGAATTGAGGCTTTTCGGCAACAATCATAAACGCCTGAAATTCATTCTGCAAAATAAAAGCAAAGGTTGTGGGAATCAGAATCCTGCCGTAAAGAACACAGCACTCTAAGATTTCACCTTTTGCACCAAGCATTATGGCAAGCGGTTTTATAAAAATAAACCCTAAAATTGATATTATCACAGCGGCAAAAAGGGAAACATATATCAGCATTGAAAAGGTTTGGTTTGCTTTTTCGTTTCGTCTCTCTCCCAAAAGCTTTGCAACCAATGCACTTCCGCCTGTTCCTATCATAAAGCCTATCGCTCCTATTATCAGAAACACGGGCATAATGAGGTTAATGGCGGTAAAAGGAATTTTCCCTGCAAAGTTTGAAACAAAAATTCCGTCAACCACACCGTATATTGATGTGAAAATCATCATTATAATTGAGGGTAACGTAAATTTAAGCAGTTTTGAATATGTGAATTTATCCGATAGTTGAATTTTCATAATCTTTCTCCTTGTGAGAAACATTCTACCATATATGTACTAAAAAGGCAAGAGCTTTTAATTCTCTTGCCTTTAACTTAGTCTGACAAATCGTCCGTGAATATATCCGCAATTTCTCTGGCGTATTCTTTTGAATAACCGTGGCTTATAACATTAATTGCAGATTCACTCTTATTCGGAACAATAATTACCCAGCCGTTTTCAAAATCAATTTTTACATAATCATTGTTTTCCTCGGAGCTTTGATTATGCTTTTTGCAGATTTTCTGCATAAGCTCACGGCAGTTTCTGCCCTTATAGCTTATATTGGTGTTTACCATATACGAAGCCGGAATTTCAGCGGCAAGGCGGTCAATTGTTGTATTATGACTGCATAGAAAGTCGCTTAAAAGAATAATGCTGCCTACAGCATCAAACCGATAAATAAACTGATGAAGGAACATTTTTCTGTCCTCTTTTGAAAGCTCATTCATAAGATGGGGAGGACTTATAAGGGTGCGGTGAACGGTTGCACCATATTTATCCGCCATCATTTCAATACTTTCGGGTGCGGTTTGAGGAATGTATATTGCGGCATTTTGAAAGCTTTTCATAATGATTAATGAGGTAAGCGCATCGTAGTCAAACTCCGAAAGAATTTGCCCGTGACCTGAAATCAGTGTAAGCGACTGACACTTGTAGTCAAAAATTGCACCGAAATCATAGCTTGCGTCGGATAGCTCCACAAGGAAATGTTCTTTTTGGGAGGTATCAGTGAAGACAAAGGTGCATTTCAAATCATGGGCGGCACTTTCCAAAAGCTCTTTAGCCCAGGGAATGGGGCAATGAATCAGAAGCTTTTTACCAAGAGGCTTTTTGGAGGTTGAATTTATCAGTTGCTTGAGGTAATAAAGCTTATATTCAAACAGAAATTCTCCGTCATGAATGTTTTGCGGATTCTCCCGGCTGAAATCATGGCTTTCGGTAAGGACTGAGATTTTTTGCAGATCCTCGTTTTCCACGTTAGCACCATAGCTGTTTAAAATGTCAAGACTTCCGCAGAAAGAGCCGTCCTTTTTCAGGCAGCTTAGTGCGATTGCTCCGTCAAGACCGTAAAACTTGACACCGCTTCGGGTAATGGCAAGGGGCTGTTCGCCCAAATCGTATGCAATTCCCCCTGCCGATTGAATCCCTGCAAGGAGAGCGTTCTTTATCATAGCCCCTGCACCGCCGCTGCCTGAGGAAACGGCAATTTTTTTGCCCAGAACCCTGCACACACTCCCTGCTAAGGTAACGCAGAATTCGGGAGTGATTTCCCGGTTGATAATTCCGTAGGCACACCCGTCAAAAAACAAAGAATGACCGCAGTTTTCTCCCCATACTATATTTTCACTTATAACAGATTCATCATCGAGGTGCTTTTCGGGCCATATATGAACACCGCTTTTAACAATGCAGTGCTTCCCAAGCGTACAACCCGAAGCAATTACGCTTCCCTCATATACTGCACTTTCGTAGCCTATAGCAGAGCCGCTGCAGATGATAGTACCTCTTAATGCCGCACCTTCATCAATGTGGCAGGAATTCATTACTATACTGCGTTTGATATTTGCAAAGCAGTCTACGCTGACATTCTCCAAAAGCTGAGTATATGCCTCAAGCCGTGCTCCTTTGGAAACGATGCTTCCTTTTCCCACATATATGGGCGGCACAAGCACGCTTCCCTGCATAACGGTGGCATTCTCATCAACCCATACGCCGGGTGCTTTTTCATCGCAGGGGAAGGGCAGATTTATTTTCTTGTCCATAAAATCCCGATTGCATTTATGATAAACTTCAAAATCGGAAATATTTCTTATATAGCAGTTGGGGGAATAGGAATTTATCTTTTCTCCGTTTTCAAAAAGGTACTCAACAATGGAGGGTAAATCTGATGCTTCTTTGATTCTTGTTCCTTTGGGGATAATCATAATTCCCGAAAAAGAGTGTCCGGTACAATGTGTGAAATCAGGGCAGCGTATATATTTTGAAACAATACCCTCAAAGTCGGTGTGGACGCATCCGAACTGACAAAACGGGAGATCGGGGCAAGTAACAAGTGTAGTACAGTTTTTGTTTTCAAAAGCATCAATTACTTTTTCAAAATCAATATCACTTAGAATACTGTCGGAAATCAAAAGAACGTCATCTTCGTTTATTATATCGTTAAGAGGCTTTAATGGGGAAAAATCAATGTGATGACGGGGCAGGGAGGCAAAATGCTTTTTGACCGTGTCCGTAAGATAGTCCGACATAAATGTAATGTCCTCAACCTTATGCCTGTATAGACTGCGAACGGTATGTTCAATTATAGGTCTGCCCATTACAGGAAGCATGGATTGGGGAATTGAACACGTTACAGGTCTCAGGCGATTGCCCTCTGTGCAGGATAAAATAATAGCTTTCAAAATAAAACACTCCTTTTGATTGTTGGGGAAAATTGAGATTTTATACAGGCTGACGCCCCTCATTCTGCAATTTGTATAACAATTTTTTTGTCATCGGTAACAAAGAGATAGTCAATCTCTTTATAATCCGTTATGTTGTAGCGGACAAGCTTTTGTCTGAGCCATTCCTCGCTTACCCCTGCACCCTCAAGATTTCTTTTCCTTAATACACCGTCGGAAATAACTGTGTGAGGTATATGTGTTTGCTTGGGGGACAGGTTTAAATCACTGCATACCACAGGTCTTTGGGATTCCTTGGGAACTACGGAAAGCTGACCGTTTGTTTCTATTATTGCACTGTCAATTTCCGAAATTGAACTGTACCCTGCAAGGCGAAGCTGTTCCATGATATCGTCTATGCAAATCCTCATTCCCCGAAGCCGTTTCATTAAAAGCTTACCGTCCTTTATAATTTGCACAGGTGAGCCTGTAATGATTCTGCGAATACGCTCGCTTTTTATTACAAGAACGGAGGAAACAAGCTCCAAACCTACCAATGCAAATATGGGAACTATTCCGGGAAAGAGCGGCATGTGTGTTTTGTCTATGGGAATTGTGGCAAGCTCAGAAATCATAAGTGCAATTACAAATTCGGAGGGCTGAAGTTCGCCAAGCTGTCTTTTTCCCATGATTCGCATTGCGGCAACAACACAGATGTAAAGCACTATGGTGCGAATAAAGGTTGTCAGATTTATCCCCCCTTTTGTGCGTCAAGTCTATTACTGACTATTATTTCTAAAATAAAAAAAGAAATTCCTAAATTGAGAATTTCTTTTTAATACTATGAAAACTTTCTTTAACAGCCTTTTTTAGCTTTTTTTGTCGAAAAGAATAAAAAATATTGCATTCTGCCCCATGGAATGATATACTTATACTGACCAAACAAGTTGATATTGTTGTGTGCCTAATGAAACGATGCGTTTTTACCATATTGGTAAAAACGTATGGGTTCTATTTATGTATCGTTTTATTAGGATCATAAAGCTTGTTTGGTCGCAAGGAGCCTATATGTTTTTCGTGCGTAGTCTCTTTGGGGCTACGCATTTTTTAATTATAATATGTAGCTCTCTAAATTATTTTACGGAGGGTAAAACCATGGAAACACAGAGAGTGGGAATGATGCGAAAGGTTGACAATCTCGGAAGAATAGTGATTCCGAAGGAATACAGGGATTTCTATCACCTTAACCATGATGACGAGGTATTTATAATAGACACTCCCGAGGGACTTTTGATAACCAATCCTAAGTATAAGACTGTAAAAATAGAAGAAAAGGGACAGGAGCTTTAAAAGCGTAGATTGTATGTCAAATTTTTATTCCAATTAAAGCAATTCCCTCATTTTTTTGTGCTTATCACAAGGTAATTCCCTCATTTTTTTGTAAAAAATTAAAAAAAAATTCGCTCATTTTTTTGTAAAAGAGTTGATTGCTTGCATTTTTTGGTATATACTATAATATATCAAAAACTTGTGAGGTGATGCTTTAGTGGCGTATTTAAAAAGAAAAATAGATGCGTTCTTACGTGAATGGAAGAAAAATCCGGACAGAAAGCCATTGATTGTCAAAGGTTCAAGGCAAATCGGAAAAACGGAATCGGTATGTCAATTCGGAAATTCTAATTATGAAAGTGTCATAAACATAAACTTTGTCGAAGAACCCAAATATAAGATGATAACAACCGACGGTTATAAAACCGCCGATATTGTAAAAAACATATCTGTAATAGATCCGGCGAAACGTTTCGTTCCCAACAAAACGTTGATCATTTTTGATGAAATTCAGGAGTTCCCCGACATAGCTACATCTCTGAAATTTTTCAAGCTTGACGGAAGGTTTGATGTAATATGCAGCGGTTCTATGCTTGGAATTAATTACAGAAAAATCGAGAGCAACAGTGTTGGATATAAAACCGATTATGAAATGCATTCCATGGATTTTGAGGAATTTTTATGGGCAAAGGGTTATGATGACAACTTTGTTTCGGGAATTTTGAAGCATATGAGGGAGCTTACCCCTTTCAGCACATTGGAGCTTGATGTACTAAATTCGTTATTTCTTGATTTTTGTATATTGGGAGGTATGCCGGCAGTAGTTCGTGATTATATAGAAAAGGGGACATTTGAAGGATCTCTTGCGACTCAAAGGCAACTGATTGCAGATTATAAAGAGGATATCAGAAAATATGCGGAAGGATTGGATCAGACAAGAATACTTAATGTCTTTAATAAGATACCTCCTCAGCTCGCAAAGGAAAATAAAAAGTTTCAAATTTCAAAGGTTGCAGCAGGTGCACGATTTAAAGATTACCGCGGTTGCATTGAGTGGCTTTCAGACAGTGGAATAGTAAACATATGTTATCAGTTGAATTTTCCCGAGTTGCCGCTTAAAGGAAATTACGACGAAACAAAATATAAAATATATTTTGCAGACACAGGTTTGCTTATAGCAATGCTCGATGAAGAAGCACAGGAAGATTTAAGAGCAAACCGAAATCTCGGAGTTTATAAAGGAGCACTGTTTGAAAATATTGTTGGAGAAGCTTTTGTCAAAAACGGACAGAACCTCTATTATTACAAAAGAGAAAATTCCACTTTAGAGGAGGATTTCTTTCTCCGCAGTGCGTCCGATTTAATTCCTATAGAGGTTAAGGCTACAAACGGAAGAACAAAATCCTTGCGTTCATTAATTGATAATGAACGCTATGCAGACATCAGGTACGGGATTAAGCTTGCCAATACAAATATTGGATACAGCGATAATATATATACATTTCCGTATTTTTGTGCATTTTTATTGAAACAATATTTAAAAGAAAAATAATTTGACATTATTAAAGCAAAAGCCCATTGCAGATTACTTCGTCTGCAATGGGCTTTCGATTGTGACAGTGAAAACGTAGATTTCACGTCAACTCCCAAAAAATATTGACAATACAACAAAAAAGTTGTATAATGTAAATACAACGAAAAAGTTGTATAAGTTTTGTGTTTTGGAGCATAATATGAAAGTACATACTTATGAAAATTCAAACGGCAAAGATTTGATTAAAAAGTATATTGATAAACTGTCCAAGGACGAGCAGGTTGACGGATATTCAGTGTTACAAGCCTTTGAAGAAGATAGACTTGATGAATTGAATATTAAGCCGTGGCAAGGCAGGGTCTGGGAAGTATATTTTTATAAGCATAATCGAATTTTTTATGTAACCATTGAAAATGAAGATGTTTATTTATTACACGCCTGTAGAAAACAAAAGAACAAAACTGAAACAAAAGATAAAAACATCGTTGTATCAAGAGCTAAAGAGCTTGGTAAACTGCTTGATAAGTCTTTTGTATAAGGAGGAAATCACTATGCCATTCAAACAAATCAATGTAAACGAGCAAATTATTGAAAAAAGAAAAAATGATGCTGAATTTGACACGTTATGGCAAGAAAGCAGAAATGAATATAAATTACTTGCCGAACTTGTAAAAATAAGAAAAGAATCAAATTTGTCCCAAACTGAATTAGCTGAAAAAAGCGGAAACAAGCAACAGGTTATATCAAGAATTGAGAACAAAGAAAACAGCCCTACGCTAAAAACATTATGCAGTATTTTAGATGTTTTGGGATATGAAATCAGATTTGAGCCAAAACAAAGAGTATAAAACCAAAAATCCCGGTGCAGATTGTTGTATCTGCATCGGGATTTGTACATAATCGCTTAGCTTACATCTGTCATATCCATATACTGTTTTCCGTTTTCAGCAATGAAGTCCTTCCTGCCTTGCAGGTTATTTCCCAAAAGCAGTTCAAATACTGCGGCAGTCTTTTCGGCATCCTCGCTTTCAATTTTTATCAGCCTGCGTGTTTCAGGATTCATAGTGGTTTGCCACATCATGTCGGGCTGGTTTTCACCAAGTCCCTTGCTTCGCTGAATAAAAACGCCTTTTTCGGGAAGCTGAGCGAGAATTTCCGCCTTTTCCTTTTCGTTATATGCAAAGTAGGACTGGTCTTTATAAGTGATTTCAAAAAGGGGAGACTCTGCGATAAATACCTTTCCCTCATCAATCAAGGTGGGAACAAGACGGTAAAGCATGGTGAGAATCAGCGTCCTTATCTGGAAGCCGTCCACGTCGGCATCGGTACAGATAATAACCTTGTCCCAGCGGAGGTTATTCAGGTCAAAGGTGTTCATATCCTTGTTGTGCTTTGTCTGAATTTCCACACCGCAGCCAAGTACTTTAAGAAGGTCTGTGATAATTTCACTTTTGAAGATTTTCTCAAAATCTGCTTTAAGGCAGTTAAGGATTTTACCCCTGACGGGAATAATCGCCTGAAACTCCGCATCTCTGCCCAGTTTACAAGCACCCAAGGCACTGTCACCCTCAACAATGTAAAGCTCTCTGCGGCTTACGTCCTTTGTGCGGCAGTCAACAAATTTCTGTACACGGTTGGTAACATCCATTGTTCCCGTAAGCTTTTTCTTCATGTTGGTACGGGTTTTTTCCGCACTTTCACGGCTTCTCTTGTTGAGAAGCACCTGATTTGTAATTTTTTCAGCTTCGGGGCGGTTTTCAATAAAGTATATTTCCAGATTCTTGCGGAGGAAATCGGTCATTGCCTCCTGAATAAATTTGTTGGTAATACTTTTCTTAGTCTGATTTTCATAGCTTACAACCGTGGAGAAACAGTTGGTAACCAATATCAAGCTGTCGGCAATGTCATTGAATGTAATTTTGGATTCATTTTTGGTATATTTGTTATTTTGCTTGATATAAGAATCCACGGCACTTACAAGAGCACTTCTTGCCGCCTTGTCGGGAGCACCGCCATGCTCAAGGAAACTTGAATTGTGGTAATACTCGATTAACTGCACATCGTTTGAAAAGGCAAATGCCGCACTCATTTTAACCTTGTAGTCCTTCATATCCTCACGGTCACGGCCTACGCTTTCACCCTCGCAGAAAGAAGTATAGGAAATACGCTTCTCGTCTTCAGGGCAAAGCTCATTAATATAGTCCACAATGCCGTTGTCGTATCGGAATTCGTGCTTCTCTACATCGCTTCCGTTATGGTATGTCAGCTTAAAGGTAAGCCCTGCATTTACCACTGCCTGCCTTTTGAGGGACTCAATAAAGAAATCAACGGGTATATTTATGTCGGTAAAAACCTGCAGGTCGGGACGCCATTTAATGGTAGTACCCGTACTGCGGTATTTTTTTTCTTCCTTATATAAACCGCCTACGTTTTCACCCTTTTCAAAATAAAGGGTATGCTCATAGCCGTCACGGTTTACGGTAACATTCATATATTCGGCACTGTACTGCGTAGCACAAAGTCCCAGTCCGTTAAGACCGATTGCATAGCCGTAGTTCCCGTCATTTTCCTTATCATATTTACCGCCTGCATAAAGCTCACAGAAAACAAGCTCCCAGTTGTATTTTTCCTCCTTGGGATTCCAGTCCAGCGGAATACCACGACCGTAGTCCTTGATTTCAATGGACATATCGTTATAGCGTGTTACCTCGATAACCTTTCCGTAGCCTTCTTTTGCCTCGTCTATTGAGTTTGATACTATTTCAAAAACGCTGTGCTCGCAGCCTTCAAGTCCGTCGGAACCGAAAATAACCCCCGGTCTTTTGCGGACACGGTCTGCACCTTTCAGTGCGGTAATACTTTCGTTGCCGTAGCTTTTCTTAGCCATTTACACATCCTCCAATTACTTTTATTTATTATGAATTTCAGCGGCTTTCACTGTGTTTCTCATCAGCATTGCAATAGTCATGGGTCCAACACCGCCGGGAACGGGTGTGATTGCACTTGCAACCTCACTTACCTCGTCATACGCCACGTCACCGCAGAGTTTGCCGTTCTCGTCACGGTTCATGCCTACGTCAATTACAATAGCACCCTCCTTGACCATATCTGCAGTTATAAATTTTGCCTTGCCTACAGCCGCTACAAGGATATCCGCACGGCGGCATACTTCTTTAAGATTTTTTGTTCTGCTGTGGCAGATGGTAACTGTGCCGTTGGAATGAAGAAGCAGCATTGCCTGAGGCTTTCCTACGATATTGCTTCTTCCAACCACTACACATTCCTTTCCGCTTACATCAATGTCGGTAAGACGGATAAGCTCCATAACTCCTGCAGGTGTACAGGGGAGGAAATCAAAGTTTCCTATCATGATTTTACCCACGTTTACAGGGTGAAATGCATCCACGTCCTTATCGGGGCGAATGGAAAGGAGAACCTTCTCACTGTCAATTCCCTTGGGAAGGGGAAGCTGTACCAATATTCCGTCAATCTCCTTTTTATTATTAAGCGTGTCAATAAGCTGCAAAAGCTCCTCCTCGGTGGTTTCTTCGGGAAGTGCATACTCCTCGGAATATATGCCGCATTCTTCGCACGCCTTTTTCTTGTTGTTTACATAAACTCGGCTTGCACTGTCGTTACCTACAATAATTACCGCAAGTCCGGGATTAATTCCTTTTGCCTTTAGCTCGTCTGTCTGCTTTCTTAAATCCTCCTTGATTTTGATTGAAAGCTCTTTTCCGTTTAAAATCTGTGCTGCCATTTTGTGTTCTCCTTTCAGGTTTTATCAGGCACAGGGGACCAAATCCGATAAGGTCTGTCCTGCCTGCCTTTATAAGTGCTTCCTGCACCAATTTATAATTTTCTTTTCTTGATGATTGAAGTAATGCTCTCTGCATTGCCTTTTCATGAGGGTCACGGGGAATGTATACCTTTTTCATTGTTCTGGGGTCAATCCCTGTGTAAAACATTGCCGTGGAAAGAGTTCCCGGGGTGGGGTAGAAATCCTGCACCTGCTCCGGGCGAATGTTGTTCTTCCTCAGATATACCGCCAAATCGATTGCATCACGAAGCGTGCTCCCGGGGTGGCTGGACATCAAATAGGGAACAAGGTATTGTTCTTTTCCTATTTCTTTATTTATATCATAAAACTTCTTGCAGAATTTTTCGTATTGCTTCACACCCGGCTTTCCCATATAGCGAAGTACATTGTCGCTTATATGCTCCGGTGCTACCTTGAGCTGACCGCTTACGTGATGCTCACACAGCTCACGGAAAAATGTATCGTCCTTATCTGCAATCAGATAATCATATCTGATACCGCTTCGGATAAACACCTTTTTCACTTTTGGAAGTGCCCTCAGCTTACGGAGAAGCTCCGAATAATCCTTGTGGCTGACCTCTGCGTTGGGACAAACCGAGGGATAAAGGCACTGCCTGTCCTTGCACGTACCGCTTTTAAGCTGCTTTTGGCAGGCCGGGGCACGGAAGTTTGCCGTGGGGCCTCCCACATCGTGAATATATCCTTTAAAATCCTTGTCCCATATCAGCTTTTGTGCCTCCGCAAGGATTGATGCATGGCTTCTGGACTGAACCACTCTGCCCTGATGAAAGGTTAAGGCACAGAACGAACAGCTTCCAAAGCACCCTCTTGAGGAGGTTATTGAAAATTTCACTTCCTCGAGTGCAGGGATTCCGCCGTCCTTGTCATAAATCGGGTGCCATGCACGCATATAGTTAAGGGCATATACCTTGTCCATTTCTTTTTGAGAAAGAGGCTTTGCCTGGGGAAGCTGTACAAGATACCTTTCCCCGTGCTGCTGTACCAATGTCTTTCCCCTTATACTGTCCTGCTCATAATACTGCATAGCGGCGGCTCTTGCGTAGGCTTCCTTATCGTCCTTCACCTTTTCAAAGGAGGGGAGGACGATACTGTTTTTAGGTACTTTATCCGAAATATAACAGCTACCGGCAAGATTTGTAATTCTGCTTATCGGTATTCCGCATGCCAGCTTTTCCGCTACGGAAAGGAGCGTCCTTTCACCCATGCCGAAAAGGAGCATATCTGCACCGCTGTCCACTAAAATACTGCGGCGTACACTATCCTGCCAGTAATCGTAGTGAGCAAACCGCCTGAGACTTGCCTCCGTACCCCCGATAATCACGGGAATATCCCCGAAAGCATTTCGTGCCATGTTCGAGTACACGATAACGCACCTGTCAGGTCTCAGCCCTGCCCTGCCGCCGGGAGAATACACATCGTTACTGCGTTTTTTCTTTGAGGCTGTGTAGTGATTCACCATTGAATCGATAACACCGCCCGTAATCAATACTCCCAGCCTCGGTGTTCCGAAGGAGGTAAGTGCATCGGGATTGTTCCTGTCGGGCTGAGGGCAAATGCAAACCCTGTACCCGTTTGCCTCCAGAAGCCTTGCCAGAAGTGCTGTGCCGAAGGAGGGGTGGTCTACATACGCATCACCCGATATAAAAAGGAAATCGTAATAATCCCATTCTCGCTCCTGCATATCCTTTTTTGATATTGGTAAAAACAAGTTGTTCATAGCTATGCCTTTCAATCGCAAAAACGCAGTTTGTATAATATTTCAACGGCTAACCGAATAATCAATAAAAACCTATAATATATTATAATATAATATAAACTTCATTTCAAGGAAAAATTTTTCCTCTGCGAAATTGACATTGCAAAAATCATGAAAAACGGCAAAAAAAGTTAATTTTCCGCCTGTATTTTACATAATTGTTAATTCTTATGCAAAGAATAACAAAATATTTTGTTGAAATCTATTGGAAAAATTTGTAAAATTATTTTTGTGATATGTGGAAAAAAGTGCCTATGGAAAATGTCGTATTTTGCAGGTATGATGAATGAAAAAGGCGATCGCAAAATGCAAAAGCTTTGGAGAAAACGTCCATGCAATTTGTAGGGCAAGGGCTTGCTCTTGCCGATATTTTACGTACGCCTGTAAATAAAAAAGTAAGGAGTATAGTCATGACAGAGCCTATGTATATCAGAAAAACCGAAACAGAAAGCATAATGGGAGACAAAATTATTCTCTACTATTTCACGTGCGAGTCGGAGAAGCCGTATAGAAAAGGAAGAAATTTCAGATACGGCATAGGAATTGATATGTACACACAGCTCCCCAATGAAAGAACCGTCAGGGAAAGAAAAATCGCAGAGGGAATATTTGCGAGTAAAAGGGAGGCGGAGGCATTTATTGACCGCCTCTGCAGTGGGTTTGTCACGCCCTCAACGCTTGATGATATTATAGAAGATAATATAATTGCATAAAATTTTGGAAAAAAGGCTTGCAATTTCAAAAATAGTATGATATAGTAGTCGGGTAAAAAAGCGGTCCTCTGCATTTCTTTCGTACGAACGCTTTATCAAGACCGCATCTGCGGGTAAGAAAGGAGAGATTTGAGTGGACGTTTTAAAGGCGATTACTCAACAGCAAATCAGAACTGACCTTCCCAAGCTTGAAATCGGTGACTATGTAAAGCTGTACGTAAAGGTAAAGGAAGGTGCAAAGGAAAGACTTCAGATGTTTGAAGGTACCGTTATCTCCAAGAAGCATGGCGGAATCCAGGAAACATTTACTGTAAGACGTCTTTCATACGGTGTCGGCGTAGAGAGAACATTCCCTGTTAACTCACCCAGCCTTGACCATATCGAGGTTGTAAGACACGGTAAAGTTAAGCGTGCTAAACTGTACTATCTGCGTGACAGAGTTGGTAAGGCAGCTAAAGTTAAGGAAAGACTTTAATAGTCAAAAGAAGGAAGTCTGTCACAAGGCAGGCTTCTTTTTCTTTTTCAGATTAAGGAGGGGAATTTATGGAGCAGAATAATTATCCTGTAGGGGAAAACAATGAAAACGAAAAGGTAAATTCAGAGGAAGCAGTTCATGAGGCACAGGAGCAGGAAACAGAAAAGCCTGCTAAAAAAGGAATGGTGAGAGAAATTCTGGAATGGATTCAGGCAATAGCGATAGCGGCTATTTTGGCAATTCTTATCCGTAATTTTGTTTTTACAGTTGTGCGTGTGGACGGGCAGTCCATGGAGTCCACGCTTAAACATAACGACCGAATGGTAGTATGGAGATTAGGCTATGAGCCTGAGGCGGGAGATATCATTGTGTTTAAATCCAGAGCTACGGACGACAGGTACTGGATTAAGCGTGTCATTGCAACCGAGGGGCAGCACGTGAAAATTGATTTTGATAAAAACGAAATATATGTAGACGGAGTAAAAATTGACGAGCCGTATATTAATGATGATAAGAGCGGTGACCCGATGATGCATAGTCAGGGCTTTATATATTCCGATATAGAAGTTCCCAAGGGTTGCATTTTCGTAATGGGAGACAACCGCAATCACAGCAGTGACAGCCGTGTAATAGGCCCCGTAAGCACTGATGATGTATTGGGAGAAGCAAAGGTAAGATTCTGGCCCTTTAGTCAGGCAAAATTGTATTAAAAGCAGAAAGGAGGAAGCATAAATGAATATACAGTGGTTTCCCGGTCATATGACTAAAACAAAAAGAATGATTGCGGAAAATATCCGTCTGTGCGACGCAGTGATAGAGCTTTGTGATGCACGATGTCCCAAAAGCAGTCGCAATCCGATGCTTCCTTCTCTCATAGGAAATAAAAAACTGCTCCTTATCATAAATAAGAGCGATATAGCAGACCCCATACAAACGCAGAAATGGATAGAGCGTTTTAAAAAAGATGGTGTATATGCAATTGCACTTAGCTGCAATGATGCCAAGGGAATTGTAAAGGTATTTGATGCAGTCAAGGAGCTTTTAAAGGAAAAGACCGAGCGTGACAAGGCAAGAGGATATGTGAACAAGCCTGCACGAATTATGGTGTGCGGAATCCCCAACGTGGGAAAAAGCTCTTTTATAAATAAGCTTTATGGTAAAGCCGCCGCGAAAGCAGGTGACCGTCCCGGTGTAACAAGGGGCAAGCAATGGATTACTCTTAAAAACGGCATGGAGCTTTTAGATACCCCCGGAATACTATGGCCAAGGTTTGAGGATAAGGACGTTGCCCTTAAATTGGCATTTACGGGAGCTATTAAGGACGAGATTTTGGATTGTGAGGAGCTTTGTGCACATCTTTGCAAATATCTTGCCGATAAATATCCCGAAAAGCTTACCGAGCGGTATAAGGTAGAGCTTACCGAGGGACTTACAGGCTTTGAAATCCTTGAAAAAATCTGCCGTAAGCGTGGCTTTATACAAAAGGGCAATGAGGTGGATTTTCTTCGAGGTGCAAATGTGGTGCTTGATGAATTCCGAGGTGCAAAGCTTGGAAAAATCACTTTAGAATAGGTGAAACAAATGAAAGAACAGGAACTTTTAAGGCTTCAAGCCATGTGGGAGATTGAACACACTCTTTTTGATAAGGGCTATAATATAATTGCAGGTGTTGATGAGGCAGGCAGAGGTCCCCTTGCCGATGAGGTATACGCTGCAGCGGTAATACTTCCGCCCGATGTTTGTATTGAGGGGCTTAATGACTCTAAGAAAATATCGGAGAAAAAGCGTGAAAAGCTTTTTGATGAAATAAAAGAGGTGGCTCTCGCATATGCGGTGGCAACGGCAAGTGTAGAGGAGATTGATGAGTATAATATCCGCAACGCTACCTATATGGCGATGAACAGGGCTATAGAAGCACTTGAAATAAAGCCCGATTATGTAATCGTGGACGGTGACTGTATCAAGGAATGTAATTACCCTCACGAATGTGTGGTAAAGGGTGACGCCAGGAGCCTCAGCATTGCGGCGGCATCTATCCTTGCGAAAGTTTCAAGGGATCGCCATATGCTCCAAATGGCTGAAAAATATCCGCAGTATGGGTTCCAGCAGCACAAAGGCTACGGGACAAAAGCTCATATAGAGGCACTAAAGGAGTATGGTGCGTGTGAAATTCACAGAAAAACTTTTATCAAAAAATTTGTTAAAGAATGAAAAACAGACGGCAGTTTCCATAGGTGCTTTGGGCGAGGAGGCTGCCGTTAAAGCAATAAAAAAGCAGGGGTATAAAATAATCGAGCGTAACTACAGGACAAAAATGGGTGAAATCGATATTATTGCCAAGGACGGTGACTATACCTGCTTTATAGAGGTAAGGCTCAGAAAAAACAATGATTTCGGCTCCCCTGCCGACACCATTGATATAAATAAACAGCGAAAGATTATAAGAACAGCACAATATTACGCTGTGACAAAGAAAATCTATGACACCCCCATGCGGTTTGATGCAGTTCTTATAAATGCCGACCCAAAAGACGGAAAGCTTAAAAATATAAAAACCGAAATTATAAAGAATGCATTTTGCGTAGAAACACAATTCTGAATACGGGAGCAAGAAATGAAAGTAATAATAGCCGAAAAACCGAGCCTTGCACGTAATATTGCGGCGGCAATCGGGAATATGAAAAAACATCCCCGTCACTTTGAGGGCGGAGATTATATTGTTACTTGGGCTTTCGGTCATCTGTTTTCCTTGGCTGATATAGAGCACTATTCGCCAAATCCCGACGGTGAAAACAGGTGGAGCATGAAAAATCTTCCGTGCTTCCCCGAAAAGTTTGAATTTGAGCTGAAGAAAGACCGCAATAAAAACATCGACAGCGGTGTAATACAGCAGTTTGAAACCATAAAAGACCTTTGTTGCCGCAAGGACGTAACCGAGATTATAAACGCAGGTGATGCCGACAGAGAAGGCGAAATTATTGTACGCACGTGCGTAATGAAAGCCGATTGCAAGGATAAGCCGTTTACAAGGCTTTGGCTTCCCGACCAGACGGAGGAAACGATAAGGCAGGGGCTTTCGGAATTAAAAAACGAGTCGGAATATGATAATTTAGCAAAAGAAGGCTATGCACGCACCTTTATAGACTGGCTTTACGGAGTTAACCTCACCCGATATGCAACGCTTAAAACGGGAACGCTTATGCGTGTGGGGCGTGTCATAGTGCCTATAGTAAAGGCGATTTATGACAGGGATATGCAGATAAGAAATTTCAAGCCTGAAATATACTATGCTCCCTATAGCCTGACGGAGCAGGGTGGGGGAGAAATAGAGCTTACAAGCAAGGAAAAATTCGATAAAAATTCTCTTGCCAAGGCACAGGAGCTTTGCAATAAATATAATGAAGCAAAGGGAGTTGTCACAGACAAAAAAACAAAAAAAGATTCCCTTTCACCCGGAAAGCTTTTTTCCCTTACAAAGCTTCAGAACGTGCTTGGTAAAAAATATAAAATGCCCATGGACGAAAGCCTTAGAATAGTGCAGGGGCTTTATGAAAAAGGGTATGTTACCTATCCCAGAACAAATTCGGAGTATATGGCGACGGCGGAAAAGGGTAAAGTCAAGCAGATTTTATCCGCAGTGGAAAAGCTGGGCTACCCTGTGAAATTCAAGGACGGAAAAACCATATTTGATGACAGTAAAATTGAGTCCCACTCAGCACTTACTCCGACCTATAAAATTCCTGCGAAAACGGCACTTTCCGAGGAGGAAGCAAAGGTATATTCTACCATAATGCGTCGCTTTGTGGCAGTTTTTTGCAGTGAGGAATGTATTGCCCAAAAAAGCGAAATAAAAATTGATGTGGGCGGCATGGAGGAATTTATTTTAAAGGGAACAGTTATTCTTGAGGCAGGCTGGACAAAGTATGAAGATTACAGTAAAAAGGATAAAATCCTGCCCAATCTTGAAAAAGGCGATATAATTGATGTGAATTTCATGCCAAAGGAAAAGGAAACTTCACCGCCTAAGCACTATACCATTGAAACCCTTAATAACTATCTTAAAAATCCTTTCCGTGAAGAAAAGGCAAATGCACAAAACGAGGACGATGAAGCCGAGTACCGTGCAATTTTTGAGGGCTTGGAGCTTGGTACGGAGGCAACGAGAACGGGCATAATTGAAAACGCCATAAACAGTAAATACATATCCCTCAAAAAAGATGTATACACTATACTTCCCGATGGGGAAAATCTTATTGTATCCCTGAGCCGTATGGGAATAAGTATGGATAAATACAAAACCTCATACTTGGGACAAGCTCTTAAAAAGGTGTATAAGGGCGAAATAACAGTCAAGGACAGTATACTTCTTACCCAAAGGGAAATCAGCAGAATTTTTGACAGAACTAAAATGCCTGAAGCACAGGACACCGATGACGGCTTTGTGGGGGATAATATAGGAATATGCCCTCTTTGTGGCGGTAATGTGCTGAGAACACGCTACGGGTACGGCTGTGATAAATATAAGGAAGGCTGCAAATTCAGCGTGAATAATGTTATTTTGGACAGAGTAATTTCAATTTCTCATATGAAATTGCTTCTTCAAAGCGGAAAAACAGGAAAAATTGACGGTTTTATTTCCAAAAAATCGGGGAAAGCATTTTCGGCTTCTTTAAAGCTTGAAGACGGAACTGTTAAATTTGAATTTTAGGTAGAAAGGAAGTTTATAATATGAAAAAGATACTTATTGTTGTAGACATGCAGAACGATTTTGTAGACGGTGCATTGGGAAGTAAGGAAGCGGCAGCAATTGTAGAAAATGTTGTGAAAAAGATAGAAAGCTTCGACGGGGAAATATATGTGACATATGACACCCATTACGAGGATTATATGAAGACAAGCGAGGGCAGGAATCTTCCCGTTGCTCATTGTATAAGGGAGAGCGAGGGCTGGCAGTTAAATCCTGCAGTAAAGGAAGCACTTGACAAAAAAGAATCCTATACGGAAATAGAGAAAATCACTTTCGGAAGCGTTGATTTGCCGTTTGTGTTGGCAGAGGAAAATGACATGGATAATGCTCAAATCGAGCTTATCGGTCTTTGCACCGACATCTGCGTTGTTTCAAATGCTTTGATATTAAAGGCAAGCTTCCCCGAAATTAATATAAGTGTAGATTCAAGCTGCTGTGCAGGGGTAACCCCTGAAAAGCACCGTGCCGCACTTGAAACAATGCGGTCTTGTCAGATTAGTGTAAAATAAATATATTTAGGGTGATGAATATGTTTGATGCGTTGAAAGTAAAAAACGAATGTGTGGAATGGATAAGAAAATTCTTTGAGGAAAACGGCAAGGATTGCAATGCAATTGTGGGAATTTCGGGAGGAAAAGACAGTTCCATTGTTGCGGCACTGTGCGTCGAAGCACTTGGGAAGGAACGAGTAATCGGCGTTTTGATGCCCTGCGGAGAACAGGCGGATATTTCATGTTCATATAAGCTTGTGGAGCATTTGGGGATAAAGCATTTTGTTATAAATGTAAAGGATTCAATCGACGGCTTAAAGGGTGCATTTCCAAAGGAAATAGGGCTTACCTCACAGGCAAATACCAATATTCCTCCCAGAATCCGCATGGCAACCTTATATGCAGTTTCTCAGTGCTTCAACGGAAGGGTTGCAAATACCTGCAATCTTTCAGAAGACTGGGTAGGTTATTCCACACGTTACGGCGATGCGGCAGGAGATTTTTCTCCCCTTGCAAAAATTACAGTGACAGAGCTTAAAGAAATCGGTCATCTTATGGGACTTCCCCATGAGCTTGTGGAAAAAGTTCCGATTGACGGACTTTGCGGAAAGACTGATGAGGAAAATTTAGGCTTCACCTATGCAATGCTTGACCGCTATATCCGCACAGGTGAAATTGATGACGAAGAAAAGAAGGCAAGAATTGACCGCCTTCATAAAATGAATCTGTTCAAGCTTCAGATGATGCCTATGTTTGAACCGAGTGAAATATGAAGCGTACCGCTTCGACCATTTTGCGTCCGGACTGAGTTGGTAACCGACAAAGATTAATGCGACACATTGGGGACTGTCCCCAATGTGTCGCAAAATTGTATAGCTGAAAGAAGCGAGGTGCATTTTCTTCTTGAAAATGCACCTCGCTTTTCTATGAGGATGAAACTAAAGCCAATGGAAATTCATCTCTTAAAACCGTGTGGGGCTCGACTTCCCATTTGCTAATCTTCTATTTCAATTATTTTCGACGCCTTTACCCCCAAAGCCTTTGCAATGGTGAAAAGTGCCTTAATCGACGGGCAGTAGGGAAGATTGGGGCTTTCAAGCTGACTGATGTAGGAAAGTGTCAGCCCCGTGTGCTCCGCAAGCTCCGCCTGCGTAAGCCCTGCTCTCCTGCGATAATATCCTATTTTAAGACCTATGTCCAAAAGAATAGTATTATATTCATTACTATTAAGCATTTAATCAATCCTATCAATCAATTACTGTTTAATATTAACTATATTCATATTATAAACCCAAAAATATTATTTGTCAATATATAATTACTCAATTTTAATGAGTAATTATTGAAAATGAGAGCAAAAAAGGCGGTGTGAAAAAGTTTGACTTTTTCACACCGCTCTTTTTACCATATAGGAATTTGCGTAAAATTAAGACGCATGAAGCTATGTTCGCACAAGGATTGTGTGCGACAAGGGTGAAGCGGCACGCTTCTTTTTTACCATATAGGGATTTTCATAAAATTAAGTCGCATGAAGCTATGTTCGCACAGGGGTTGAGTGCGGCAAGGGTGAAGCGGCACGCTTCTTTCAAATCCCCAACATTAATCCATAAAATCAAATTTAGTAGCTCGTCTTCGCATACGGACGTTCTGGACCAGTCCGATAGCGATAAAACAGGTTACCAGATTACTTCCCCCGTAGCTGATAAAGGGAAGCGGAATTCCCGTGATAGGAAGAAGACCAAGGCACATTCCGATGTTCTCTACTATATGGAAAAACATCATCGAGCCTACGCCAATGCAAATAAATTCACCAAAGGGGTCATGAGAACAGCTTTTCGCATTGTCAAAACAGCGGTAAACTATAATCAGCAGTAATGCAGTGATAAAAACCGCACCTATAAGCCCCAATTCCTCTCCTAAAACGGAGAAAGCAAAGTCTGTTTGCTTTTCGGGGAGAAAGCCCGACTGCGTCTGCGGTCCCTGAAGATAGCCCCTGCCTGTAATCATACCGCTACCTATGGCAAGCTTGGATTGCAAAACATGGTAGCCACCACCCAAAGGGTCACTCTCAGGGAAAAACAGAGTTATAATTCTGCTTTTCTGATAATCCTTCAAAAAGAACCATATCACGGGTGAAGCGATAGCACCCAATGCAAACACACCTGCAATATACTTTTTATATATGCCTGCAAAAAACAGCTCAAATGCAAATATCACCGCAAAAACAGTTGCCGTGCCAAAGTCGGGCTGAAGCAGAACGGGAATCATGTAGCAGAGCAAATGCAAAACAAGTCCCAAAAGCGTTTTTCTCTTGTTTATTGACTCGTGCTTTTTTGCAAGGTGGGTTGAAAGGGTTATAATAAAGCACACCTTGGCAATTTCCGAGGGCTGAAGCGTTACAGGCCCCAACACCAGCCAGCCCTGCGTTCCGTTGGAAAGCTTACCCAATGCAAGCACTAAAATCAGCATCCCTATTCCCAAAAGAAAAATGAGATAGCGGAGCTTTTCTATGTACTTGTAGCTGAAAAATATGGTAAGCGTCATTGCCCCGATTCCCAAAAGGAGAGCAATGCTCTGCACTGCCACATATTTCAAATGCGTATCAAGAGCATATGTAGCACTGTTAATAATTAAAATACCGAAAACGGAAGCGAGAATAACACTCACCAGTAAAACTATATCAATTTTATCCGAAAAAATATTAGACTTTTTCACTCT
>JAZQAB010000096.1:0-28031 GCA_045545055.1 Clostridia bacterium | reverse complement strand
TGCCTGTGAAGGTTTGCCGATACCTGCATCAACAATAATCGGTAAATCAATTTCATCAATAAGAATCTGAATAAAGTCCTTAGTAGCAAGACCTTTGTTAGAGCCTATGGGCGATGCAAGGGGCATTATGGTAGCTGCGCCGGCATTAACCAAATCACGAGCAACATTCAGGTCAGGGTACATATACGGCATAACAACAAACCCTTCATTTGCAAGAATTTGTGTTGCTTTGATGGTTTCCTGATTATCGGGAAGCAGATACTTTGAATCACGCATAATTTCAATTTTAACAAAATTACCGCATCCAAGCTCGCGGGCAAGCCTTGCAATCCGTACAGCTTCCTCAGCGTTTCGTGCTCCGCTTGTGTTAGGGAGCAGGGTAACTCCTTTCGGGATAAAATCTAAAATGTTTTCCTGCTCTTTTGTGTTTGCACGGCGAACTGCAAGGGTTATAATCTCCGCACCTGCGTCATTCAGTGCAGCTTCTATTAAATTAAGAGAGTATTTTCCCGAACCTAATATAAATCGGGAATTAAATTCGTGACCGCCGATAACAAGTTTATCGCTGCTCATTTGTATTTCCTTCTTTCTATACTTCAAATTTTTTAGCTATAATTCTTAAAACTGTATGTGCCTGATGTGCAGCACAAAGCATCACTCTTGATGAAACAAGACCGATTCCATCGTTTACATCGCTTACTTCATCGCCGCAAAGATAAAATCGTTTTGAAATTTTTCGAGTATGTATTGCATTGGCACTGCCAAGTCCTGCCATACCTGATGCGGCAACAATATATTTATCCGGCATTTTCTCTAAAACAAAATTTGTCAGCATAGCTTTACACTCTGCGTTGTCAAATGCTTCGCAGATAATATCGGCATCTGAAAGAATATTCTTAGCATTGTTTTCATCAAGCCGAATTGTATATATATCGGTTTCAAGATAAGGATTTATTTCTTTTAGGTTATCCTGCAAAGCTTCTGTTTTGCTCATTCCAATTTGATTTGCCTTGTACTGCTGACGGTGAAGATTTGTTATATCCACTGTGTCAGAATCTATCAGTATGAGTTTTCCTATCCCTGCACGGGCAAGTGCGATGGCAATGTCAGAGCCAAGACCACCGAGACCGCATACGGCAACAGTTGCAGATGAGATTTTCTTCTGGAACATAGTACCGTGTCTGTCATTCAGAGCTTTCAACCATTCTTTTTTTGTTGGAATCATATCAGCCACCTCCCACAAAGCTTACAACCTCAACGCTGTCTCCATTCTTAAAAACAGTATCTTCATACTGTGCTTTGGGAACTATATCGCCGTTAAGTTCAACCGCAACACGCATTAAGTCGTAACCTGCAGAATTAAGATATTCTGCAACGGACTTACCGCCAACATTCAAATCTTCTCCGTTAATTTTTACCATTCAAATCACCTCCAAAATCAAGTAGGGTGTAATTAATATATCCGTCATACATAAAAAACGGATAGTCCCTGATATGGACTATCCGTTAAAAGCAAACTATGACTTCCTACGGCGGCATTATCCGCATCAGGTTAACCAACAGTGTTGGTTGTAAGGGTCGAAGTTTGATTACTTCCTCTCAGCCTGCTTCACAAGCTCCCCTGTATAATTTATTATTCGATTGTTTTTGATTTTACATCAATTTTTATTTATTGTCAAGAAAAATTTCTATAAAAGCATTTTTCGGTAACAATCTTAACCCCCGATGCCAAAAAAACCCAACACCAACGGAATTGTAATACACGCCAGAATATTTGAAAGAAGTGCCAGTCCTGCACCTATGCGGCAATCCTCTCCTACAAGGCGGGGAAAGATAATTGTATTAAGACCGCAGGGCATAGCAAAAAGAATTACAGCGGTTTCCATTGCAACTTTATTGAAGGGCAACAGTGCATACCCGATTATTACGGGGATTATAACGAGTCTCAACGCAGTGATAATATATACCCTTTTCATGGAAAGAAGCTCCCCAAAATCAAATTCGGAAACCACCATTCCTGCCAAAAGCATACTGACAGGTCCCATGCAGGCACTTGCCTTTCCAAAAATATCGGAGAGAACAGAGGGTATTTTTATTCCGGAAAAACCGAAAATAGCTCCAAGCAGCATTGAAATCATAACGGGATTAAAAAGCTTTTTGAATGTAATATTCATCTTGGACAGCTTGCAATATCCTATAGTATATGTATAAAAAGAAATGGGAAATCCGAAAACCATAGCGTTAAGAAGACCGCCTGCTCCGCCGATTGCCTCAGCCATAGGATAGCCCATGTATCCGTAGTTGGGAATAGTCAGCGAATATTCACAGATACCCTGCTCATACTGCCTTTTATCAAAAAGCTTTGCTACAAAATGCATTATAATTGCGAGGCAAATTATAACCGCACCTGAAGCAATTAAAAGCTGATAATTGCTTGCAACATATTCCTTGGTAAAGTTAGCGGAAAATGTTTTGAAAACATTAAAGGGC
Source organism: Clostridia bacterium (assembly GCA_045545055.1). Lineage (GTDB taxonomy): Bacteria > Bacillota > Clostridia > UMGS1883 > UMGS1883 > UMGS1883. The sequence goes on along the minus strand of JAZQAB010000096.1, from coordinate 25,541 downwards.
AGAATTACATTTACCAAAAGCGAAGAAAGAATGGGTGTATGCTCTGTTTTGATTTTTTTGCTTTTTGCCAGATAAAATCCTATTGCCGCAAAAGAAAAGAGAACAAGCACCTGTTTTAATAATAAAATCATTCGTAGTCACCTCATCGACTACCTATTATAATACAAAAAGACTACTTAGTAAACAAAAATATTTGTAAAAACTAAAAAAAACTTTACAAACAGGAACAAATGTAGTATTATAATGGCGTATTTGTATTGTATCCCCGAATGGGGAATAATAACAAGGAGGAATTTAATATGGTAAACAGAAGAAAAATGTCGACAAGTACTATGGTTACAGGTGCATTGTTGACGGCATTGGTGGTTTTGCTTCAGTTCGTAAGCATGGCAATCAGAACAGGTACATTTTCAATCACCCTGTCGCTGGTTCCAATTGTAATTGGTGCGGTGCTTTGCGGAAAAGGTATGGGAGCATGGCTCGGATTTGTATTCGGAGTAACAGTTCTTGCAACAGGCGATGCAGCACCTTTTATGGTGGTGAACGCTTTGGGAACAATTCTCACGGTGCTTCTTAAGGGTACGGCGTGTGGTTTTGTTTCAGGGTTAGTGTACGAACTTATTGCCAAAGCTTTTAGTAAAAAACAAAAGGACGTTTCTTATGCAACGGCTATTTTATCTGCATTAATATGCCCTGTGACAAATACAGGCGTGTTCCTTTTGGGGTGTTTGGCGTTCTTTATGGATACACTGGCAGTGTGGGGAGAAGGCTTAGGCTTCGGAAGCAATGTCGGTAAATACATGATTTTTGGACTGGTAGGTACAAATTTTCTTATTGAAATGGCTGTTATTATAGTGTTTGCACCTGCGATTGTCCGCATTATTAAGGTGGCTTCTAAAAAATGATTTTAGTAATTGATATTGGTAATACAAATATTGTAGCAGGCTGTGTTGAGGGGGGGAATATTCTTTTCCGTGAACGCCTTTCCACGGCTCACCGAGCAACACGGCTTGAATACGGCGTGCTTCTCAAGACTGCGTTTGATATGTACGGCGTTGATTACAAAGCAATTGACGGAGCAATCATTTCATCGGTTGTACCCTCCGTCACAAATGTAGTCAAGGAAGCAATAGAAAAGCTCTGCGGTATATCTGTTATGGTGGTAGGTCCCGGACTTAAAACCGGTATCAGTATTGTAATTGATAACCCTGCACAGCTTGGAAGTGATTTGGTAGTTGACGCTGTTGCAGGGATAGAGGAATATCCGCTTCCGCAAATTATTGTGGATATGGGTACAGCGACCACTGTTTCGGTAATTGATAAGCAGAAGCAGTTTTTGGGAGGTGCTATTCTTCCCGGTGTTGCAGTTTCACATGATGCACTTATCGGAAGAACCTCTCAGCTTCCCAAGGTAGCTTTTGAAAAACCCAAAAAAATTATCGGAAGCAATACGATAGATTCCATCAAGAGCGGTATTCTCTACGGAAATGCAGGTGCTATTGAGGGAATAGTGGACAGGTTTGAAAGTGAGCTTGGAGAAAAATGCACCGTAATCGCCACAGGCGGACTTGCAAAGGTAATTGTGCCCCTTTGTAAGCGTGACATTATAGTGGACGAGGATTTGCTCCTTAAAGGCCTGATGCTGATATACGAGAAGAACAAATAAATATAAGGAAACAAAAAAGCAGGTATCTCTCTGATACCTGCTTTTGCTACTCCCCATAATGAAACAAAACAAGGGTATGTACTAAGTACATACCCTGATTTTAAGCAATCAAAAACTTACGCTATAGCACCGAGTGCCTTAGCGAGCTGGCTCTTCTTGCGGCTAACAGTGTTCTTCTTGTAAACACCCTTAGCTACAGCCTGGTCAAGCTTCTTAGCACAAAGATTGTAAAGCTCCTGAGCGGCAGCCTTATTTCCTTCGCTAACAGCTGCTTCAAACTTCTTAAGCTCTGTCTTGATAGCTGATTTAACCATACGATTTTCAAGAGTTTTTTTGTCGATAACAAGAACTCTCTTCTTAGCTGATTTAATGTTAGGCATTATATTTTCACCTCCAACACATTATGGAACAAAATGCATTATAGCATATATAATTCCAAAATGCAAGGTTTTTTTGATAAAATATTTGAAATTTTTATTGAATAGACAAATTATATTTTTCTTCAAAATTATCAGTGGTTATTACATCAGCGTCATCAGTAATAATCAGTGCATCCGTATCGGGAAATTCACTGCATAAAGAAATAGCTTCTTCTCCCAAAATAAATATAGCTGTACTGAGAGCATCGGCATGCATTGAGGAAGGGGAAATAACCGTTACGGAGGAAATGCCGCTCCGGGAGCTGTAGCCCGTCCGGGGGTCTATTATATGGTGATACTTTTTTCCCTCATACTCAAAATACCTTTGATAAGCTCCGCTTGTAACTGCACTTTTATCCTTTAGCTTAATTGTGGCAAAAACCTCATCGGGGGAAGATGGGTTTCGTATTCCCACCGTATATTCTCCCAAAACCTCTACGTTTCCGCCGAGGTCGATTATTACATTGTCTACGCCTTTTTCCTTAAAATGCTCTGCCAGCTTGTCTGCAATATATCCCTTTGCCACTGCTCCCAAATCAAGCGTAGCTCCATTAAGAGAAAAAGGAGAAAGAGAAAGCTTTTCATAACCTACTGTATTTAATGCCGCTTTAACCTCTGCCTCCGATGGCGGCTCCTTGCGGCTATTCACATTCCACAGTGCACACAGGGGGGCTACGGTAATATCAAACGCCCCATGGGTTTTTTCGGAAAAATCAAGAGAAAACTCAAGCACATTTTCCATATGGGGGGATAGAGTGCTTACCGATAAATTATTAATTTTATAAAGCTCACTTTCAGGATTTGTGCGGCTGAATATAAGCTCATATTCATTGCACATTCTAAGTGCTTCGTCGATATGCTCTTTGTCTTTTTTGTCAGAAGTTATACTTATAACCGTGTCAAAGGCAAAGCTTTGCTTAGTTATTCTTTCCTGTGTGCTTTCGCAACCTGTAAAAAGGAGGAAAACCTCCAATAATAAAAGGAAGATTTTTTTCATATGATTACACCTTAAAAATATATATGCTCGTAAATTTTAACATATCTTTGGATTTTTCCGACGTGGCGTTTTGTTTCCCCGAAAGGAATATCCAAAAGGTTTTTTGAATCCTTGCTGTATTTTGAATCGTTAAGCCATCTGTCTACGTTGGTTTCACCTGCGTTGTATGCGGCAATGGCATTTTCCGTGTTTCCGCCGTACTTGTCAAGCAGATAGGAGAGATACCAGATTCCGCACTGTATATTGGCTTGTGTATTAAAAATATTTACATCGGGAACACCCAGGCTTTTCAAGCAGTATTCAAAGGTTCCGTCCGTTATCTGCATCAAGCCCTTTGCCCCTGCGTGGCTTTGTGCGTTTTCCCTGAAATTGCTTTCCGCTTTTATCAGGGCATATACAAGAGGAGGATTTACGCCGTATTCCTCGCAGTATTTTTTTATTGTATTTTCGTGTTTAATCGGGAATATTCCCCGAAAAATCCATAGCGTAACGGCTATGATTGAAATAATGAAGAATAATGTTGTAAAAAAGCTTTTACATGTCTTAGCCACTGAAGCATTCTCCTAAAAATTTATTATAATGAAGACGGATTTTTTCTTCTAATGCATCTTCTCCGAGATTATTTTCAATAATAATTGCTTTTCCGCTGTAATCCTTCTGTGAATTCATACGCTTTAGGGCATCTTCTCGACTTATATTGTCACGCTTCATAATCCTTTCAAGGCGTATTTTTTCATCTGCCTTGATTACTACTATATGCTTGCACAAAAGGTTGGCACCGCTTGCCTCAAGCTCGCTTCCGTCCATAATGCATATATCCTTGCCGCTTTCCTTGCATAAAGACAAGCATCTTTCAACAATCGCCTTATGCACAACGCCGTTTAACAAAAGGAGCTTCTTTTCATCGGAAAAAACTATAGCTCCCAAGGCTTTTCTGTCTATGTTACTTTCGCTGTCCAAAATTGAGTCGGAAAATAATGTGCAAAGCTTTTTCTTTATTTCATTGTCAAAAAGAATTTCGTGTGCAACGCTGTCACAATCGGCAACAAATGCACCCAAATCTTCAAATATACGGGCGGCACATGATTTTCCACTGCCTGTTCTGCCCGTAAGACCTATTAACATTTTCATGGAAATTTCCCTTTCTTTGATTTGCGTCCGTCACTTGGTTTCATACCAACTTCTGCCTATCTTAACGTCGGCACGAAGCGGAACGCTGAGACTTACCGCATTTTCCATTTCTTCCTTTAATATTTCGCTTACAAGCTGTGCTTTATCCTCAGGCACTTCGCAGATAAGCTCATCATGCACCTGAAGAATAAGCCTTGCTTCGGGGCATTTCTCTTTGAGAGCATCATATACCTTAACCATGGCAATCTTGATAATATCCGCCGCCGTTCCCTGAATGGGAGCGTTCATCGCAGCACGCTCGCCGAATGAACGGAGGTTGAAATTTTTCGCATTAAGTTCGGGGATATATCTTCTTCTGCCGAAAACAGTAGTAACAAAGCCGTCCTCTTTTGCTTTTTCAATGGTGGTTTCCATATAGCTTTTTACACCGCTGTAATGGTTAAAGTAGCTGTCGATATATTCTTTGGCTTCCTTGCGGCTTATTTTAAGCTCTCCTGCAAGGGAAAATTCGCTCTGCCCGTAAATAATTCCGAAATTAACTGTCTTTGCACGGGAACGCATATCGTCTGTCACAAGAAAATCAGGAACATTGAACACCTGTGTTGCCGTTATGGTATGAATATCATCATCATTTATAAATGCGTCCTGCATTACCTTATCCTGTGCCATGTGTGCAAGCACTCTAAGCTCAATCTGTGAGTAGTCTGCACCTACTAAAAGATGCCCCTCCTTTGCCACAAACATTTTGCGGATTTCCCTTCCTATTTCCGTGCGGACAGGGATATTCTGCAAATTAGGCTCGGCAGAGCTGATTCTGCCTGTGGCGGTAACGGTTTGTTTAAGGGTGGAACGGATTCTTCCTTCACTATCCAAAAGCGGAAGAAAAGCATCGGCATAGGTGGACTTTAACTTTGCCAAGTGACGGTATTCGATTATAAGGTCTATAATTTCATGCTTTCCACGAAGCTTTTCCAAAACGGAGGAATCCGTGGAATAGCCTGTTTTGGTTTTCTTTATTACGGGAAGCCCCATGTCCTCGAAGAGAAGCTTTCCGAGCTGCTTGGTAGAATTAATATTAATCTTGCTGCCTGCCATGAAATATATTGCGTTTTCAAGAGCACTAATTCTTTCGCCAAGCATTTTGGCAAATTTATAAAGCTCGTCACGGTCGATTTTAAAGCCCGAAACCTCCATGCTGTAAAGAACGTTTTCAAGGGGCAGTTCTATATTATTTAATAATTCAAGCTGACCTCTGTTTGAAATTTCCTCCGTCTGCTTATTTGCAAGGTCGGGGAGAGAAACTACGGAAATGGGTAAATCATAAAGGGCAAAAAGCTCATTTATATTATATTCGCTTCTTGAGGGGTCTATGATATATGCGGCAATCTCACTGTCATAATATTCTCCCGAAAGCTTGATGCCTTTTTCGCTGAGAATATGACGTACCTTTTTATATTCGTGAGTGTATTTTTTTATTCTTTCGTCTTCCAAAACCGATTTGAGTGCAGTGATGTCTGCGGTATACGCCTTTTTCTCCGTACAGAATTCGATTTTTTCTTCATTTAGTATAAAGTAAAATGAATCCTGCTTTGAGGCATTTTCTATATCAGTCTGTGTTGCCTCTATGGGCTTTTCTGCTTCAGTTGCCTCTTTAGGAGCAGTGGTGCAGAGCCTTTCGGCAATTTTTCGAAGCTCTAATTCCTCAAGCTTTTTTGAAAGGGCCGCATTGTCTGCTTCCTTATACAAAGCATCTTCGATTTTAAAATCAATGGGAACATTTTTGTCAATAGTGCAAAGCTTGTAGCACATATATGCGTCGTCCTTGCCTGCAATCAGCTTTTCACGTGCCGCTTTTTTGATGTAGTCACTTTCAATATCGGCGTAGAGATTATCCAAGGAATGAAAATGATTAATATAATCAAAGGCTGTTTTTTCGCCAATTCCTTTTACTCCGGGAATATTGTCCGAGGAATCGCCCATCAGTGCCTTTACGGCAATAAATTCTTCGGGGGTAACTGAGTACTTTTCAAAAACTCCGTCACTGTCTAATTCTTCTGTTGTAGTCTGCCCCATTCTTGTGGTAGTAAGAAGCACATGGGTGTTCTTGCTCGCAAGCTGAAGGTCGTCCTTGTCGCCCGTTACAATGTTGCACCGTAAATTGTTCTCGTCACAGATACGGCTCACCGTTCCGATGATGTCATCTGCCTCATACCCCTCCAATGAAAGCTGAAGTATGTTCATAGCGGAGAGTACCTCCTTGAGGTGGGGCATCTGCTCGGCAAGGTCGTCGGGCATACCCTTTCTCTGTGCCTTGTACGCTTCATACATCTTATGGCGGAAGGTAGGAGCTTTAAGGTCAAATGCCACGCAAAGATAGTCAGGCCTGTATTCGTCAATGTATTTAAGCATAATATTCATAAATCCGAATATAGCGTTAGTCGGAATACCTGTTTTGGTGGAAAGAGGGCGTACTCCGTAATATGCACGGTTTACGATGCTGTTTCCGTCTATTATAATAAGGTTTTTCATTTTCCTGCTCCTTCCGCATGGAATTATTTCATTATTATATATTATACCTCAAATTGGTAAAAAATCAAGGTAATAGTTATCTAAAAGGCGTTTTCTTGCACGGAATTTCAATAAATTTGAAAAAAATAAAAAAAATGCTTGCTTTTTTTGTTTTTATCTGTTAGAATATCCTATGCGTGTTATGAAATGAAAGTATTCCTAAGGAGGGAAATAGATATGGCTAAATGTGATGTATGCGGTAAGGGTGTTACTTTTGGTATTAAGGTAAGCCACTCTCACAGAAGATCAAATCGTGCTTGGAAGGCTAATGTTAAGACTGTAAAGGCAGTTGTTAACGGTTCTCCCAAGACAATCCACGTTTGCTCCCGTTGCCTGAGAAGCGGAAAAGTTGTAAGAGCTATCTGATTTCTCTCGTAATTAATCTGGAACAAACTGAGGCAGTACGCAGAGCGTACTGCCTTTTCGACTTTGTAAAAAGTCTGAAAAGCAGAATTTTTCAAAACTCATAAAAAAAGCTTGACAATCAGTAATTTGCGTTATATAATAACATGGCATTTTGATGAAATGCTATCCTTGCTCCGGGTTTGTTCGGGGCCAAAGACCAGAAGGAGGTGTAGAAAATGGCTGAAATTATCAACAAGTATGAGACCATTTTTGTTCTTGACACTGCGCTTGAGGAGGAGAAGATTAACGCTCTTTCCGAGAAGTTCCAGAAGCTCATCGCTGATAACGGAACAGTTGAAAGCGTAGACGTATGGGGTAAGAGAAAGCTTGCTTATCCTATCGACTTCAAGACAGAAGGTTACTACGTTCTTGTGAACTTCGCATCAAATCCTGAATTCCCCAAGGAACTTGAGAGAATTTACGGAATCACCGATGGTGTAATGCGTACTATCACAATCCGCAAGGAAGCGTAAAGGGAGGTAGAAATATGCTTAACAAGGTTATTTTGATGGGCAGATTTACTCGTGACCCCGAGCTTCGCAGCACACCGCAGGGAGTAAGCACTTGTGCTTTTTCAATTGCGGTAGACCGTAACTTTGTCCGTCAGGGCGAAGAGCGTAAGGCAGATTTCATCAACTGCGTTGCGTGGAGACAGACTGCGGAGTTTATTTCCAAATACTTCAAAAAAGGCAATATGGTTGCTCTTGAGGGAAGTATTCAGACTCGCTCCTGGGATGATCAGGACGGTAAGAAGCGTTACGCTACAGAAGTTATCGTAAGTCAGGTGTATTTCGCTGAAAGCAAGCGTGATACACAAGGCTACAGCACTGAGGAATCATTCTCACAGGCTAATGACTTTACTTCGCTTCCCGAACCTATTTCTCCTATGGGCACTGATGATGATTTACCATTCTGAGCATACGAGTGTCGAACCACATATGGTTTTAAAACGTAAATTTTGAATGATGCTACAGAAAATTCTGCGAATATACGTCAGTATTATTCTTGAATTTTCTTTGCCTTATAGCAAAATTTACAGTTTTAAAACTCTTCGACCTTAAACGCAGAGAAATTTGATATAATTTTGATGCGGAGGACGATTAAAGGCTGTTGCCTTTAGAGGACGACAAATTAAAAGTATGCAAATTTAACAAGATTAAGGCATATGGGGTACGGCTCTCGTATGCTAAAGGAGGTTTTAGCCATGATGGAAAAGGAAAAGACTGAAAGACCTTTCAGAGCAAGAAAGGCAAAGAAAAAAGTTTGCCAGTTCTGCGTTGATAAGGTAGCAGATATCGACTACAAAGACGTTGCAAAGCTTCGTCGTTACGTTTCAGAGAGAGCAAAGATTCTTCCCAGAAGAATCACAGGCACATGTGCTAAGCATCAGCGTCAGCTGACAATCGCTATTAAGCGTGCTCGTCACATTGCACTTCTTCCTTTCTCTGCTGAGTAAGAGAATATAAAGCACCTTTTCGGAATAAAAATGTTCCGAAAGGGTGTTTTTTTATGAAAAAATATATGCGGCTTATTTTCTTTGTGACTTTCATGTGCATAATTTCATTTCCCACGGAAGAAACAACAAAGAATATAGAAGTGTTTTCACGCACTGTAAAGGAAATGGGCTATGATGACGTATCCGAAACTCCTTATGAGGTGGTGGAATTTACCATACCGATGGAATTTAATGAGGTGTATACCCGCTATAATGAGCTTTTGAAAACCGCAGGCTATGATCTTTCGCCCTACAAGGGAAAGCTATGCAAAAGATACACCTACCTTATTCCGTCACGAAATGCCCGTGCCAACATACTTGTGTATGAAGGGGAGATAATCGGCGGAGATATTTCAAGCATAACGCTTGACGGAATTATGATTCCTATTGAAAAAAAGATTGATTAATGCTATAATGAGTTTAATCGCTAAACGATTAAACTCAGCGATATAAATTCCTGACGGAATTTGCGATATACCTTGCGGTGCGATATATTACTTCGTAATGCGATATACCCCTTCGGGGTGAGAAAAAAAGGAATTTATATCATATCGCTTTGCTTGCAAAATATCGCAAGCGAACTTATGTGAGATTATATCGCACGAGCGATAGCGAGTATATCGCCAAAATATTGTCATCTAATTTGTTCACTGATTCTATAATAAGATAAATGGCTGAAGAAAAGAGGGAAAGACCATGCGTCTTGATAAATTTGTGTCTGATGCGGCGGCTCTTACAAGGAGTGAATCAAGAAAAGCAATAAAGTGCGGAAGAATAACAGTTAATGGGACAGTGATGAAGGATATTGCTGTGCATATCCCCGAAAACGCAAATGTACTCTTTGACGGTCAAGAAATATTCTATAAAAAATTTATATATATCATGCTTAATAAATCCCAAGGCTATATAAGTGCAACAGAGGATAAAAAGCAAAACACCGTGCTTGAGCTTCTTGACCCCTCTTACGCAAGGTACCAGCTTTTTCCCGTGGGAAGACTGGATATTGATACCGAGGGATTTCTTCTTCTCACCAATGATGGTGAGACAGCCCACAATCTTCTTTCGCCAAATAAAAATTTCGGCAAAACGTATTTTCTTCGGCTTGAATGTGATATAAGCGATGAAGAAATAAAAATGCTTGAAAACGGTGTGGATATAGGCGACTGCATTACAAAAGAAGCAAAAGCAAAAAGAATAGGCTCAAACGAAATAGAGCTCACGATAACCGAAGGGAAGTTTCACCAAATTAAGCGAATGGCAAAGGCTGTGGGAAATAATGTGGTGTATCTTAAACGCCTTTCATATGGAGAGCTTTATCTTGATAAAAAGCTGAAAATCGGAGAATACAGGTGTTTGACCGATGAGGAAATTGACTACCTATACAATGTTCACAAAAAAAAAGAGTAAATTTGTGAAATCATAGTATTTGAAAAAGGATAAATTTGTGTTAAAATGTAAACAGTGTAAATTTGATACATGTGTATATTTATTTAGGAGGTCAGTTAAATGGCAGATTTACAGTTAAAGCATATTTATAAGAAATACAGCGGTGGTGTTGTAGCTGTATCCGATTTTACTCTCGACATTGAAGATAAGGAATTCGTTATCCTTGTTGGTCCTTCAGGTTGCGGTAAGTCTACAACTCTTAGAATGATTGCAGGTCTTGAAGAAATCAGTGAAGGTGAGCTTTACATCGGCGGCAAGCTTATGAACGACGTTGCTCCCAAGGATAGAGATATCGCAATGGTTTTCCAGAACTATGCTCTTTATCCCCATATGACAGTTTACGAGAACATGGCATTCGGTCTTAAGCTCAGAAAGACTCCAAAGGGCGAAATCCAGAGAAGAGTTCAGGAAGCAGCTCGTATTCTTGATATTGAGCATCTTCTTGAGAGAAAGCCCAAGGCTCTTTCAGGCGGTCAGCGTCAGCGTGTTGCTCTCGGTCGTGCAATCGTTCGTGAGCCCCTCGTATTCCTTATGGACGAACCCCTTTCAAACCTTGATGCTAAGCTTCGTGTTCAGATGAGATCTGAAATTTCCAAGCTTCATCACAGACTTCAGACAACCTTCATCTACGTTACTCATGACCAGACAGAGGCTCTTACAATGGGTACAAGAATCGTTGTTATGAAGGACGGCTTCGTTCAGCAGGTTGATTCTCCTCAGGTGCTTTACAACTTCCCCGTAAATATGTTCGTTGCAGGCTTCATTGGTTCACCCCAGATGAACTTCTGCGATGCTGAAATAGTAGAAAAGGGCAGCGACCTTTATGTTAAGTTCGGTTCCAACGAAGTTAAGCTTGCTGCTGAAAAGGCAGAAAAGGCTAAGGCTTATGTAGGAAAGACTGTTGTTATGGGTATCCGTCCCGAAGACCTTTATGATGATGCAGATTCTATCGAGAAGTTCTCCGATGCAATCATCAGTGCTGAAGTAGAAGTAACAGAAATGATGGGTGCTGAAACCTACCTTTACGTAGTTGTTGACGGTATCAACCTCATTGCTCGTGTTAAGTCTGACAGCATAGCAAAGGTTGGCGACAAGATTAAAATTGCTCTTGATTCCTCTAAGATTCATATTTTCGATAAGGAAACAGAAAAGACAATCACAAACTAATTTCAATAAAAACAAAAATGCAAAGAAGCTTGCTTCTTTGCATTTTTTTTATTGCCTGAGAAATACTAACATAGCCGAAATTTCGGCTATACTATTTTGAAAGGTTGATTAATCAATGAACGAAAATACACCCAATGACAGTATACTCCTTCCCGAAGGAGTAGTGGAAGATGATCCTAATATAATATGGCTCGCAAGAGCATATTCTGATATAGTCACAGGAGAGCTTTTAAAAGAAGAAAAAGAGAAAAAGGAGGGTAAACGGCAATGAATTTCAGAAGCGACCTTGCCTTGGAAAGGCGTGAAATGTTTGCGGGAGAAATTGCAGGAATTGAGAGCCTCCGTCACGATAGTGACGGCATCAGTGTGACTCATGTAAAAATAAAAGACAATGATGCCGCAGAAAAAATAGGCAAACCTATAGGAAACTATGTGACTGTGGAAATAAAGGACTTGTCGCTACCCGACGACGAAATCTGTGACAGAGCTGTAAATGCGGTTTCTGCGGAATTAAAAAAGCTTATCAAAGGGTTTCCCGATGCCTCCGTTTTGGTAGTAGGACTTGGAAATCGGGATATTACCCCCGATTCAATAGGTCCCAAAGCTGTGGGAAAGCTTACGGTCACACGCCACATTTCAAAGGCTACAAATAATGAATTTAATCTTTCACTACGCCCTGTAAGTGCTATCGCTCCCGGTGTTTTGGGGATAACAGGTATTGAAACAAGTGAAATAGTAAAAGGCGTTATAGAGTTTGTAAAGCCTCAGCTTATAATAGCAATTGATGCTCTCGCTGCAAGAAATCTAAGCAGATTAGGCACCACGCTTCAGATAAGCGACACAGGAATAACCCCCGGAAGCGGAGTGGGTAATCACCGCAGAGCCTTAAATGAGGAAACTTTAGGAGTTCCCGTAATTGCCATAGGCGTACCTATGGTTGCAGATGTATTGACTCTGGCAATGGATATTATACAGAAGCTGCCTAAAAATGAACAGGAGGAAAATGAGCAAAGGCTCGCACAAAATATTATTACCAAGAGGGGTGAGAGCATGGTTGTTACCCCAAACGATGTGGACATTATTTCACAGCAAGCCTCCGATATAATTGCCGATGCAATAAATATTGCGTTGTATGAGAAATAAACCTCTCCGATACTTGAACACAGCCGCTTTTTATGCTATAATAAACGGTAGCATAAAAAGCAAAGGAGTACAAGAATGAATATTATCAGTGCTCATATAACAAGGCTCAGAATTTCATCGGGAATAACGCAAGAGCAGCTTGCTCAAAGAATCGGCACAGGGGTTACAACCGTTAAAAATATAGAGAGCGGATATCTTACCTCGCCTTCGACTTTCATCGTGGAAAAGCTGGCGGAGGTTTTCGGTGTTACCCCCTATGAGCTTATGAACTGTATCTCTTTTTATGTTGGGGAAAAGGGAAGAATGGTTCACGTGGTATCTGCGGTCAGCGGTGATAAGCCCTTTCTTGAAACAGCCAAAATAGTAGAAACTATATTTATTGACGGAGACCGGTATGACGGAAACGAATATATGGGTGTAAAAATGCCCGACAATGCTATGATTGATGCACACATTTGTCCTGATGACAGCGTTATTGTAAGGCAGGATGCCGTGATTAAAAACGGAGATATGGTTTTGGCAGTATACAGCCGTGAGGACGGAGTTATCAGAAGATATTATAAAAAGGGAAACATGATTTTGCTCAAGGCTGAAAACACAAGCGGACTTTATCCTGATATAGAAGTCGACGCCGAAAGTGACAGATTTAAGGTATTGGGTAAAGTAATTACGTCCGTAAGGTCATATTAGAAATAAAAACAGTAAAAATAGTAAAACATGCTTGCATTTTATCTGAAATAGTAATATACTGTGATGTGGACGTGTTTAGGCATAAGGTAGTTGAACCCGATATGCCTTACAGAAAGGAAGCGAAATTTATGATATATTTGGATAATGCTGCCACAACTAAAGTGAAGGACAGCGTAATATCAGCTATGCTTCCGTACTTTACGGAAACTTTCGGAAATGCATCTTCAACGTACACAACTCCCGGACAAGCTGCCAGAAAGGCACTTTCTGAGGCAAGAGAGTGCGTTGCACGCTGTATCGGTGCAGATACAAAGGAAGTTTTCTTCACAAGCGGAGGAAGCGAAGCAGATAACTGGGCAATAAAGGGTGTAGCTCTTAAAAATAAAGATAAGGGAAATCATATTATCACAACCACGGTAGAGCATCACGCAGTGCTTCATACCTGCGAGTTTTTGGAGAATCAGGGCTTTAAAGTAACCTATCTTCCCGTAGATGAATTTGGTATGGTAAATCCCGAAGATATAAGAAATGCAATTACCGATGAAACAGTGCTTGTTTCTGTCATGTTTGCAAATAACGAGATAGGAACGATTAATCCCATTAAGGAAATAGGCGAAATTTGCCGTGAAAAGGGTGTGTATTTCCATACCGATGCCGTACAGGCAACAGGAGCAGTTCCCATTGACGTCAAGGAAATGAATATTGATTTGCTTTCCATGTCTGCACATAAATTCCATGGTCCTAAGGGCGTGGGTGCACTTTATGTCAAAAAGGGCGTAAAGCTTGATAATCTTCTCCACGGCGGTGCACAGGAGCTTGGACGGCGTGCCACAACTGAAAATGTGGCAGGTATTGTCGGAATGGCACAGGCACTTTCGGAAGCTTGTGAAAATATGCAGGAAAAGACAGAGAAGATTATAAAACTCAGAGATAAGCTTATAGACGGAATTTTGGAAAGTGTTCCATATACCCGCCTTAACGGGCACAGAACAAAAAGACTGCCCAACAATACAAGCTTTTGCTTCCGTTATATCGAGGGGGAGAGTCTTCTTCTCAGCCTTGATATGATGGGATATGTGGTTTCCAGCGGCAGTGCGTGTACGTCAGGTTCCCTCGACCCATCCCATGTGCTTTTGGGAATCGGGCTTCCTCATGAAATTGCACATGGCTCTATGCGTGCCTCACTTTCGGAGTTTACTACAGAAGAAGAAATTGATTCCTTTATTAAAGCGGTTGGTCCCATCGTACAAAGACTCAGGGATATGTCGCCTCTTTATGAAGGTGTAGCCGATACAAAGGTAGAATGAAAGGATTGAAATAGATGTACAGTGAAAAAGTAATGGACCATTTCTCCAATCCCAGAAATGTGGGAGAGCTTGCAGATGCAAATGCTGTTGGTACAGTGGGCAATGCAAAGTGCGGAGATATAATGAAGATTTATATGAAGATTGAGGACGATATCGTAAAAGATGTCAAGTTCAAAACCTTCGGGTGCGGTGCTGCCGTAGCAACAAGCTCAATGGCAACCGAGCTTGTAAAGGGAAAAACCATCGAGGAAGCTCTCGGACTTACCAATAAAGCAGTTGTAGAGGCTCTTGAGGGACTTCCGCCTGCAAAAATTCATTGCAGTGTTCTTGCGGAAGAAGCTATTAAGGCGGCTATACAGGACTACTACGACAAGAGCGGAATAGAAAAGAAAGTGGAGTGCAGCGGAAACTGTGCACATTGTCACGGACACCACGAATAAGAAAATGTAAAAAAGTCCAGACCGCAAAAAAGCAACTAAAATACAGAATACAAATTGAGCAAGAAATAAATAATGTCATAATTATTGTTGAAAAATCGTATTTTATACGATTTTTCTTTTTATATGCTTTTTTGCTACGAACAAACTTCACCTCTCGACGTACCCACGTACGCCTTCGGGCAAGCCCCGTTGGGGTTCAGTTTGTCCGTTCTGAAACATTTTTACCTTTTCTTTCTTGGTTTTGCGTTTCTATAAAATCACAAAGTCCCTCGGCAAAATATCTTGCCCCCAAAAGTGCTTCATCAAGAGTGTTTCCGTTTGTCCCGACCTCCACGATTATTGCACCGGGAGCAAGCTGTTGATTGAATCTTTGACTTCGGAAATTTATCGGTCTCATTAAATCGGGATATATTGAGCTAATGTGCTGTTGGAGCTTATATGCAAAGGTCATGTTTTCCTCCCAATTCTTGTGTTCAAGACCGCTTAGGTTACTTCCTACCACAAGCATTATTTTTGCCGCATCTTCGGAATTAATTTTGGTTGTATATTTCACTTTGCCGCCGCTTTTGCTCTCAATGGCATCACGGTGCACATCCAACACAATTTTTATGGAGGGGTCATTTTTTATATAATTGGCAACGTTTGCACTGCTTTTGTTATAGCTTCCGTTGTAGCTGGGGTAATCATTAATTGTGGTGTCGTGATAAACTTTAATTCCACGGCTTTTGAGCGTTTTTTCAATTTCCTTTCCCACCTTTACCATGTTAAAGCTTTTATCGGTGGTTCTGTCCGTGTCGGTGGGAGAATAGGGGAATTTTTCTGACGGAGTATAGCTTTCCGTGGTATGTGTGTGAACTATCAGTACAGAAAAATCTTTTTTCATAAAGGGAAGCTGTGCAAGGTTGTATTTTTCAGCGTCCAAATTTAAATGCGTGTTGTTGGAAAATTTAACTTGGGGAGCTTCTTTTTTTATTGTGCTTTTTTCATCTTCTGCACTTTTTGCCGTTTTTAGGGTTTTAGGTTTATAGCTTTGCTTAGAAGGTAATTGCGGTGAAATGGTTTTCTCTGTTTTAAGGAGCGAGAAAACACCGGTGGAATCAGCCTTGGCATGATTAAGAGAAGGCTGTGAAGAAATAAAAAAATTTACCAAATTGCGATTAAGCTTTATTTTTGGAACATTTCCCATTAGTGATGAGCTTGTAATTACCGTGGCGGTAAATAAAGACAAGGCTATCGGGATACGAAGAAATTTTAAATTTATGGAGATTATAGAAGTTTTTTTCAAAAAAATCGCCTCTTTTCATAGAATATATATTGATTTATTTTGAAAAATATGCAATAATATGTATATGTGTGTAGAGCGTTACAGGCTCTCATGTATTTAATTGTGTCTTATCGGCCCACGATAAGATATGCGTGTGATAATAAAACTTCTTGTGGGCAGAAAGGTTTTGTGGATTATGTTGGTATCAGCAAAAGAAATGTTGGAAAAGGCTCGTGCAGGACATTATGCAGTAGGTCAGTTCAATATTAACAATCTTGAATGGACAAAGGCTATTCTTCTCACTGCTCAGGAGCTTAATTCTCCCGTTATATTGGGCGTAAGCGAGGGTGCAGGTAAATATATGGCAGGCTATAAGACCATCGTTGGCATGGTTAACGGCATGATTGAAGGTTTGGGAATCACAGTTCCCGTAGCACTTCATCTTGACCATGGCAGCTACGAGGGTGCTATGAAGTGTATCGAGGCAGGCTTTTCATCAGTTATGTTTGACGGAAGCCATTACCCCATTGATGAAAACGTTGAAAAGACAACCGAGCTTGTAAAGATTTGTGCCCAAAAGGGACTCAGCCTTGAAGCTGAAGTAGGTGCAATCGGCGGCGAGGAAGACGGAGTTGTAGGTACAGGAGATATTGCCGATCCTAATGAATGTAAGACCATTGCAGACCTTGGCGTTACAATGCTTGCAGCAGGCATCGGTAACATTCACGGAAAGTACCCCGAAAACTGGAAGGGTCTTGATTTTGACACTCTCGGAAAAATCAACGAAGCAACAGGCGGAATTCCCCTTGTTCTTCACGGTGGTACGGGAATCCCTGCCGATATGATTAGAACAGCAATCAGCCTCGGTGTTGCAAAAATTAATGTAAACACAGAGTGCCAGCTTTCATTCGCAGCAGCTACAAGAAAGTATATAGAAGCAGGTAAGGATTTAGAAGGAAAGGGCTTTGACCCAAGAAAACTTCTTGCTCCCGGCTTTGAGGCAATTAAGGAAACCGTTAAGGAAAAAATGGAACTTTTCGGAAGCGTAAACAAGGCGTAAATAATTCGACAGGGGAGGCATATTGTTTCCCCTGTTTGATTTGTAAAATAAGGCACAGTACGGAGAGATTGGTGATGGCTGTGCTAACTGAATATGAGGGAAAAATATGAATAAGAAAAATCTTTCCAGACAGGCACTTAAAAGACTGCCTGTATATATGTCGTATCTGAAGACATTGGAAAAAACGGAAACGGAATATGTATCGTCCTCTGCCGTGGCACAAGCACTTGACCTTAATGATGTGCAGGTGAGAAAAGACTTGGCGGCAGTGTGCAAAAGTTCGGGAATACCCAAAAGGGGCTTTGCCGTGCGTGACCTTATAAACGGGATTTCCGATTTTTTAGGATACGGCAGCGGAAACGATGCAATACTTATAGGTGCGGGGAATTTAGGCATGGCACTGATGAGCTACCGTGGATTTGACAACTACGGTATAAATATTGTAGCGGCATTTGACACCCGCCCTGAGGTGATTGATAACGAAAGAGTATATGAGCTTTCGCAAATTAATGAAATTTGTAAAAAGTATGACATAAAAATCGGTATAATTACAGTTCCTGTAGATTCGGCACAGAGAGTGTGCGATATGCTTGTTGAGAGTGGTATTCTGGCAATATGGAATTTTGCACCCACTCATATCAAAGCACCTTCAAACATTCTGGTGCAGAACGAAAATATGGCATCGTCGCTGGCACTTCTTTCAAATCACCTCAGACAAAAAATGCTGAACAAAACAAAGTAATCCCTATCTTAAAAGAGGAATTTCTGTGTTGTCGGTTCTTAAATACGTTAGGGGAAAAATAAATGAACACACTACATCTTAAATACATTATCGAAGTGGAAAAAACAGGGTCAATATCCAAAGCGGCGGAAAATTTATATATGAACCAGCCGCAGCTTTCCAAGGCTATCCGTGAGCTTGAAGAATCGGTGGGAATTTCGATTTTCAAAAGAAGCTCCAAGGGAGTAGTCCCCACAACTGTAGGGGCGGAATTTATTATGGATGCAAAGGGCATCATAGCACAGCTCCAGAGACTTGAAACCACATATAACCCCAAGAAAAGCGAGATGGTTACACTCGATGTGGCATCGTCACGCTGCGAGTATATTTCGGAGGCGTTTTCTCTTTTTCTCAAAAAAGTAAAAAACGAATCAAAAGAGAAAATCACCTTCAGGGAAACCAATACCATGCGTGCAATAAAGAATGTTGCCACGGGAGAGAATAACTTAGGAATTATAAAATATAATGCCTCCTACGAGCAATATTTTACACAGATGCTTGAGGAAAGAGAGCTTCAATATGAAACTCTCTGGGAATATGACGAGCTTATTGCCGTATCGGCGAAAAGTAATCTGGCAAAGCTTTCTTTGGTGGAGGAAACCTGTCTTGAGGGAATGACGCAGATTCTTTTCGGGGACAATATTATGCACTACGGTCGGTCTGCACGCAGTGTTAAATCGGCTCGTGAAGCTGATAATATGCATCACATTTTTGTCTATGAGAGAGAGGGAATGAAAAGTGCACTTCTCGGAGATGAATGTGCATATGCAAGGATAACACCTCCGCCCAAAGGATATTATGATGAAAATAAAATTTCAATTATACCCCTTAAAAGCGAGGACAGCAAATACAAAGATGTACTTTTCTATAGGAAAGATTACAAAAAAAGCGAGACAGACAGTCTCTTTATAGAAACCATTAAAGATGTAATAGCTACATTATAAAGCGAGTCTGTAGCAAAATTAGTATTTATGCATCAAAATAGAAATTACCGTTGCAGGGGAGGATAAGCCTCCCTTGCCTAAAGGGAGGTGGGTTGCGAAGCAACTCGGAGGGATTTATATCCGCCCACGGACGACCAATGGTCGCCCCTACGGTTATCGTTAGTGCATATTTATACATTTTGCTACAGACTCATTTTTTACCGTACAGGAAATTGCGTAATTTAATCGCAAGCAAAACTTGTTCATTTAAAATTTAGTCCGGATGCGACAAGGGTGAAGCGGCACGCTTTTTTTTGCAAAAGAAACAGAAATTGGTAATGCTATATCGATAAAGGAATAACGATATATAAAAAAAGCATCTTCACAAATAAAAAAACTGCCATTATAATAATACTGTAATATGTTATGGAAAGGAATTATTATAATGAGTAAAGATAGAGTTATAATTGACAGCGTAGAAAAGCTCGAAGCCCAGCTTAAGAAGATTCGCAGCATTCAGAAAACCTTTGCCTCCTTTACTCAGGAGCAGGTTGATAAAATTTTTCTTGCAGCGGCAACTGCGGCAAACAGGGAACGTATTTCTCTTGCAAAAATGGCAGTAGAGGAAACGGGAATGGGTGTCGTAGAGGATAAGGTTATCAAGAATCACTATGCAGCAGAATATATCTATAATGCCTACAAGGATACAAAAACCTGCGGTGTTATTGAGGAGGATAAGGCATACGGCACCGTGAAAATTGCCGAGCCTATCGGCGTAATTGCCGCAGTTATTCCTACCACGAACCCCACCTCAACCGCAATTTTCAAATGTCTTATTGCACTTAAAACAAGAAACGCAATTGTTATCAGTCCTCACCCAAGGGCGAAGAACAGCACTATTGCAGCAGCAAAGATAGTGCTTGATGCCGCAGTAAAGGCAGGTGCACCTGAGGGTATCATAAGCTGGATTGACGTTCCGAGCCTTGATATGACAAATACAGTTATGAAAGAAGCCGACATTATTCTTGCCACAGGCGGTCCCGGCATGGTAAAGGCGGCATATTCCAGCGGTAAGCCTGCCCTCGGTGTCGGTGCAGGTAATACTCCTGCAATCATCGACGAAAGTGCCGACCTTCTTATGGCGGTAAACTCAATTATTCATTCAAAGACCTTTGACAACGGCATGATCTGTGCCTCCGAGCAGAGCGTTATCGTGGAGAAGGGCATTTATGACAAGGTAAAGAAGGAATTTGCTGACCGTGGATGCTATTTCTTAAATGATGACGAAATCGAAAAGGTAAGAAAAACAATTATTATAAACGGTGCACTTAATGCAAAGATTGTCGGACAGAAAGCACACACAATCGCTTCCCTTGCAGGGGTAGAGGTTCCCGAAGATACAAAAATTCTCATAGGTGAGGTTGAAAGCGTAGAGCTTTCTGAGGAATTTGCCCATGAGAAGCTTTCACCCGTTCTGGCAATGTATAAGGCAGAGGATTTCTCCGATGCACTTGATAAAGCTGAAAAGCTTGTAGAGGACGGAGGCTTCGGGCATACTGCTTCTCTTTATGTGGATGCGGTAGCAAAGAGAGAGCTTATAGAGGAATTTTCTCTCCGTATGAAGGCATGCCGTATTCTTGTAAATACCCCCTCATCACACGGCGGAATCGGGGACCTTTATAACTTTAAGCTCGCTCCCTCGCTCACATTGGGCTGCGGTTCATGGGGCGGTAACTCCGTTTCCGAAAACGTTGGTGTTAAACACCTTCTCAACATTAAAACAGTCGCAGAAAGAAGGGAAAACATGCTTTGGTTCAGAGCACCTGAAAAAATTTATATCAAGAAAGGCTGTCTCCCTGTTGCTCTTGATGAGCTTAAAACAGTTATGGGCAAAAAGAGAGCCTTTATTGTAACAGATACTTTCCTCTATGAAAACGGGTATACAAAGGCAATCACAGACAAGCTCGATGAAATGGGTATTGTTCATACCACCTTCTTTAACGTTGCTCCCGACCCAACCTTGGCTTCCGCAAAAGAGGGTGCAGCACAAATGACAGCCTTTAAGCCCGACACGATTATTGCTCTCGGTGGCGGCAGTGCAATGGATGCGGCAAAAATCATGTGGGTAATGTACGAACATCCCGAAGCTGATTTCATGGATATGGCAATGAGATTTATAGACATCAGGAAAAGAGTATACACATTCCCCAAGATGGGTGAGAAGGCATACTTTATTGCAATTCCCACATCGGCAGGCACAGGCAGTGAGGTAACTCCCTTCGCTGTTATCACAGATGAGCAGACAGGGGTTAAATATCCTCTTGCTGACTATGAGCTTCTTCCCAATATGGCAATCATTGATACAGATTTCCATATGTCAGCACCCAAGGGGCTTACTGCGGCAAGCGGCATCGATGCGGTTACACATGCCCTTGAAGCATATGCATCAATGCTTGCAACCGATTATACGGATTCTCTCGCATTGGGTTCTCTCAAAATGGTATTTGAATATCTTCCCCGTGCATATGAAAACGGACAGACAGATGTAAAGGCACGTGAAAAAATGGCAAATGCCGCTACAATGGCAGGTATGGCATTTGCAAATGCTTTCCTTGGCGTATGCCATTCCATGGCACATAAGTTAGGTGCATTCCATCACCTTCCTCACGGCGTGGCAAATGCCCTTATGATTGAGGAAGTGCTTCGCTTTAATGCCTCAGAAACTCCCGTTAAGATGGGTACTTTCTCACAGTATGACCATCCGCATACACTTGCACGCTATGCCGAAATTGCAGAGCATCTGGGCGTAAAGTGCAAGACAGATGAGGACAAATTCGAGGGACTCATCAAGCTTATCCGTGACCTTAAGGAAAAGGTAGGCATCAAAAATTCTATCCGTGACTACGGCATTGATGAAAAGAGCTTCCTTGAAAATCTTGATGAAATGACCGAGCAGGCATTTGACGACCAGTGTACGGGTGCAAATCCACGCTATCCCCTTATGAGCGAAATTAGAAAGATGTATCTTAACGCATATTACGGAGGTGCTCAGTAATGAAAGTTATATTTGAAAGACCGGATAAAACCATATACCGTGACGGAAACTTTACCGTTAAGGTATTTAACGAAAATTATTCAAAGGCAAATGTCCTTAACGAAGCTCTTAATCAGGCACGTGTTGAAGAAACGGGGCTTAAAGTTCCCAAGCTCCACGAGGTAAAGAAAATTGACGGTAAATGGGCAATCGTAACAGATTATATTGAGGGAAAAACTCTTGAGGAGCTAATGAATGAAAACCCCGAAAAAATGGACGAATATATAGCGAGATTAGTAGATATTCAGACGGAGGTGCTCTCGCACAGGGTTACACATCTTAATAAGCTCAGAGATAAGATGCATGCAAAAATCTCATCTGCGGATATAAATGCCACAATCCGCTATGAGCTTCATACCCGTCTTGATGCGACTCCCAAGCATAACAAGGTATGCCACGGGGATTTCCACCCCTCCAATATAATCATCACGGAAAATGATGAAGCGTATATTATTGACTGGGCACACGTAACCCGTGGTAACGGTGCGGCAGATGCGGCGAGGGTATATCTCCTCTTTACCCTTGAGGGCAAAAATGATGCTGCACAAAAGTATCTTGAGCTTTTCTGCAGAAAAACCGATACTGCAAAGCAGTATGTGCAGAAGTGGATGCCCATTGTTGCGGCTTCTCAGCTTACAAAGGGAGTTGAGTCCGAAAAAGAACTTCTCCATAGCTGGATAGATGTAGTAGATTATGAATAATGAAAACACCTGCCGAACGGCAGGTGTTTTCATTAGACTTTGTTTGGCAACAAGGAGCCGGAATGTGCAAATAAAAAAGTGCACCAACAAAGTTGATGCACCGAAAAATGCACACCCTGTCTGATGCGACTCAAACTGAATTTTTACGGCTTAATTGTGTGCGTAAAAGAGCATGCATTTTTACCGAAGTAAAAATACACACAATTAAACCAGAATAGCTATTCAATTTGAGTCGCAACATGATTATAACATACAAACTAAAATCTGTCAATGAGAAGTGTTTCAATATGTGGCGAAAAGACAATTTTCCTACAAAATTATTGCATTTATCTATAAACTATGTTAAAATACCAGCGTTGGAAAAATCCAACCTGATATCGGGCAAGTTCGAGGGCGGTTAACCACCTTTTTTATTCTGCTGACTTCAGCAGGGATTGGAGGTGGTTTTATGGGAAACGAATACATAATTTATTTTATGATTCTTTTGTTACTTCTTGTAATAACCATAAAAAAATAACTGCCCCGGTCGAATGGTAGCAGTTATTTTAACTAAAACTTTTGGCTAACCGCTTTGCGGTCTTGCCCCTTATCTGTATAAATTTCAATATTAAAAGTGCCACATTTTATCAAATAAAAGTGCACAATATTTGTGACATTTACGGAGGTCTGATAAATGCATATGTCATATGCTCATTCCTCCCCGTAATAGTTCTGCAAACGGTACGATTTCCCCTTGATTGTTACTACAATAGCATGATGAAACAATCTATCTATGATAGCGTTTGCAATCATTGGCTCTCCAAATATTTCATCCCATTGCGAAAAATTAATATTTGTTGTTATCATCGTGCTTGACTTTTCGTATCGTTTATCAATCAATTGAAAGAACAATTTAGAGTCATTTTTAGAGATTGGTAAATAACCAAGTTCATCAATTATCAATAGCTTGTATCCTGCAAATTTCTTGATTCGTTCTGTTAAACGGTCTTCAGCCTGTGCTTTATGTAATGCTGTCATAAGGTCTGCACATTTGATAAAGTAAGTCGAGTTTCTGTTTTGTGCTGCAGTTACACCTATTGATGTGGCAAGGTGTGTTTTACCAACTCCGCTATTGCCATAAAAGATAACATTTTCATGTTGTTCGATAAATCTCAAAGAATTTAGTTCTTGTATTTGTTCTCTGTTAATCGACGGCTGATACGTAAAGTCAAATTCTGCTAATGATTTAATCTTGGGAAATCCCGCCATCTTTACTGAATGATTAACTAAATTGATCTTCTTTTTTGCCACTTGTTTCTCTGTAAAGTACAGAAATCCATCGATAAATGCTAAATTGTTTTTGCTGACAAAATCAATTGTTTCATCAATTACATCAAGAGATTCTTTACTTTTCAAAAATGTCAAATTATCCTTGATTTTTGCGTATGTACCAGTATTATTCACAGTTGTATATACCTCCGATTACATTAAGATTTTCCTTTGCCATATTCAGTATGTCATTTCCTTTGACACCGATAAAATGGCTACTTAAAACATCAACATAATGTTCCCGGTGATAATTCAACCGTTTATCTGTTTTCATATGAACTGTAATCAATTTATGTCTGTACAATACATATATCTGTTCTTCAATAATCCAGTATGTAACAGTTTTACCTATGAAGCTTTTTGGTACTGAATATTGATTTGATTGCACTGTTATCATTGATGCTGTATTAACTTTGACACTTTTTGAAGGGATTTTGTGGCTTTTTCTAATTTGCTCGTTAGGTAGTGGCAGCAAAGCAACTCGTTCCTTTTCAAACTCAATCATAGGTATTTTTCCTGTACCTTGATGAATAGCATTGTTGATTCTAATATTAATTTTTTCAACAAGTTCTATCAATTCCGTAAGATTAAGTTTGCCGCTATATGCCTTAATTTCATCGAGGAATTTCATTTGAGTTTCTACTTTGCCTTTAGTATTAGGTGAAGCAGCGATACAAGGTTTAACTTCAAAACCGTAATCCTTTGCAAATGTCTCAAATCCTTTGTTTACAATACCTTGATTGTATGTTGTTCTGGCATTGTCCATAACAGATTTCAGATTGTCGGTTAAGATTTCTTTTGGAACTCCACCAACAATGTCAAAAAATTCAGACAGTAAGTGAATTAATACTTCTCTCGTTTTTGTTAAAGACAATGCAAACAACCTGAATCTGGATGAAGAAAAGATTAAGACAAGCACATTGATTTTTACAACCTCACCGGTATCCCGTAAAACAAAATTAATTGATTCCTTCCAATCAAGCTGAGCCTGATGCCCCGGCTTTGTTTCAAAACGAATTACAGGATTATTATTGGAGTTTGAAACACGACCTTTCTTAAAATACTCATCAAATTCAGCATGCCTTTTAAGAAAATGATAAAATGTAGATATTGGAACATTTAAGCCATGATTATCACATAAGTATCTGTACAAAATACTACGATACCAAAAAATTTGAGTATTAGAAGATAGTAATTCTTCAATCAGTTTTAAATACTCATCAAGACAAGATGGCTTATTACGATTTTTGCTTTTTTGAAAACCTTTTAAATACTTAGCTGCAGTTCTTCGATTAATGTGCAAGTTACGAGCAATTTCTGATATATTGACCTTTAAATTATTTTGTTCCATAAAAGCCCCCAGTTTGGATAGATCCTGAACGGTATTAATTTCCATAGTCACAGGAACATTTGATATGTATATCATAGAAAACCCTCCAACATTATGGTTGTTTCTATTATATACATTCGCTTTATCTTTTCAAACTGTGCACTTTTATATTAGAATTTCTGTGTACTTTTATTATACAATTTATA
>JAZQAB010000095.1:0-2946 GCA_045545055.1 Clostridia bacterium | reverse complement strand
TGGCCTCCGACTTCAGACGTTGCTGAATAAGTAGTAAAATAGGAGGAAAAAACAATGAAATTATATGAAAAACCAGAATTTGAATTAGTTGATTTCACACAGACAGAAGCGGTTTCGACGGATCCGATTATGGCAAGCGGTGGTGATTATGAGTACGGCGGAACAGGCAGTGATCAGGATACCGGTGATCACGGTGGTATGCATTATCCTACAGCATCTACTTACTGGAACAACTAATCCCAATTACACGTAATTAAAATATGGGGCAACCGTAAGGTTGACGGACGAGGTGGAAATGTAGGGGAGGGTTTCCATGCCCTCCCGTTACGGGCGGATAATATCCCCCCCTACAGTCGCACGACGTTATTATTTGCGTAGGGGCGATTCGCGAATCGCCCGAAACCGTAGGGGCAGGCGTCCCCGACTGTCCGCAACACCTCATCAGTCACCTTGCGGTGACAGATTCCCCTCAAGGGGAAGCCTACCCCATACAGACATCATATGAAGGACAGTGAAGATGAACAAATTTATCCTATACGTGGCATATAAAAGATTTTTAGAAATTTTAGGCAGTTGTGTTTTGCTGTCGGTTATAATATCTTTTTTATGCAAAATTAACGCCCTCCCCGACGGAAGTCGGGAGCTTGTAATAGGGCTGTATATCGCAGCGGCTCTTTTTGTAGCCATTAATATTTGGTTGTTGCGTGCATGCTACTACGTTTTGCGAAATACCAAGGTGTATTTTTTCGTAAACTATGGTGCATACTTCGTTTTTGGATTAATGACGGTAATTATATATAAGCTGTTTTCGTCCGAAACATACACATGGCTATTTGCCGTTACCAAATTTGCAAGATATACAAATCTTTATTTACCTACAGTTTATTCGGCGACGATTTTTCATGTTGTAATGGGGATTGCAATCCCACTTGCCCCAATCGGAATGAGTTGGGTGCACAGACGTGCAGAGGAAAAATACGTCGGAGCAGAAATGATTCCTCCGAGAATGGACGAGGAAAAAATAAAAGCAGCAAATAAAGCGTTAGAGGCAAGTGCAGAGAAAAATCATTCCAATTCGTTGCAATGATGCCCTGGCGGGAGTCGAACCTCGCCAAGGAGCATTTTGCATATTGTGACATCTGTGCATGGCTCTAAACCAATATACTGTGCATACTGTGTATACTTTTTCCCCAAAAAGATTACATAAATCATCGCTATGCACAGATGCTGCAAATTTAATTGAAAATTGATAATTAGGTACATATTTGGGGACTGTCCCCAAATATGGGAAATCCTACATAACGGTTGGAGCAAGCCCCAACCCTACTACTGAGAGTTTGCGGCTTTGCAGGGGCGAACATTGGTCGTCCGTGGGAGGAGTGTTTAATGAAGGTAAAAATGAAAAAAAGGCGAATCCTTTGTCCCGGTTGCAAAACAGGGGAGGAAAGCTGCAGACTTGACCCAAGCTCTCCCGTATGCCCGTACTTTGAATGTTATAACGGTATCCGTTGCAATTATTACGTGCCTATGGAGAAAAAGGGAATAAAGAAAATCCTATTGAAGATAAAAGGAATTTTCAAAAAATATTAAAAGAATGTGCCAAAGGGTATTAACACCTTTGGCACATTCTTTTAATATTTTCTAAAAAATCAATTCTTATCCGTCAAAAGCTTATTTACCTCTGCGATAAATGTGGACACATCCTTAAACTGGCGATATACGGAGGCAAAGCGTACATATGCCACCTCATCGATGTCCTTAAGCCCCTCCATAACCTTTTCACCAATTTCCTTTGTGGAAATTTCTCTTTTGAGAGTGTTTTGCAAATCGGTTTCAATTTTATCAACCAGTCTGTCAAGGGTACTGGTTTCCACGGGGCGTTTTTCACAAGCACGGGTAAGCCCTGCAAGAAGCTTTTCTCTGTCGAACATTTCACGGGTTTTATCCTTTTTAATTACCACAATGGGCAGACTTTCCACTTTTTCATATGTAGTGAAACGCTGAGCACATTTGATGCACTCTCTCCTTCTTCTGATTGCTACGCCCTCGTCTGTGGGACGTGAATCAATTACCTTACTGTCTTCATGACCGCAAAACGGACAACGCATAAAAATCCCTCCATAAATTAAATGCGAAATGCGAAATGTGAAATGCGAAATGATGGTGGATTTTTTGCAAAACAAAAAATCTTTGATAACTGAGGAATTTACTTTGTAAAAACAAGATTTTCGTGCAGAGAAAATCTACATTCACTTCGAACTTTGAATTTCGAACTTCGAACTTAAATTGTAAAATTATAGTTTATTTTTCCAGTGCCATTATCTTATCTACTCTGCCCTGATGTCTGCCGCCTTCAAATTCGGCATTCATATAATAATCTACAATATCCTTGGCATCTTCGGGGGAAGTGAATCTTCCGCCCAATGCAATTACGTTTGCATTGTTGTGCTGCTTTACCAGTGCGGCAATCTCCTTTGACGGGCAAAGTCCGCAGCGGATTCCGTCAATTTTATTTGCCGCAATGGAAATTCCCACGCCTGTTCCGCATACCAGAATACCAAAATCGGCTCTGCCGCCTACAACCTCATCACAGCATGCCTTTGCAAAATCGGGATAGTCAACACTGTCAGGCGTGTCTGTCCCTAAGTTTATTATTGCATGTCCTTTTTCTGCCAAATAATCAAGCAGAATGTTTTTCAGCTCATAGCCGCCGTGGTCTGCCGCCATTGCAATTGTCATAAATATCAATTCCTTTCTTATGTAAATCATTCATTATTCATTTAAATTGTAGGGGCGGATACTATCCGCACGATTATGAAATATCTATCAATTTTCCGTTCTTTCTTCTCGCTCCCTCTCAGCCTGTGGCTTTCTGAGATATACCGCAGTAAGCTCCGACGCACCCATGGGCTTTTTATCAAGTGCAGCATAGGCGACACTGCCTGC
>JAZQAB010000094.1:0-9419 GCA_045545055.1 Clostridia bacterium | reverse complement strand
TATGCACGACATCTATTTCGTCAACCTCCCTCGGAGTGCGAAAGCACGCCTTCGGGAGGTTTCCTTGTAGCTGTCATACCTATCTGCTTTTTCTTTAATCAAACGGGTTTTTAGAGATGCCCTTAAGAAAAAAGCTCTTTTTGAAGCTTTGGACATAGGAGAGAAAAATGGATAAGAATAAACTTATAAACGATAACTATCAGAACATCTATAATCTTGCACAGCGTATTTCAAAAACATACGGATTACCGTTTGATGTATTTGAGGATTTACAGAAAGAGGGCTATATATCATTAACTGAACAGTATGAAAGCTACAACGAAAACAGCGAAGCATCATTCTGGACTTACGCATACAAAAGGGGGCGTAACAAAATGCTCTCGGCGGTACAGTTTTATTTCAACTCTGTAACCATACCCGAACATATGAACAAATAGGTGAAGAATTCTGCATTAGTGCAAAAGCTGTGGAGAAATGTTTAAAGAATGTTATTGAATCATCAGTATGAGTATGATAAAATAAAATTAACAGGAGGTGTGTGGATATGGACAACAATACATTATGCAATGAGATTATAGAAAAATACTACTCTTCAATATACAGATATTGTCTTGTAAGACTTGACCATAACGAATATGCTGCTGACGATTGTACGCAGGAAGTGTTTTTGATATTACTGAAAAAACAGTATAAGTTAAGACTATCAGATAACATCAGGGCGTGGCTATACGAAACAGCTAATCGTGTAATTAAGGCATATCAGAGAAAGTCAAATAAAGAGGAACTCTTAAGTAATCCTGAAGAAATAATAGACGAAACTGCAGTTAATGAAAACGAAAGGTCATCTGAATTAGCTTGTCTTACCGAAGAGGAATATACGATTATTTCTGAGTATTATTCTTCGGAATATGGAAGTAAAGCGGAACTTGCTCAAAAATATGGCATATCATTGACTCAGCTGTATAAAAAAGTACATTTAATAAAAGAAAAAGTTAGAGATAACCAAAATAGCAAGAACAGATAGTCGAAAACTTGTGCATATATACAAATATTGAAAATATTTGTATATACGGAAAAAGTAAGGGTGTAAAAAACATTAATGAATAGAAAGGATGATCTGTATGAATAGCAAGGAGTTGTTTCATAATATATCAAATATTACAGAAGCCGATAAAGAGATTCTGAAAGAATTGCAGGTTCAGCTGGATGAGGAATTAAATAAACCAATAAAGCAGCAGGATTTTGATTTAATTGAAGAAATCACAAAAACAATTTGTGAAATACATAATGAAAATGAACTTATAGAGGCAAAAACAAAAAGTGGGATTGCATTCTTAAAGGGAAGAAAATCCGATGTAAATAACAAGTTGAAAATCAGAAAATGGAGTGCAGTGTTTGTAAGTTGTGCTGCTGTAATACTGGTTTTGAATATTGCATCGTTTTCAGCATTAGGTATGAATATGTTTTCTGCAGCTTATAAAATAGTCAAGGGTGGTATTACAATTGATATGAATGAAGGAGAGAAAACCGATCTTTCAGTAACTGATGATGACCCCTACGGAATAAAAGCCAAATGTGCAGAATATGATATGTATCCGTTAACTCCGACGTATATTCCCAAAGGGTTTGAATTAGTAAATGTTGTTGAAGATAGAAACGAAGTTTTTACTCATGTTATTTTTCAATATAAAAAAGATGAAATTAAATTGAACTTTGATTTTTGTCAGTATAATAATGGCATGGAAGTACCACCTATTGGTATACCAACAGATACATATAACATTGTGGAAGAACAGATAAACGATCATAAAATGTATATTCTTAAAGAGAATAATCAATTCACTGCAACATTTCAAGAAGATAAAACGGTGTACACGATTTATGCAGATGATCTAAACTATGACAACTGTCAGAAAATTATTGAATCTTTGGTTAAATAGTACAAATCCGCAAACACACAATTGTACATTCATACAAACTTTGAAAAAATTATCGAAAAATGGAAAAAGTTAGGGTTTAAAAAACATTAGTATACAGAAAGGGATTTTTGAGGAATTAATTTTAAGGAGGAGTTTGTTATGAAGATTAAAGGATTAGCGTTTGTTTTGGCTTGTATGTGCTGTTTGTCGGTGCCCGTGCAGGCAAATGCTGCGGAGAAAGAAATAACTGCGGTTAATGCGGTTTCTACAGGTGATGTTGAGCCGCTTGCGGCGGGACTTATCACGAGTTATTCTCTTGGGTGTACCAATGGAACTAAAACAGTTTACATTACTGCTATAACTACTGGTTCAGAACAAATGGCAGAAATAGGTTTTACCGACATTAAAATTCAGCGTAGTTCTGACAGAACAAATTGGACAACTGAAAAAACTATAAGTGACAAGATTAAAGAAGATGCAACAACTTATTCACTTGCTAACTATGCTGTAACAGTTCAGGGTGGTTATTATTACCGTGTTCAGCTTACCCACTATGCCAAGGAAGATACATGGTGGTTCCCTGATGAACAGTCTGTAACAAACACGTCGTCTTATGTATGGGTTGCATAAGAAAAACAAGAATGTGAAAAATAAGGAGTTGTTTGAAATGAAAAAGCTTTTATCATGTTTAGTATCAATTGGTGTTTTAACATCAACATTGCTATCTTTCGGTTCATCAACGTCATTCGCAGCCACCCAAAGTGTACTTTTGGGAGATGCTAATGGAGATAACAAAGTCACATATGCTGACGTTGGTGCTATACAACAGTATCTTCTTGGCTATTGTCCTGTTACAGCAAAAAGCTTCACAGGAATGGACGTTAATCAAGATAAAATAATCGACTCGACAGACGCTTATATTATCCAGTATAGACTTGCCTATAATATTTCTGCCCCAACTGTTCAGAAAGAGTTATACACTCTGCCTGATAATTCCACAAGAAGTTACATAAAGTACACTTGTGATACAGGTGCTACAACAAATTACACACTTAGCAACTCAATACCAAGTCCTAATGCAGATTTTGATTATCCTGTTGCTACAGTTTCAGAAGAATTTGATAATGAAAACACTAATGTTGTACGATTAGTAATGGATGACGGAAGTGCGGGAAGCGGTTTTGTAATTAGTGACCATATAATAGCTACAGCGGCTCATTGTGTTTTGGATGAAAATAACAATTTCGTAACTGGTGTAACTGTCAATGTTTACAATGAACAGGCTGAAGTAAAGCCAGAAAATCTTATTGCATCATTTGAAGCAGAGTCGTATCATATTCCTTCTTTATACACGAATAGTTTAGATAATCATAATTACGACTATGCTTTAATCTATGTTGGTTCGGATTCACATGGTAGGGATTTGCTTGACTATGTTTCACCTTGGCAATTTGCTATACCCTCACTTGAATTTTCAGAAGCTGAAACAGGTCAGCTTACTACAACTGGTTTTACATTTTATAATATTGATAATGAGAATGATGAGGAATATGCACGATTCTATAGTACTGGAACAGTAGAGTATCTTTCAAATAATAATTGGAATAGTCCTCAACTACGAATTGCTTCTAATGCATTAAATAAAGGTGGTAAAAGCGGAGGTCCTATGTACTATACTTCGACATATAATAATTCAACAACTAAATCAGTCGCTGGTATTGTTACCCATTATTATTTAGGTACTTATTCTGCGGGTACAAAAATAAATCTAACTTTACTCCGCTTTTATAAACAAAACCCTTATATTTAAGGAGGAATCACTATGAAAAAAAGATTATTTTCAGCTGTTTTATCATCAGCAATTATTATGAGTACTCTTGGTTCAATGAACAGTTCGGCATTGTTATCTTTAGATACAGAGGGTTCAGAATCATATAATAAACGTATTGAGAGTTACAACGAAAAATACACTTCAAGCCCCGAAATTACTGAATTAGTAGATGATATATTTCCCAATTTTAATGTGGTAAATGCGTGGTTTAAAAATTATACCAATGTTTTCATAGAGTGTTCACGTTCCGATGGTATTACTTTTTATTCAGTAACACTTCCCCAAAATGACGAAGAAATTGAAGCACTTGTAAATGAAATAAAATCTGAATTAGGATATGAGGATTTAATTTCGTTAGGCGCAGGTAAAGATGGATTGAATAAGTATTCCAGAATTGGCATTGGTTTTGTCAAGGATAATCATCAGTTGAATTATATGATTGCAGAAAAAGCCTACGCAATTATTAAAGAAAAAATAGAAATAAGCTCTGTTACATCAAGTTTTGCGACAAAACAATTTATTGATATAACAGTTTTAAATGAATTATATGTTCCTTCTGAGAATTATGATGTGGGAGTTACACGTTTAAAGGAACTATATGAATCTGTTGATCATGATATGCTTAAAGAAAAGTATGGAACAACACTTGACGAAAAAGGTGAATTGGAATTTGACGAAGATACCACTATTATTGATAGACTCAAATGTTTCAAGTATTTCGCTGAAAACACTGATGCGAAAATAAATTGGACGGCTCCTGCTTCAAATAATTCTATGACCGTGGGCGAGGCTGATTTTTCAGAAATTACCTACCTTGACGGTGATGCTAACCATGACAAGGTTATGACGATCGCCGATGCCGCTGCTATTTTCCAGTCACTTGCCAACCCCGATAAGTACCAATTATCAGAACAGGGAAAATTCAACGCTGACAGCAAGGGTGACGGACTTACAGTTGACGACGCTGTGAGAATTCAGAAGAAGCTTGCAGGAATATCCGAATAATGGACGATATATCAACTGAAAATCAAAGCCCGTCATTCGATGGGTTTTGATTTGTAATTTTAACTAATAAAATATAGATATTAAGGAAGTACAAATCTATGAACGAATTAAAATCAACATATATACATAAAAATACAGATGAATTAATGCAGCATATTTCCGAATCTCTTTTGGATTTAGGATTTGCCCCCAACCTCAAAGGGTTTACTTATGCAAAAGAAGCAATATATATTTACATGGCAAAATATCATGAAGATGTAAAAAACAGTAATGTATTATTATCAATTGCACAAAAGTACTCAGTTACTGCTTCAAGTGTAAATCTTACAATCAGAAAATCAATAGAATTAACGTGGTTAAGCAGCAGATTAAACACCCACCATAAACTGTTTGAATGTTCCTGTATAGATAAACGATTTCCACCTACCAATTCAGAATTTATTGCTACAATGGTGGAAATAATCAGAATAAATCTTCATGAAAACGATAAAAGTGTTGGATAATAATTCCACTAACGTGACGCTGGCCTCAGGTGCCAGTCGGGGCAACTCGGTGCAGGTTCAACTCCTGTTATCCGCACCATAAAAATCAAGGCTTCTCGAATAAATCGGGAAGCCTTTTTCACATCTCATCACGAGCAAGCCATTTCTTCACTTTCAGGCTCAACATAAACTGCCACACCACCATTCCAGTTTCCGTTCATTCTGAATTTGATATCGAGTGAATTAGTCATTGCTACGGTGCTTTCGGCTATGAAGAAATGATAATTAAAGACATCGCCACTCTTGAAATGATGACCGAAAGCGGAGTTAAGAAGGCAAAGAAAAAAGCTATAGAACACTTCTGGGAACTATTTCCTCGAAGTAATTTCAGCGTGTGGATTGATGCTTTTCATAGGGTTAGATTGCAGATTAAGTATACGGATAGGGAATATTGAGTATTGCAAAATATATTTTGAAATGGTATAATGATGTTGAAAGGAGCTGAATGATTTTGAATATTGCAATTTGTGATAAATTAGATTCAGCATGTTTCTTTGAAAGGAGATTGAAATGATTAATCTATATTTAATGATTCTTGAAACCGATGCAGATAAGAGCCTATTTGAAGAAATTTATAAAAAATATAAGGCAAGAATGTACAAATATGCGTATAGCATCTTACATAATAAGGAAGATGCTGAAGATGTGGTTCATCAGGCATTTTTAACAATTGCGAACATTTTTGAAAAGTTCAAAGCTTTTTCTTGTCATGAAATGGACGCCTATATTGTTATTCTTATAAGGAACACATCAATTAATCTTTATAATAAAAACAAAAGAAGCGCTGAAAGATGCACAGAATTTGATGAAGAACAGATTGCTGTTGATGTTGACTATTTTGATAAAATTAATTATGAGTACTTAGTAAAAATCATTTCAAAGCTGCCTTTGATTTATAAGGAGGTTCTTCTTTTGCGTTATGTTGAGGATTTTTCCGTAAAACACATTTCAAAAATATCAGGCATTTCTGTTGATGGTGTTCGTAAGAGGATTGAACGAGCAAAAAAGCTACTGAAAGAAGAGATAGAAAGTGGTGAATATTATGGCAAATGACAATTTAAAAAAAGCCTTGTATGATGCATTAATTCCTGAGTTTTCTGATATGTTGCCGCATGCTGATGAAAACGAGTATGTCTTTTCTCATAAATTTGAAAGTAATATGCAGAAACTAATAAAGAGAAGGAACAAGCCTTACTATAAAATAATAAATACTGTCGGTAAACGTATTGCTTGTATTGCTGTAATTATACTTGTTGCTTCATCTGTAACGATTTTTAGCGTAGAAGCGTTCAGAAATGCTGTAGCAGACTTTTTTGTGAATACATATGAAAAGTTCTCAACAATACAATCTTCTGATGAAACAGGTGTATCACCACTGACTATTGAAAATCTATACGATATAACTTGGGATTTAGATGGATATGAGGTAGTTTATGAAGAACGAACAGACTATAATTTTTTCAAGACCTATGTTAACAAGGACATTGTTATTGATTACACTCAGCATACCAAAGCAAAATTCAATATAGATACTAATACAGAGAATGCGGAAATATCCAGTATAAATATAGGTCAATATGATGCAATTTATTTTTATGATAACCATAATTATCATCATTTGATATGGGATAAGGGAGATTACATAATTGAGATTATGTCGAATATCGACAAAAACGCACTTATTGATATTGCGAACTCTGTGAAAAAAGTAGAATAATATATAAATTCTATAATACTTGTCATGTTTTCACTTCCTACATTGTTATTACTTATTGAAGGGAAATTAATTCCATTTCGAAAGAGTATACTCGTCATAAAAGAAAAATATTTTAATATTTATATAAATAGCCCTCAGAATTTACTTGACATAAAAATACAACATAGTTTATACTGAATTATAGTCCAAAAGGCTATAATATAAATTAATAAACAATACTGCACATAGCTTCTAGTCGGCTTTGTGCAGTATTGCGGACATTATTTTAAGAAAGGCAGGAAATGCTATGAAAAAACTTATTTCCTTACTCAGCGCATTAACTATGCTGATATCATCCAACACGACATTATTACAGTCGTCCGCAGAGGGAAACCCCGACCTTTACGGAATAGCAGACTCTCTGGGAGCAGCTACTGATTATCTGAAACTCGCAGATTACAGTACAAA
Organism: Clostridia bacterium; assembly: GCA_045545055.1. Taxonomy (GTDB): domain Bacteria; phylum Bacillota; class Clostridia; order UMGS1883; family UMGS1883; genus UMGS1883. The sequence goes on along the minus strand of JAZQAB010000094.1, from coordinate 1,958 downwards.
TCCCAATACAGATTTATCTAAAACGGAATCATACAACGATTTTTGTGCCAATTGCGACAAAGCTGAATACTCATGGGACAAGCAAGGAAGAGTAGCAAATTCCAAGCAGGTTGATTATAGTAAGGCTGTTTTTCAGGGCAGAAGCGTAGGCGTAGCACTCCTTGAAGTGCTCTCTCACAACGGAGTTATTACTCCCGACGATATACAGCCCGAAAACGCTGATAGTATAGAAACTCTTTCAGATGTTACTTTTTCTGCCTCTACAGACAAGCATATAACAGACTATCAGGGTATGCTGGCTCACAACGAGTTGAATATGTATCTCAACTATCTGACTTTTACTGAATCACAGGAAAAACAGGCCGACAGACTCATCTCAATTGCAGAAAAGAATATGGCAGAAAAGAAATATTTCTTCATTTCAGCCTATGACGGTGAAATTTATCATGGAATGGCAGGATTTGGCATTGCTGACGGCAGCTGGACGCTTTACGGCAAGACTTACGATAAATGCATTCTCACCCTCAGCTGTGAAGTAAAAGGAGGAATTACAGGAGAGTACGGTGGATTTTCGGATAGAGGCTGTATATATATAAATTCTGAGACAAAGGAATATTATATTCCTGCTTTTGAAAAAGGCTCCGAGGACGACTTGCTTATAGCCGCTATTAATGACGATTCACTTCTCAATTTCAAGGGAATTATCAATCCCTCTGAAAAGTATGATACAAATATATCCGACCTGACGGAGGTTTATGTATTCCATAAAGACAATGTTGGCTACGAACTGGATATTACAGCTGCAGACGGCACAAATTACGACGGCAAGGCAAAAGCTGCAAATAAGTGCGAAACGATATCCACTGCTGCATATTATCTTTATGGCAATAAGTTTGACATAGAAACAAAGAATAATCAGATTTCACAGAATGTAGGTACAAGCCACGATATAAGTATAATTGATGAAAATCGTTTTGTAATGCTTCAAAGCAGAAAGTTCCAGCAGTTTATAGTCGAAGACGACTGCTATACAATCATAAATCCTCATGATTATGAAAAATATTATTATCTGGACTTGTGTTTTGACAAAGCGTACTGCGGTTATAACACATGGAAAATTTATTTTGAAACTAAAACTGATTTTATAGTTAAAGTAACTGACGAGGGTATGATTTTCAGCGGAACAGATGGTGTAAAGGCAGCCATTGATTTAGACGACAGAACCGAAACATCACCCCATGTTTTTCTTGTTGCTGCTGATAGTGTCCTTGTTTCTTATAATGAAGAAAATTCCTTTGTATATAAACTTGACAACGACAAGGACGGTATTTATGAAACCGAAGTAATGGCAGGTGATACCGATTGTAATAACACTATAGATGCTATCGACGCTTCAAATATACTTGATGCATATGCTGCATCGCAGACAAGTCATTCTTCTGACACTGCTTATGCAAAATACGCTGATTACAACGGCGACGGAAAAGTGGACTCCGTTGACGCATCATGTGTTCTCCAGAAATATGCTGAACTTTCCACAACAAAATAACATTAAAATCTATTATTTTCGTGCTATGTAATTAGATGAACTGCTGCACTCTAAATCAGAGTGTGGCAGTTTCATAATTATAAATCAAATTTAAGGAAGTACAAATCTATGAACGAATTAAAATCAACATATACACATAAAAATACATATGGGCATCTCTAAAAACCCCTTTTGAGAAAAAACAGCTATGCACGTCATCTGCTTCGTCAACCTCCCTTGGAGTGCGACAGCACGCCTTCGGAAGCTTTCCTTGCAGCTGTCATACCTATCTGTTTTTTCTTTAATCAAACGAGTTTTTAGAGATGCCCATATGAATTAATGCAGCATATTTCCGAATCTCTTTTGGATTTAGGATTTGCCCCCAACCTCAAAGGGTTTACTTATGCAAAAGAAGCAATATATATTTACA
>JAZQAB010000093.1:0-37322 GCA_045545055.1 Clostridia bacterium | reverse complement strand
CTTAATGTATATAAAAGAAGTATTTAATGCAGTGCTTAGTCTCAGAAGACTTAGTATGGTAACATGTGTGGATAAAAACATAGCTGTATTTATTTGTGTTACAGCGGCGGCATATTTATCCTATCTGTTTTCGGGCATTGTGGCACCGGGGGCACATCTGTGGACAGCGATTTTTCTGTATGCTCTGTTTTATATTATTCTTCTTTATGTGCTAAACACAGTGACCCGTGAGGACTTGAAATGGATAATATCGCTTGTTAGAAATGAAGAAAAAACCAAAAAATCTGCTTACCGGTGTTGACAAAAGTGAATCGTATTGATAAAATTAAAAGATAGGTAGTACAGAAAAGAGGCAGCAAAATGAAAAATCTGATTTTACCCAAGGAATATTGTGCAAAATTAACGCTCAGGGAAACTCAGCGTGCAATTAAAATTATAAAGGATAATTTCCAGAAGAAGCTGGCAAAGGAGCTTAACCTTGACCGAGTAACGGCTCCCGTTATCGTTACCAAGGCAAGCGGTATTAACGATGACCTTAACGGCGTTGAACGCAAGGTTGAGTTTGATACCAAGGAATGTGATGAAACGGTTGAAATTGTCCAGTCCCTTGCAAAGTGGAAACGAATGGCTCTTTACCGCTACGGCTATAACGTCGGAGAGGGAATATATACGGATATGAATGCCGTACGCCGTGATGATAAGGTTGATAATGTACATTCTCTCTTTGTTGACCAGTGGGACTGGGAAAGAGTGATAAGCAGAGAGGAAAGAAACGAGGAATTCCTGAAAGAAACCGTAAGGAAAATCGTCAGAGCGGCAGCGGATACTCAGGATATTCTTTTCGAGGAATTTCCTTTCCTCGAAAAAACCATTGAAAGGGAAGTTTTCTTCATTACTGCACAGGAGCTTGAGGATATGTATCCCGGATTTACCGATAAGGAGAGAGAGGATGCTATTGTAAAGGAGCACAAAACCGTTTTCCTGATGCAGATAGGAAAGGCACTTAAAAGCGGTAAACCTCATGACGGCAGAGCACCCGACTATGACGACTGGACGTTAAACGGGGATATCCTTGTATGGAACAGCGTGTTGGGAAGAAGCCTTGAAATTTCTTCTATGGGAATCCGTGTTGATAAAAACACCTTAAGAGCACAGCTTGAGGAGAGAGACGCTCTTGACAGAATGAAGTACGATTATCATAAAATGATTGATGACGAAACCTTGCCCCTTACAATCGGAGGAGGTATCGGTCAGTCCAGACTTTGCATGCAGATGCTCGGCAGGGCACATATTGGTGAGGTGCAGGTAGCCGTATGGCCCGAAAAGATGCGTGAAGAATGTAGTGAAAACGGAATATTTCTATTATAATAAAATGCGGAATGCGGAATGCGGAGTACGGAATTGATGATAGAGTTTGTAAAAATGCAATGCTTTTTACAAACTCTTCTCTTTTTTGCAACTGCTTTGACAAAATCAACAAAAAATAAGAAATTAAATCCGTTCCTTTGTGCAAAATGACGAAAGAAAAAATAAATTATTGTATAATCTACGGATATATAAAAGCTGTAATTTATAGTAAAATTATACTACGGAGATATTCTTCGGAGTATAATATAGAAACGAAGCGGAAAAGAATAGCAGACGGTGCGAGACACCGTCGGATAGGCGGAATCCTCCGTCGGTGCTTCGTAGAAAGGCGGTTACAGCAATGAATGTATTTAGTGGAGAAAACATCAGAAACGTAGTAGTATTGGGACACGGCGGAGCAGGAAAGACATCGCTTGTTGAAGCGATTTTACATAAAGCCGGTGCATCTGACAGATTCGGCAAGATTGCAGACGGAACAACTGTAAGTGACTATGACGCAGAAGAAATCAAAAGAAAAATTTCAGTTAATCTTTCCATGGCACCCTGCGTATGGCATACTCCCAAAATAGCAGATTCAAAGCTGAACCTTATAGACACCCCCGGTTACTTTGATTTTGCGGGAGAAGCTATGGGCGGAATCCGTGCGGCAGAGAGTGCTCTTATCGTAATAAATGCCAAAAACGGTGTGCAGGTAGGCACAGAAAAGGCATGGAAATACGCTACCGACCGTGGCATGGCACGCATGATGTTTATTAACTTTATGGACGATGAAAATGCCGATTTTGATAAAGTAGTGGATCAGATTCATGATAAATTCGGTGCAAGTGCGGCAGTTTTCAGAATTCCGATTAAGGAAGGCAAGGAAATGCGTGGCTATGTCAATATCGTTAGCGGTAAGGCATACTCCGTGTCTAATGACGTTGAAACTGAAATCCCGATTCCCGACAATATGAAGCAGTCCTACGATAAGTATCACGATGCTTTGGTTGAAGCTGTGGCACTTACAAGCGATGAGCTTTTAGAAAGATATTTTGCAGGCGATGTTATCACCGACGAAGAAATGCGTGCAGTCCTTAAGGGCAGTGTTAAGCAGGGACAGGTAGTTCCCGTATACGGTGGCTTCTGTGTGGATAAGACCTTTGCGGTACGCTCACTTATGGACGCTATGCTTAAATATCTTCCTTCCCCCGTTGAAGCGGAGACAAACCCCGTGTGTGATGCAGGTGCACCTCTTAGTGCAATTGTATTTAAGACATTGGCAGATTCCTATGGAAAGATTTCCCTTATCCGTGTGATGAGCGGAACTCTTAAGGCTGATTCCACGGCGTACAATGCTACAAAGGACGTTAATGAAAGAATCGGTAAGCTGTATGTAATCCGCGGTAAGAAGCAGATTGAGGTTCCCGAGCTTAAAGCCGGCGACATCGGTGCGGCTACAAAGCTTTCCTATACCCTTACGGGCGATACCCTTGCAAAGCAGGGCGGAGAAAAGCTTGACGGCATCGAATTTGCAGAGCCTGTTATAAAAATGGCGATTGTTCCTCAGGCAAAGGGTGACGAGGAGAAGATAAGTGCAGGTCTTAACAAGCTTCATGAAGAAGACCCCACCTTCTCCGTACTCAATAATCAGGAAACAAAGGAGCTTACAATTTCGGGAACGGGCGAGCTTCACCTTGATGTTATCACAAGTAAGCTCAAGAGTAAATTCGGCGTTGCCGTTAATCTTCAGGCTCCCAAGATTGCATACCGTGAAACTATCCGCAAGAGCGTAAAGGTTCAGGGCAGACATAAGAAGCAGTCGGGCGGTCACGGTCAGTTTGGTGATGTATGGATTGAATTCAGCCACCACGACGGAAGCGAGCTTATCTTTGAAGAAAAGATTGTGGGCGGTGCAGTTCCCAAGAACTATTTCCCCGCTGTTGAAAAGGGGCTTCAGGAATGTATTGCTAAGGGTGTTCTGGCAGGCTATCCCGTAGTTGGACTTAAGGCAGTGCTTGTTGACGGCTCATACCACCCCGTTGATTCTTCGGAAATGGCATTCAAGGTAGCGGCAGGTATTGCATATAAGGACGGTCTTACACAGGCAGGCCCCGTTCTTCTTGAACCTATCGGTCATTTGGAGGTTAAAATGCCAGAAGACCTTATGGGCGACATTATCGGGGATATAAATAAACGCCGTGGCAGAATCTTAGGCATGAACCCCATTGGTGACGGACTTGGCGAGGTTATCGCAGAGGTTCCCGAATCCGAAATGGTTAAATACGCTACAGACCTTCGCTCTATGACAAGGGCAAGAGGCTCCTTCTCCTTCGCTTTTGAAAGATATGAGGAGGTTCCCGAAAATATTGCACAGAAGGTTATTGAAAACGCAAAGGCATAATTAAACTTGATCGGGGAAGGTAATTTATGCCTTCCCCGAAAATATTTTTCAAAATATGGCATATAATTAAAAACAGAAAGCGAGGTTGTGAATATGAAAAAAATCTTTATTCCCATTGCTTTGGTCTTGGTGCTTCTTCTTTCGGCTTGCGGAAATAATAACGGCAACGTAAAAATTTCCGAAGAAAAGGCAAAGGAAATTGCCCTTGAAAAAGTTCCGGGTGCAACAGTGCAGGACGTACGCAAATTCAAAAAAGACCGTGACGACGGGAAATATGTGTATGAGGGCGAAATTTTGTATAATAAAATGGAGTACGATTTTGAAATTGATGCCGAAAACGGTGAAATCATAAGCTGGGAACAGGAAAGTGCAACGCTGTTTGATTAACACTTAAAAATGCCATGCTGCGGTAAAACATAGACACAGCATGGCGTTTTTTTCTTCATATCGACCAAAAACGATAAAAAAATACCGATATTACACGCTTTTTCACGCAAAAATGCTTGCATTTATGCACAATAGTGGTATAATAAATAAGATGATAGTGCTGAAAGTAGGCTCTGTCGAAAAATAGCGTTATAATTTTTAAGATATATTTTTATAAGGTGGTTTTAATTATGAACAAAAAGACTATTGAAGACATTCAGGTTCAGGGAAAAAAGGTCCTCGTTCGTTGTGACTTTAACGTTCCCCTTGACAAGGATGGCAACATCACAGATGAAAACAGAATTGTAGGTGCTATGCCCACAATCAAGTATCTTGCAGATAACGGTGCAAAGGTTATCCTTTGTTCACATATGGGTAAGCCCAAGGGTGAGCCTAAGCCCGAATTTTCTCTCGCTCCCGTAGCAAAGAGACTTTCAGAGAAGCTTGGTAAGGAAGTAGTTTTTGCGGCAGATGCTAACGTTGTTGGCGAAAATGCAAAGAAAGCAGTTGCAGAAATGAAGGACGGAGATATCGTGCTTCTTGAAAATACCCGTTACAGAGCAGAAGAAACAAAGAACGTTGAAACCTTCAGCAAGGAGCTTGCTTCCTTGGCAGAAATTTTTGTTAACGATGCATTCGGTACAGCACACAGAGCACACTGCTCCACAGTTGGTGTTACAGAGTATCTTCCTGCAGTTTGCGGCTACCTCATTCAGAAGGAAATTGAGTTCCTCGGCAATGCAGTAAATAACCCTGTTCGTCCCCTTGTTGCAATCCTTGGCGGAAGCAAGGTTTCCAGCAAAATCAGCGTAATTGAAAACCTTCTTGACAAGGTTGACAAGCTCATCATCGGTGGCGGTATGGCTTACACCTTTATGGCTGCAAAGGGCTACGAAGTAGGTGACAGCCTTCTTGAAAAGGACTATATCGACTATGCAAAGGAAATGATGGCAAAAGCAGGCGACAAGCTTCTTCTTCCCATCGACACAGTTGTTGCTAAGGATTTTGACAACAACGCAGAGAGCAAGGTTGTAGGCGAAGGCTGCATCGAGGCAGGCTGGCAGGGTCTTGATATCGGACCTAAGACAATTGAGCTTTTCTCCGACGCAGTTAAGAGTGCAAAGACAGTTGTTTGGAACGGACCTATGGGCGTATTTGAAATGAGCAACTTTGCAAAGGGTACAAACGCAATCGCTCAGGTTCTCGCTGAAATCGATGCTACAACAGTTATCGGCGGTGGTGACAGCGTTGCAGCAGTTAATCAGGCAGGTCTTGGTGCTAAGATGAGCCATATTTCAACAGGCGGCGGTGCAAGCCTTGAATTTCTTGAAGGAAAAGAGCTTCCCGGTATAGTAGCTCTTCAGGACAGATAAAAGACGGGATTAAAAAATTCCAAACGAAAATAGAAGATTTTTAAATGCGGAATGCGGAATGCGGAGTTCGGAATGAATGAAGATTTTCGATTTACGAAAATCCACCACAATTTTCAACTTTTAATTTTCAATTTTCCATTTAGCATGAAAGGACTTGATACTATGAGAAAAATCCTCGCTGCAGGTAACTGGAAAATGAACAATACCCCCTCTCAGGCAGAGGCTATGATTAATGAACTTAAGGCAAAGGTTAAGGATGCTAAGAACGATGTTCTTATTTTCACTCCTTTTGTTTGCCTCCCCGCTGCACTTAAGGCTGCAGAGGGCAGTAATATAAAAATCGGTGCACAGAATATGCACTTTGAAGATAAGGGTGCATTCACAGGCGAAATCAGTGCCGAGATGCTTAAGGAAATCGGCGTTGAGTACGTTCTTATCGGCCACAGCGAAAGAAGGGAATACTTTGCTGAAACAGATGACACTGTAAACGCAAAGGTTATTCAGGCACTTAAAAACGGCCTTACCCCCATGGTTTGCTGCGGTGAAACTCTTAAGCAGAGAGAAGACACAATTACCTTTGATTTTATCCGCAGTCAGATTAAGATTGCTTTCCGTTCTCTTTCCAAGGAGGACGCATTAAAGGTTGTAGTTGCATACGAACCCATCTGGGCTATCGGCACAGGCAAGGTTGCAACAAGCGAGCAGGCTGATGAGGTTTGCCGTGATATCAGAGAGTGCCTTGCAGGCATCTATGATGAAGAAACTGCGGCTAATATCCGTATTCTTTACGGTGGAAGTGTTAACAAGGACTGTGCGGCAGAGCTTTTTGGTATGAGCGATATCGATGGCGGTCTTGTAGGCGGAGCAAGCCTTAAGGTTGAGGACTTCTCCATTATCTGCAACGCATAATTTGAACTTAAGCAGGGCTTTTTGGCTCTGCTAAAGGCTGTTGAACACTGCTATGCTCTGCTCAACGGCCTTTTTGTCCGTTTTTGCGGAAAGAGAAATTTTACTTGTCTGCACTATGCAGACGGAAAGGAATAAAGAAATGACAAAGAAGCTTACAATGCTTATGATACTTGACGGCTATGGATATAACGCAGCTACCGAGGGTAATGCAATTTACAGTGCAAAGACTCCCAACATGGATAAGATTCTTTCCGAGTGCCCCAATACTCATATTAATGCAAGCGGTATGGACGTGGGTCTTCCCGAAGGACAGATGGGTAACAGCGAAGTAGGTCATACCAACATCGGTGCAGGCAGAATTGTGTATCAGGAGCTTACCCGAATTACAAAATCTATCAAAGATGGTGACTTTTTCACAAAGGATGCTTTTGTGAAAGCTATAGAAAACTGTAAAAAGCACGATAGTGCTCTCCACCTTTACGGACTTTTATCCGATGGCGGTGTTCACAGCCATATTACGCATCTTTATGCCGCAGTTGAAATGGCAAAAAGAAGCGGTCTTACAAAGGTTTATGTTCATGGATTTATGGACGGACGTGACGTTTCTCCCACCAGTGGAATTGACTTTGTGAAAGAGCTTTCCGAAAAGCTTAACGAAATCGGCGTAGGTAAAATCGGTGTTCTTTCGGGAAGATACTACGCAATGGATCGTGATAACCGTTGGGAAAGAGTGGAAAAGGCGTATGCCGCACTTGTTTACGGTGAGGGTGAAAAGAACCCCGATGCGGTAGCTGCTATGCAGAAATCCTATGATAACGGTGTTACTGACGAATTTGTTGTTCCCACCATTATCACTGAAGGTGCGACAATCGGTGAGAATGACAGCGTTATATGCTTCAACTTCCGTCCCGACCGTGCCCGTGAAATCACCCGTACTTTTGTCGATGGTGATTTTGACGGATTTGAAAGAAAGAACGGCTTCTTCCCCGTATACTATGTGTGTATGACACAGTACGATGCCAAGATGCCCAATGTGGACGTGGCGTTTAAGCCTGAGTCACTTACCAACACATTTGGTGAGTATATTGCCGAAAAAGGGCTTACTCAGCTCAGAATTGCGGAAACCGAGAAGTATGCACACGTAACATTCTTCTTTAACGGCGGTGTAGAAGCCCCCTATGAAAACGAAGACCGTGCACTTATCGCTTCTCCCAAGGTTGCTACCTATGACCTTCAGCCTGAAATGAGTGCTCCTGAGGTTACAGAGGAGGTTCTCAAGAGAATTGACAGCGAAAAATACGATGTTATAATTCTTAACTTTGCAAACTGCGACATGGTAGGGCACACGGGCGTATTTGACTGTGCAGTAAAAGCCGTGGAAACTGTTGACGAATGTGTAGGCAAGGTTGTGGAAGCAGTTAAGGCAAAGGGCGGTATCGTTTGTATCACAGCCGACCATGGTAATGCTGACCAGATGGTAGACCCCGAAACAAAGGATGTATTTACGGCACATACAACAAATCCTGTTCCCTTTGTGGTAGTAGGCAAGGAATGTGCTCTCAGAGAGGGTGGAAGACTTGCAGATATTGCACCCACACTTCTTGATATTATGGGACTTGAGAAACCCGCTGAAATGACAGGAGAAAGCCTTATCATAGGATAAGGGACAGACACGCCGCATGGCGGAACCTGTGGTTTGTCGCGTATGTCCCTTTGTAGTGCTCGGATTTTGTGCTGACACAATCCTGCACACATCAATTAATTATTAAAAAGGTGAGTTTTTATGAAAAACAGCCCTATCGGAGTATTTGACAGCGGACTTGGAGGACTTACGGCTGTAAGAGAAATTCAGAGGATTATGCCCGGTGAGGACATCATATATTTTGGTGACACCGGGCGTGTCCCTTACGGAAACCGAAGCCGTGAGACTATTATCCGTTACACAAAAGACGATATTGATTTTCTGCTTAAACATAATATCAAGCTTGTCATAGCCGCTTGCGGAACGGCGAGCAGTGTGGCACTTCCCGTGCTTTATGACAAGTATGATGTAAAGCTTATGGGCGTGCTTGAAGGTGCATGTAAAAAGGCAGTCAGTGTCACGAAAAACAACCGAATCGGTCTAATAGGAACAGCAGGAACGGTCAGAAGCGGAAAGTACGCCGAGCTTATAACGAAGCAAAATCCAAAAATACAGGTGTTTTCTGCGGCCTGTCCGTTGTTTGTTCCCCTTGTGGAAAACGGGTACAGCGAAAGTGAGGCGGCACGGCTTATAGCAAAAGATTACCTGTTACCCCTTAAAAATGAAAAAGTGGATACACTTATCTTAGGATGCACACATTACCCCTTGCTAACGAAGGTAATATCGGATATAATGGGAGATGAGGTAACTCTTTTAAGCCCCGGAGCACTTGCGGCACAGGAGGCAAGAGGGTATCTTGAAAAGGAAAATCTCCTTTCAGACAGGGAAATGGGAACAAGCAGGTTTTACGTTTCCGACTCTGTGGAAAACTTTGCAGAGCTTGGCGGTACATTTTTGGGTAAGCCGATTGAGGAAAGTGTGCATTTGGCGGAGGCTTTTGAACAATGAAGAAAGATGTTTATATATCAATAAAAGGCAGTCAGGACTACGGTGAGGATAACAATGCCATGGAGCTTACCACAGCAGGAAAGTTCTATGATAAAGACGGGAAGTACTATCTCAGCTATAATGAGGGGGAGCTTTCCGGAATGGAAAAATGCTCAACCACACTCAAGGTTTGTCCCGACGGAACTGTTACCATGATGCGTCACGGGCATACTAATACTCATATGATTTTTGAAAAGGGAAAATGCCACATAGGGCATTACGAAACGCCATACGGTGACTTTACAATCAGCGTGACGGCAAATGAGATTAACGTTTCCCTTGATGAAAACGGTGGAAATATTGATATTGATTATATAATGGATATTAACAGCGTAGCTCGCTCCCGTAACGGAATTTCCCTTACGGTAAGAGCGTAAAGCATACAGGGACTTAATCCCGTGTGCTTAAGTACATAAAGATGAAAGGAAGATTTTTCATGGCAAATACGCTTTCTATGAAGAAATCACAAATATATGACGCGGCAAAAAATGCAGCACAGGCGGCATTTCCCGAAATTGAAATCCCCGCATTTACAATTGAAGTTCCCAAGGATAAGGGGAACGGGGATTACGCAATAAATCTTGCAATGATGCTTGCACGAGCCGCAAAGTCAAACCCCCGTGCCATTGCGGAAAAAATTGTGGAGGGTATTGATGCACAGGCTTTGGGTGCGGAAAAGGTAGAGATTGCAGGTCCCGGATTCATTAATTTCTATCTTGACAAGAAATACCTTTACAATGTTATTTCTGAGATTGAAAAGGAGCAGACCGCATACGGAAATGTAGACATTGCCGGTGGTAAAAAAGTCGTTGTGGAATTTGTCAGTGCAAACCCCACAGGCCCTATGCATATGGGTAACGCACGCGGAGGTGCATTGGGAGATACTCTTAGCAATGTTCTTGCCCGTGCAGGCTGGGATGTTACCAAGGAATTTTATATCAACGATGCAGGTGCACAGATTGATAAATTCGGCAGAAGCCTTGATGCCCGTTATATACAGCTTCTTAAAGGCGAGGACGCAGTAGAATTTCCCGAAGACGGTTATCAGGGGGACGATATCCGTGTTCATGCACAGAACTATATTGATAAATACGGGGACGTTCTTCTTGACAAGGAGGAACAGGAGAGAAAGGATTCTCTTGTAGCATATGCTCTGCCTCTTAATATTGCGGCATTAAAGGAGACCCTTACGAAGTACGGCATAAATTATGATGTGTGGTTCTATGAAAGCACACTTCATAATGGCGGAAGCGTAAGTGAGACTCTTGAGAAGCTGAAAGAAAGCAATATCACCTATGAAAAGGACGGTGCATTGTGGATTAAATCTACCGAGTTCGGAAGCGAAAAGGACGATGTTCTTGTCCGTGCCAACGGTATTCCCACATACTTTGCCGCAGATATTGCATATCACAGAAATAAACTTGAGGAACGTAATTTTGACCTTGCAATAAACATCTGGGGTGCTGACCACCACGGACATATTGCCCGTATGAAGGGTGCAATGGAGGCTGTCGGCATCAGTGGTGACAAGCTCGACGTTCTTGTAATTCAGCTTGTACGCCTTATGCGTAACGGCGAGGTTGCCAGAATGAGTAAGAGAACAGGTAAGATGATTACCCTTGCGGATTTGATTGACGAAATCGGTGTGGATGCGGCACGTTTCTTCTTTAATATGCGTGCGGCAGGAAGCCACATGGATTTTGACCTTGATTTGGCGGTAAGCCAGACCAACGAAAACCCTGTTTTCTACGTTCAGTACGCTCACGCAAGAATCTGTTCGATTATCAGAATCCTTGAGGAAAGCGGAGTTAAAGTTCCTGCATATTCCGATATTGATGCATCTCTCCTTAATAAAGAGGAAGAAATTGCACTTCTGGAAACCCTTGCACGACTTCCGGAAGAAATAAAAGCATCGGCACAGAGCTTTGACCCCAGCAATCTTACACATTATCTTATAGATGTGGCATCACATTTCCATTCATTCTATAATGCGTGCCGTGTTCGTGATGAGGAAGAAAAGCTTATGGCTGCACGTCTTAAATTAATTGAATCTACGAGAATTGTTATTAAAAATGTACTTGATATACTCGGCGTAAGTGCTCCCGAAAAGATGTAATCATCAGGTGGAGAAGCTTGCCGGAAGGAGGGTGTTTATATATGAAAAAGAAAATATTATCCTTGTTACTGGTGCTTAGTATTGCTCTTGGTTGTGTCGCTTTCGGTGAAGAAACCGCACCCTCGGCAGTTAAAACACCCCAGCAGCAACAAGCAGAGGTTGTAGAGTATTCCAACAATATGCAGAAAAACATCATCAGAACCTATGCACATGCCCTTGCCGATAATTATTATTACGGAATTGAGGACGAGGAGCTTCTCTTTGCGGTCATATGCAGTGTTATTGATGAGGGGAAACTGGATATAAACAAGGCGATAGCAGCAATGGTGAAAGCACTTGATGACGAACATGCCGAGTTTTATACACCTGAGGAGTATCAGGCAATGACGGAGGATATAGCCGGCTCATTTTCGGGTATCGGTGTAACAATCCGTGACCATGATAAGGGTGTTTTAGTCCTTTCGGTTATAGAGGGCGGTCCTGCATACAAGGCAGGTATGATGGCATATGACTACATTGTGGGAGTTAACGGTCAGAATGTTACAGAGCTTAATTCGGCACAGGTTCGTGAGCTAATCGTAGGCGAAACAGGAACTGAGGTTAAGATTAAGGTTCTTCGAGGCGGAAATGAGCTTGAACTAACCTGCATTCGTGATACAGTGGAGGTTTCGCAGCTTGAAACGAAGATGCTCAATGAAAAAACTGCATACGCAAAGCTTTTGCAGTTTACCACCAACGCTCCTGAGGAAATGGAAGCTTATGTAAAGGAGCTTCGCTCTAAAAATGTAAAAAATCTTGTTTTAGACCTGCGTGACAATCCCGGCGGTGACCTTCAGGCGGCTATCGACATAGCAAATATCTTTATAAGTGCAGGAGCTATAGCGGAGCTTCGTTATAAGGATGAAACAAAAAAACAACTTCTCCGCAGTAAAAATTTCAATGCACCCAACTTTAAAATGCTGGTGCTTGTAAATGAGCACAGTGCATCTGCCAGTGAGCTTCTTGCGACGGCTATACAGTCCAGAGGTGTCGGGAAAATTCTCGGAACACAGACTTACGGCAAGGGAAGCATGCAGGTTCTTAACCGTGCGGTAACAGGTGCAGGCTTCAAGTATACTATCGGAGAATTTTACTCATATAAGGGCAAGCGTGTTCATACCGTGGGAGTTACGCCGGATATTGTTGTGGAAAACGAAGAAAGCAAGGTCGATGAATCAAAGTTTGAAGCAATTGATATGAATAAAGCCACAGCAGGGACTTTGGACGAACAGATGACCCTTGCTCTGGAGCAGAGACTTAATGCACTCGGCTATATAGAGCAACCTGACAGCGTTTTTGACGAACAGACAAAGGATGCTGTATCACGCTTTCAGGCGGTATTAGGTCATGAGATAACGGGAACACCGGGCATTTATGAATATATTTACCTTAATGATTACAACTATACAGAGCTGACTACTATTGTGGATAATCAGATTGATGCGGCAATAGAATATTTTAAATAATACCATGCAGAAGCTAAAAATATTAACAGCTCTCATTGAAAAAGAGGATAAACGCAGGGCGATTTCTCTTTTAAAAGAGATTCACCTTGAAAATGAGTGCAGCGGCTATGTCTCGGCACTTGAAAAAATATTGCTCATAGAAGCGGCAAATAAGCTTAACGACAGGGTAAGGGGATTTTATATTGATACGGACAAAATGAAAACGGTTTTGTTTTCTGAAAATCCCCCTACAACGGAAGCGGTTGTAAATGAACTTTGCATGGCCATGAATAGTGCCGCATCTACGCAGAGATTGAACGCATATGAAAAAGCACAGGAGTATATTAACCGTAATCTGACGGATAATCAGCTTACAACGCTTAAGGCGGCACAGTACGCAGGAGTTACCCAAAGCACTCTTACAAAGCTGTTTTTCCGAAAGGAAGGAATAACCCCTGCATATTACTTAAATAAGCTACGGGTAGAAAAGAGCATGGAATATCTCAGGGAGGGATTATCTGTTGAGAAAACCTCTTTAAAAGTCGGATTTTCCTCCTGTGAAACATATATACGTGTATTTAAAAAGCTTATGGGTAAAACTCCGGGAGATTGGAAAAGAAATAATGTAAAAGGCGATTAAGCCTTAAAAAAGAGGTGACAAGAGTGAAATTTGAAATGCTAAAAGCGAATAAAATTAAAGTCACAATGAATGCCCGTGACTGTGAGGAGCTTGGAATCTCCTTTGACGCTATGGCGAAAAATTCTCCACAGTCCAGAGAAGTGTTTTTTAAACTGTTACGCCGTGCGGAAAGGGAAACAGGCTTTACCTGCCAGAACGCCCGACTTGTGGTGGAGGCGGCAATCCAAGCCGAAAAAAGTGAAATGACACTCTTTGTGACCAAGGTTGATAACGAGGAGGAAAAGGCACTTTTCGATAAGCTTGCCCATATCAATTTGCCTAATCTTTTGGACAGTGAACCTGACAATGAGCCACCCAAAACCAAGGAAAAAGCCTCCACTATGGTAGAGCTTGCTGATTTTGAAGATGTCATTAAAATGTGCCATTGTATGCGTGAGTGCTTTTGGGGAACGCTTTACTCATATAAGGATAAATATTATATGACGATGCTTCCCTCTTACATACCCAAGGCATCGGAGTTCGGTTCTCCATGTGCGGAGGGTTACCGCAGTATAGTAGAAGAACATGGCAAAGCAATAGTAAAAAACAGTGCATTTCTGTTTATCAGAAATAGATTTACGGAATAAGAAAAATAAAAAAAGCGACACATTGGGGGCAGTCCCCAATGTGTTGCCTTTTTTTCTGTATAGGAAATTGTGTAAATTTAATTCGCATGAAACTGTGTTCGTGCAATGTTCGGGTGCGACGAGGGTGAAGCGGCACGCTTCTTTTTTATTTCTCTGCTAAATCTTTAACAATGGTAGCAATAGCCTGTAGCTGTGAATCGTTAAGCTTTTTCATGTCCTCAATTATGGGACGAAGCCTTGCAGGGTTGGTTGATTCAAAATCAAAAAACTCGGCAGGAGTGATGCCTAAATACTCACAAATGAAAAGAATACCGGAAATGGAAACTCTGGATTTACCAACCTCAATGTTATTAATGTAGCCAGGGTTTTGTCCGATGGAAAGGCTCATATCTCTTGCGGAAACACCTTTCTTCGTTCTTAAAGTTGCAATCCTTAATGCTATATCTTTTTCATCTATAAAAGTATTGTTCATACAATATCACCCTATTACATTTTACATCATGCAAATGAAATTTATGCAGCTCAACAGGCTATAAAAGTATTGAAAAGAAGCTCAATAAATGTTATAATAGTATATGTAACATTTTCTAAGCTATACAGGAGTGTTTTTATGCAGATATATACAGTTTCTTTTTTTGGACACAGAGATTTTAACAAGCATTTTGAATATGAAGAAAAAATAAAACAGCTTATATTAAAGCTGCTTTCGGAAAATGAATACGTTGAGTTTTTGGTAGGAAGAAACGGAGAGTTTGACATATTTGTGTCCTCTGTTATACGTCATGTAAAAAGAGAATACGGCTGTGATAATTGTTCCTTGATACTTGTCTTGCCGTATATGACGGCAGAGTATAAGGAAAATGAGGAAAATTACAATAATTATTATGATGAAATAGAAGTCTGCCCGGAATCTCAGACGGCACATTTCAAAGCGGCAATCACAATTCGCAATAAATATATAGTCAATCGTTCAGACCTTGTCGTATGCTATGTTGAAAGAAATAGCGGCGGTGCATATGAGGCGAAGAAATACGCTGAAAAGAACGGGAAAAAGATTATATTGCTGTAACGAAAAAGAGCTATTTGAAAGTTACTCAAATAGCTCTTTTAGTGTTGCTTTTATACAACTGTAATTATTTTATCACTCTTACCTTTATAATGCCATCTATTGCTTTTAATTCTTCTGCAATTGCTTCATCAGCACCTGCGGCATCAAGGATTGTGCAAGCATAATCGCCACGGCTCTTATTAACCATGTTTTCGATGTTAATGCCCTTAGCGGCAAATGCTGCTGTGATGCTTGTAATCATGTTGGGAACATTCTTATGAAGCACTGTAATTCTTGTAGCATCTGCAGTTCTGGGAAGCTCGCAGTTAGGATAGTTTACAGAATTTACGATGTTTCCGTTTTCCATATATTCAATAAGCTCTTTTGCCGCCATGATTGCACAGTTGTCCTCGCTTTCCGCACTGGAAGCTCCAAGGTGGGGAATAGCCACTACGTTTTCAAGCCCGATTACTTCATCGGAGGGGAAATCCACCACGTAGGAAGAAATAAGTCCAACCTCAAGTGCACTCTTAAGTGCTGCTGTATCAACAAGCTCTCCGCGTGAGAAGTTGAGAAGCTTTGCACCCTTTTTAACGGAAGTCTTAAAGAGTTCTGCGTTGAACATTCCTCTTGTTGCATCCATAAGGGGAAGATGAAGTGTAATATAATCAGCTTCTGCAAGGGCGTCCTTAAGATCGTTTTTAATTGTTGTGTGTCTGTCAAGGCTAAGTGCAGATTTAACGGAAATATAGGGGTCGTAACCAATTACATCCATGCCAAGGTGGTATGCTGCATTCGCAACGAGTACACCGATAGCACCCAGACCGATTACTGCAAGCTTCTTGCCTTTGATTTCGCAGCCTGCAAAGTTGCTCTTACCCTTTTCAACCATTTTGCCTACTTCTGCACCGTTACCCTTGAGGGTTTGAGCCCAATTGATACCGCCTACGATATCACGGGAAGCAAGGAAAAGACCTGCAATTGTAAGCTCCTTAACAGCGTTTGCATTAGCACCGGGGGTGTTGAATACCACAATGCCCTTTTCGCTGCACTTGTCAAGCGGAATGTTATTTACACCTGCACCTGCACGTGCAACTGCGGCAAGTGACTCGGGAAGCTCCATGTCATGCATGTTAAAGCTTCTGAGGATTATGCAATCGGGATTTTCGCAGTTGTCCGAAATTGCATATTTTACTTTATCAAAATTGTCAAGACCGCATTTTGCAATCTTATTGAGTGTAAGAAGATTATACATCTTAATAAACCGTCCTTTACTATTGTTCTAAAAGAAAAACAAATTGAAAGTTGAAAATGGAAAATTACGGTTGATTTTTGCCAAAGCAAAAATCTTCCTTCATTTCGCATTTCGAACTTCGCATTTCAAATTTTTCTTATTTATTATTCTTTTCAAACTCTGCCATGAATTTAACGAGTGCCTCAACGCCTTCGATGGGCATAGCGTTGTAGATGCTGGCTCTCATACCGCCTACAGATCTATGTCCTTTAAGGTTTACAAAGCCTGCATCAGCAGCTTCCTTACAGAACTTCTTATCAAGGTCAGCATCACCTGTAACAAAGCATACGTTCATCATTGAACGGCACTTTTTGTCGGCTGTTGCCTTGAAAAGAGTTGAGTTATCAAGGAAGTTATAAAGAATATTTGCCTTCTTTTCGTTTCTCTCTTTCATTGCCTCAAGACCGCCGTTATTAAGTGCCCATTTGTAAACAAGACCTGCAATATAAATTGCGTAGCAGGGAGGGGTGTTGTACATTGAGTCGTTATCAGCCATTGTTTTGTAATCAAGCATTGTGGGAATATCCTCACGGGCATTTCCCATCAAATCTTCACGAATAATAACAACTGTGAGACCTGCGGGAGCCATATTCTTCTGTGCACCTGCATATATAACGCCAAACTTTGTAACGTCTACAGGCTCACTTGTGATGCAAGATGACATATCTGCAACCAGTACCTTATCGCCCACATTGGGAACTTCGGGGAACTTTGTTCCGAAAATTGTGTTGTTGTAGCATACGTGAACGTAATCAGCGTCCTCACGCACCATCTCGGGTGTAATTTCAGGAATATAGCTGAATGTCTTATCCTCTGAAGTTGCAATACACTTTGCATCGCCGTACTTCTTAGCTTCCTTAAAAGCTTTACCTGAGAACTGACCTGAAACAACATAGTCAGCCTTTCCGTTCTTCATAAGGTTAAGAGGAACTGCCGCAAACTGTGTTGAAGCACCACCCTGAAGGAAAAGTACCTTGTAGTTATCAGGTATGTTCATGAGCTTTCTGAAGTTAGCCTCAGTTTCCTTGATTATTGCATCGTAAACAGGTGAACGATGGCTCATTTCCATAACGCTCATACCGCTTTCGCCGTATTCAATAAGCTCCTTCTGTGCAGTTTCAAGCACTTCAAGGGGAAGCATGCTCGGACCTGCAGAAAAATTGTAAACTCTTGACATAAAAATTGCCTCCTAAAATAAAATGATTACTATTTATTATACTCTTTATTTCAAAAGGTGTCAATTTATTTCAGTATTTTTTTAACGGTTTTTTCGCTTTTTGGTGGAATTTAAAAAGGGAATAATCAACCTATGGTTGATTATTCCCTTTGAAACCCACATATATTTCCTTTATTCCAAAAATAAGGATAAACATTCCGAAAAGCCTACCCATGATACGTGAAGAAAGATTGGTTGAAAGGTACGCTCCCAGAAGTGCAAAGGGAACGCCCGTGATTATAATGGGAAGTGCCGTTTTAAAGCTTATATTCTTATTTTTTATATGCACAAAAATTGCACATACGGCAGAGGGAATAAAGCAGAAAAGATTCAGACTTTGTGCTTTATGCTGCGATAAATCCAGAAACATTGTTGCCGCAGGAATGAGAAGCATTCCTCCGCCTACTCCCATGCCGCCCAATATGCCTGATAAGAAGCCTATGATTGCGGTAAACACTTTGTGTCACTCCGTTCATTTAAGTTGAAAATTGAAAGTTGAAAATGAATGTTCAAACTCAGTGTGCCGAGTTTGTTTGAAAATTTGACATTATATTAAAAAAGCAGCATTTTCCCTCCGGCAACAACCATTATTATGCCAAATCCGATTCTGATAAATCTTCCCGAAAGCTTGCTCAGCAGCTTTGCCCCCACAAATGCACCCAATGCTGCACCCGATGCCACCTTAATAATGACGGGCATATCGGAAAAGCCTGCCATGGAATAAATTAAAACGCCTGCAAGAGTTAAGGGCAGTATAATTATAATAGATGTGGCGTGTGCCTTTTTTTCTTCAAGGGAGAAAAATTTTTGAAGTATCAGCACCGCAATAATTCCGCCTCCCGATGCAAAAAAACCGTTTATAAAGCCTATGGGGATTCCCCACAGCAGTCCTTTTTTCTTCATTATCAAGATACCAGCATTTCAAGCCTTAATTTATCGGCAATCATGGCAATAAACTCCGAATTTGTAGGCTTTCCTTTATTATTACTTACGGTGTAGCCGAAAAGCTTATAAAGCTCCTCCTCGTTTCCTCGGATACAAGCTACTTCAATTGCATGGCGGATTGCTCTTTCCACACGGCTGGGGGAGGTGTTGTGTCTGTTTGCGACACGGGGATAAAGCTGCTTTGTAACTGCGTTTATCAGCTCCGTGTCCTTAATGCTCATTATAATTGCATCACGAAGGTATTGATACCCTTTTATGTTTGCGGGAACACCTACGGAATGAATGGTTTTTGTTACGGTTATTTCAATGGCTCTGTCGCTGGGGCGGTCGCCTGAGGAGGTGTTTTCAGCGGGTATAATTTCATGGAGCTTTCCTTGGGAAAGCTGCGGTATACACAGGAGCTTTATTCTTTCGTATAAGGTTTCGTTTTCGCAGGGCTTTATCATAAAATAGTCTGCACCAAGCTGCATACAAAGGTTTGTTATATGCTCCCTTCTTGTGCCGCTCATCACCATTATCACCGGTCTGTGTGAACGGGGAAGGGCGTTTATTGCCTTGAGAAGTCCGATTCCGTCAAGTCCCGGAAGAACAAGGTCCATTAAAACGACATCGGGGTGATATTGTCTTACTTTTTCCAGTGCCTCCGTGCCGTCCGACGCCGTTGCAATCAACTCAATATCGCTTTTGGCGTCAAAAAACGATTTCATTTGTGTCAATAATTCGTGGTTACTGTCTGCAATAAGCAGTTTTATCTTGGTTTTCATACTCTTTCCTCCATTTTTTCTTTGTTGTATTAAGCATATTACCATATTATGGAAATTAATGCAAGAACTTTTTCCCAAAATCTGGTAAAAATATAAAATACGACTTTATAACAGCGTTTTTTTAACGTAAAAAGACAAATGTATCAATAATTCGATGCATTATTCTTTTTCGTAAAATATTTTCAACTTAAACATTAAAAAATGGAGTTAAATGCATTTTTCAATCCTTAATGTTGACAAAACTGTCCATTGTTTGCCCGATATAAATGTGATATAATATATACGGCAAATTACATGTTGAGATTCTATGTTCAGCATGTATATTATAAGGAGGATTATCATGAAAAAATTACTTTCACTGAGCCTTGTTCTGGCACTAATGCTTGGCTTTGCTCCCTCAACCTTTGCGGCACGTTTCAACACCGTGGAGAAGCAGGAAGCCGAGACGCTTAAACTGCTGAAATCCCAGGGTGAGCCGGTAACCGTTGAAAACGCAGGCTATTCCGGTGGAAAGGGAATGGAGCTTAAAGTAACAAATTACGAAAACTGGCTGAAAAACGACTATATGCGTTTTGCAATGCCTATTAATCAGCGTGCAGTGTTTAATATCCGTCTGGGTGTAAAGAAAGGTCCCGATCAGGGTATTATGCAGCTTTGGTTTTCCGACGTAAATGCAAGAATAGGGCAGAAGGTTGACCTTTATTCTCCCACAGAGCAGTATACTGAGATTGACCTTGGCGATCACATGTGTAATATTCAGTTCTCAGGCAGATGGTTCGAGGTGCGTGTTGACGGAAAGAATCCTCAGGCTACTGCCGCTAATATTAATGTAGATTATATTCAGCTTACATATGTTAAAGAATGGCAGCCTCCGGCAGGAAAGATTCCCTATCTTGACGGCAAAGCTCCCGTAGCAAACGGCGATGAGCCTTACGCATGGGGACAGGTATTGGAAGGCGGTACGGGAAGAAGTAACCATCTTGTGATGCATCCTATGGATCCTGACCTTGTATATATGGGAACGGATATGGGCGGTCTTTACAGATGGAACAACGATACATATGAGTGGA
Organism: Clostridia bacterium; assembly: GCA_045545055.1. GTDB lineage: Bacteria > Bacillota > Clostridia > UMGS1883 > UMGS1883 > UMGS1883. The sequence continues at coordinate 17,034 of JAZQAB010000093.1, read as the reverse complement.
AAGCACTTATGGATACTGTTATAACGGCAGATAAGAGTGAATGGCTGGGTATTGACGGTGTTGCTGTAGATCCCAATGACCCGAATGTGGTATATGTCTGTGTGGGAACTGACTCAAACAAAGGTAATGACTACATGGGTGCGGTTCTTAAATCAACAAACAGGGGCGACACGTGGCAGGAAACAGGCTTTAAGGCTCTTTTCAGTGCCAACGGTGACCCTTCGAGAAGCATGAATGAAAGAATTGCGGTAGACCCCGGAAATTCCAATAACGTATGGGTTACTACACCTACATCGGGATTTTTCAGAAGCAGGGATGCATTTCAGTCATGGGAGCAGGTAGAGCTTCCTGTCGAGCTTACTAAAAATAAGGTATTCCCCGGCATTATTGCATTCGACGAAAGAACAAAAACTGCTGACGGTTGTTCACGCTTCTATGTAAGTGTATACGACCACGGTCTTTTAGTTACGGAAGACGGCGGACAGTCCTGGGCAGACGTTCCCGGTTGCCCTTCCGCAAGGATTATGAATATGGAATATTCCAATGACGGAACCTTTGCGGTTGCAACAAGCAATGCAGGACTCTGGACATACAAGGACGGTGTATGGACAGACGTTTCCCCCACAGCGGATAAAAAATGGACAACTGTGGCAATTGGAAAAGACAATTCCAAGTATATGATTACAAGCTGGGGTAAAGGTCCTGTTGGTTCCTTTGGTCAGTATACCTACTACACACTTGACGGTGGTCAGAACTGGAGAATGATTACCGATGATATTGTGAGAAATCACACAACTCCCCGTCTTGAATGGGGTGCATTCCTTTGCAATGTAACAGACTATGTTATTGACCCCCGCAACCCCGGCAGAGTAATGATGTGCGGCTGGTCAAACTTCTTTATGACAGAAAATATCTTTGCAGAAAACCCTGTGTTTACAAACCACACAATCGGTGTTGAGCATGGTTGTGTTAACCAGATGGTTTCACTTCCCGTAGGTGCACGCCTCATAGTATCTGCCTATGACCATGGCGGCGGTAGATACACAGACGTAACACAGTATTACGACGAAATGCTTCCTCCCAAGGAAACAAACCCTGCAAGAATGGCATTTAGTGAAAATGACCCTAACTTTATCGTAAGAGCAGGTAAGGGCTACGGCGTATATTCAACGGATAACGGCATCAACTGGAGAAGCTTCCCCACAGTTCCCGAGGAACTTAAGAGCGTAGAGGTGCACGACGTAGTAGTATCCTCCGATGTTCATCCCGATACAGGCGTTCCTGTAATCAGTATGATCGGCTACGGTCAGCCTCCCTTTGTGACCTTTGACCTTGGTGCAACATGGACAAAATCCGAAGGTGCGACAAACTGGTTTAACTCCAGTAAATGGGGACGTGGTAAGCGTCTTGCGGCAGATCCCAATGACCCCGAAACAATTTACTATCTCGCAAAATCAGCTCTTTTCAGAAGTGATGACTGGGGTAAAACCTATACTCAGGTAACACAGTTTGACGCAGGCGAATACAACAGTGCGGTTGTAAAAACCTCCTTCGGTAAAAGCAACGGCGTATTTGTAAGTGACAGCGGCAGCGGTAAGCTTTACCGTTCAAGCTCCAAGGGCGAGCTTTTCACCGAAATCGGTAACTTCACATGGGTTCGTGACTTTTCCTTTGGAAAGGAAAAGGATGCTGATTCACCTGCTACAATGTTTGTATGGGGTGTCAATAACGGAATCCGCGGACTTCACAGAAGCCACGACAACGGAAAGACATGGGAAGTGCTCCATGATGATAAGACAGCAAAGGAAAAGCTTGTTACAACCATGGTTATCTGTGCTGACAGACAGACCTACGGCGTTATATATGTAGGTTCATCGGGACGCGGTATTAAGTTTGGTGTTCCCCGTGATGCCCAAAACATTTTCTACACCAACAAGGACGATGCAGTTAAGGTTATGATTAATAATCAGCTCGAAATATTTGATGTAGAGCCTCAGATTATTGACAGCCGTACCATGGTTCCCATGAGAAAAATATTCGAGGATGTTGGTGCTGTTGTAGAATGGGACGATGCTACAAAGACCGTTACCGCAAAGAGAAAGGTTTCCGATAACTACGGTATTGATGAAACTACCGTCTCTCTCACAATCGGAAGCAATAAGATTACAATTAACGGGCAGGAGCAGACAATGGACATTGTGCCGCAAATCGTAAACGGCAGAACTCTTGTCCCCGTAAGATTCATTTCCGAAGCACTCGGTGCCAAGGTAGAATGGATTGCCGATAAACAGCTTGTAAAGATTATCATCTGATTATAAAGTGTATAAAACAAATAGCCTATCTGAAATTGCAGATAGGCTATTTGCTTTAATATTCTCATTAAAATTACTTTTCTGTAAAATCATATCATTTTCCAAACCCTCATACAAGTTGAAGATTTGTCAACATATTTTCACTACAGTTTCTTTATATATTCCATGGGTGTCATTTCAAATTCCCTTTTGAAACACTGTATAAGTGCACTGCTGTCGCTGAAACCGCTGTGAGTTGCCGCTTCAAATTCACTTTTTCCTTCCAGAAGAAGCTTTATGGCATTCTTCAGCCGGCAGGCGGTGATGTATTCGTGCAGGGTTTTACCGGTATGCTTTTTAAATTGCATCATCAGCGTTGTGCGTCCGATGTACATCTTATCGGCTAAATCCTGTGCCACGATTTTCTCCATATAGTGGGAATCTATGTATGTCAATGCCTCAAAAATATGCTGTGGAATACTATTTCTCTGTGCAGTATTCTTTTTCAGATATTCATCAATATGCGAAAGCAGATAGAAAACAAGCAGTTTTTTCCTAACGAGGCTATCTTCTGCATTGATGGCTCTTATAATACCTTCGTATGTATCTTTCTGTTCAGGCGAAAGGGAAAAGGTAGTGCCATTTTCTCCGAAAACCGATAAAAGCTTCAGGCACTGAACATCATTGGTTTTGATAAATTGTTCCGTGAATACCAGATACAGACTGCTGTACAGTACATCCGGCTTGCAGGAAACAAAGTGGGGTGTGTTTGGTCTCGAAAGAACAATTTTACTTTCTGTTCCTTCAACTGAAGTGTTACCGGTAATAACCCTGATATTTCCCGAAAGAATAAGATTGATTTCATAAAAATCGTGCTCGTGAAGGTCCGTAACCGAGGTTTTATATCTTTTTCTTTCCTCTACGAAAATATCGCTCCACAACTGACCGTAGCCGTGGTCATATGAGGGGTTTTTCATACACAATCACCTCCGAGTGGCTTTTTTTGTATTGTATCATAAAAGTGAATGTTTTTCAATATAATGTCCCCCAAAAGTGGTTTTTTGCTGAAAAATCAGAACGATTAATAAACTCATCTGAACTTTTGACTATTGTAATACGGCTCGAATGTATGTACAATAAATTTGTAATACTAAGAAGGAGAAGTAAGAATGAGCTATATTAAATTTAGTTATGAACAGTTAAAGAATCTGTGCAATGACGCTTTTTTAAAATTCGGTTTCACAGAAAAAGAATCTGAAATAATCACAGATGTACTACTTTTGGCAGACTTATACGGCGTTAAGTCCCACGGCACGCAGAGATTGGCACGATATCATAAGTCTATAGAGAATGATACCATAAAAATTGACGCAAAACCCCAAATCGTGTTTGAAACCCCCGTTTCGGCAGTTATTGACGGAAATGGCGGTATGGGGCAGGTAATTTCACATTTTGCAATGAATCTTGCCATAGAAAAAGCCCGGAAAACAGGCATGGCAATGGTGTCCGTACGTAATTCAAACCACTACGGGATTGCGGGATATTATGCAAAAATGGCGTGTGATGCGGGCTTTATCGGTATATCTACCACAAATTCGGAGTCAATAGCGGTACATACCAATTCAAAGCAGGCAATCCTTGGCTCAAACCCCATTGCGTTTGCAATGCCGGCAGACCCGTATCCTTTCTGGTTCGATGCGGCAACAACCGTTGTTCCCAGAGGCAGACTGGAAGTCTATAATAAGGAAAGCAAGCCGATTCCCGAAGGTTGGGGAGTAGGAGAGGACGGAAAAACCTCTACAGATGCACAGCACGTTCTGGACTGCATAACAAAGAAGTCTGACGGCGGTATTTTGGTTATGGGCGGAAATACCGAAGAAATGGGCAGCCACAAGGGCTATGGATACAGTATGATATGTGAGATTTTAAGTGCAATAACCTCCTTCGGTGCAACCTCAAACCACCACGTCAGAAAAAAGGGGCAGGGAGCAGGAAGCTGCCACAGCTTTATTGTAATAAACCCTGGAATCTTTGGGGATGCAGATTTAATGAAAAAGAATCTTTCCGCTTTTTTACAGGAGCTGCGTGATGCAAAGCGTGCAAATCCGGATATTCCCATATATACCCACGGAGAAAAAGAAATCTATAGTAAAGAAAAAATGATGAAGGAAGGAATCCCTGTTAATATCAGTACAGTTGCAGAAATAATTGAGCTTTGTAATTATGTAGGGCTTGACAGTAAAAAGTATTTAGGCGATGTAGATGTTTCAGGAGCTAAACTCATTGATAACGACAAGGTTTATAAGTAAAAAAGTATATAGAAAGCAGGTTCAAGGCTATGAATAAAGAAAAAATATGGGAAGAATATATAAAACCGGCGAAGATTTTCGGCAATCTTTATTTTATAGGAATACGTGCCGTTGGCATACATCTTATAGATACCGGAGACGGACTGATAATAATTGATGCCGGTTATCGGGAAAGCTTACATATCATAGTAAATAATATATGGGAACTGGGCTTCAGACCGTCGGATATTAAGTATATTGTGATTTCGCACGCTCATAATGACCATATGGACTGTGTGCAGGAACTGGTGGCTATGACAGGGGCAAAAACCTTTATCGGAAAGGACGATTTGCCGCTTCTTAAAGGGGAGCTGTATCGTGATTACCCTATCAGGAGCTTTGAACCTGATGTACTCCTTAGTGACGGAGATATCATCAGCCTTGGCAATACAAGCATCAGATGTGTAGCAACTCCAGGGCATACCGACGGAACAATGTCATTTTTCTTTGATGTGACGGACAAAGCTAAAACTTACCGTGCAGGAATGTTCGGTGGTGTAGGTACCAATACACTAAGGCGTGACTTTATGGAAAAACACAATCTGCCTTTTGAAAACCGACAAAAATTTATAGAGAGTATCAAAAAACTGAAAAAGGAAAAAGTTGAACTTTTCCTTGGCAATCATCTTGAAAATAATAAAACAGAGCAAAAACTAAAAATGCTTGAAACTTCGGCAGAAAATCCGTTTATCACAAACAGTCAGAAGGAATGGGAAGCATTCCTTGACGAAAGATTATGCCGGATAACCACAATTATTGATAATAACGAATAATGAGAAGGTTGTACAGTTTGGGGACGGGGCAGTTTTTGTTACATTTCTCAAAATAAAAAACCCTGAGCATTCATTCGCTCAGGATTTTTTGTTGTTTGAAGATGAATTATAAAACCAAAGACGGTGCAGCATATACACGAGCGGCAAGCTCGGAATTAAGCATGTAAAGGCTCTTTGGGTCGCTTCCGAAAAGCTCCATTTTTGTAATCATATCGTTAGCGTTGGTTTCTTCTTCGCCCTGCTCTTTTACAAACCAGTCGAGGAACTGCATTGTGCGGAAATCCTTCACATCGTATGCAGCAGCGTAGATGTCATTAATGAGCGAAGTAACGTATTCTTCATGCTCAAGCCCTGCCTTTAAAACTGTCATATCGCTGTCAAGAACCTTGTCAGGCTTTGCAATAGCTTCAAGAGTAACCTTTTCGTTATTGTTAAGCAAATAACGGTAGAACAGCATTGCATGGTCTCTTTCTTCCTGTGCCTGAATGTAGTACCAGTTTGCAAAACCGTCAAGCCCTCTGTCCTCAAAATAATTTGAGAAATCAAGGTACAGGTACGCTGAATATAGCTCCTTATTAATTTGCTGATTAAGTAAATCTTTCACTTTTTTATCCATCATTTCTATTACCTCCTTTTGTGAACGTTAGCTCAGTTTCGGCTATGTTCATCTTACTAACATAATATCACACAAAAAACAAAAAATCAATAGCCGAGTGACAGACAATTGTGGTACATTTTATCATCCCCGATTTGATTGTTGTTGATTGTTTTGAAAAATTTCCGCCATTCTTGACTTTTTCAAAAATGTTATTATAATTATAAGTGAAAGCAGAAGCGGAGCTTTTGCCGCGATTGTTTTTGCGAGCGGAAGATGGAAGAGTGAAGAATACAAAAAAATGGAAGCAGAGAGAAAAATGCGTACAAATGCAGTTTAACACAGTCTGACGGGGCATTTTTGTAATCTTAGGGTGCAACAAAAATTGACTTGTCCACAAACTACGAGAAAGGAAGAAACACAATGTACTTAATATCACCGCATAAAAAACAATACAAGGCAAATCTTCATTGCCACAGTGTAATTTCCGACGGAAAGAAAACTCCCGAAGAGCTTAAGGAAATGTACAAAAATCACGGCTACTCCATACTGGCAATTACCGACCACGAAACGCCTTGCTGCCACAGTGATTTGAATGATGAAAGCTTTTTGACCATCACAGGGTATGAGGGATATATACGTAATCAGCCTAAATATGATGCTTACGGGACGGAAATTCACTTAAATCTCTTTGCACGTGATCCGAAAAACGAAACCCTTATCTGCTACCAAAAGGAATTTTGTAAGTACACCACCGAGGAGCAGCAGGCAAAATTTAAAAAGGTAATTTTCGACAAACCACGTTCATGCACCGTGGAGTATGTAAACGACTATATAAGGCTTGCGAGGGAAAACGGTTATATCGTTGCATATAATCACCCCTACTGGTCGTTTGATTCTTTGGAAAACATATTTGCATATGAAGGCATTTTCAGCATGGAAATGTGTAATTACGGCTCATATTTGAGCAATGGACTTGAATACAACGGTGCAATTTACAATGATTTATTAAGACGCGGAAAGAGAATTTTCTGTCACAGTGCTGATGATAATCATAACGGTGCACCCGATGACAGCCCACTGTGTGATTCCTTCGGCGGTTTCACAATGATAATGCCCGATGAATTTACATATGGCAGTGTAATTTCTGCAATGGAAAAAGGCGAGATGTATTCATCAATGGGACCTGTGTTTAAGGAGGTTTCAATAGAGGGAAATCGCCTTCATATAGAGTGCAGTGATGTAAAGGATATATTTGTCCATGACGGCGGAAAGAGGCATATCGGTGCTCATGCGGCAGACGGAAAGCTTATCAACAGTGCTGATTTCGAGCTTAAAGACAGGGCGAAGTTTGTTCGTGTAACAATTATCGACAAAGACGGAAAGTGTGCGGATACCCGCGGATTTTTCCGTGATGAGCTTGAATTTTAATAAAAAAACAACCTGAAAAACTACAGCTCCCTTGCGTGGAAACCGTAGTTTTTCATTCAAGCTTGGGGACGGGGCAGTTTTTGTTATAAAAACGGCCCCGTCTTTGCTTTTAAGCTTTATTTAAGGAAAACCGACTACTATATAACTGAAATGGAGGTTTGTCAGATGAAAAAAATCACGCAGGTATTAAAGAACGGGTGTTTCAGGCTGAAAAAATGGGCAGTCGTTCCCATAAAGAAATACAAAACCCTTAATAAAGGTGCAAAAAGAGCGGTGTGCCTTGTGCTGGCAGTTTTGGTTGCGGCGGCAGGTCTTGGTATATGGAAATGGCACGGTGCTTCCGAGACTACAGTGGCAAAGGCAAGCGGTACCTCGATTGTAAGGCGTGGAAATCTTACCAACAGTATCACGGGAAGCGGCACAGTGGAGCCCATTGAACAGCGTGAAATTGTTCCTGAAGTAAACGGAAAAATCATCGAGTCTTACTTTAACGAGGGGGACAGTGTAAACGAGGGAGATGTTCTCTACCGCTTTGAAATGACTGCGGCGGAAAATGCAATTGAAAGTGCCATGAATAACGTTGAAAAGGCACAAACCACCCTTTCAAACAGACAGAGTAATCTTGAAAAAGTACGTGAAAATATAGCGAATCTCACCATTAAAGCTACCGTTTCGGGAAAAATCAGTGATTTGTCACTTCGAGTGGGGGAGGATGCATCGGGAAAAATCTGCACAATTACCAATTTTAAAGAGCAGACCGCTACAATTCCTTTCAGCTCCGCACAGATAAAAGATATCAGCGTGGGCGACAGTGCGGATATCGCAATTGACAAGTATATGATAAATACAACGGGCAGGGTAATACGCAAATACACCGCACCCGACACCCTTTCAAGCGGTGCAGTTGTATATTATGTGGAAATACGGCTTGACAACAAATACACCGTTGAGGAAAACGTAAATGTTACCGCCACAATAAACAGCAAAAGCGGAAGTATAAGCTCAGCCTCCTACGGCAGTGTAAAATATGCCGACCCCGTTACGGTTAACGCCGACCAGAGGGGAGAGGTTTCGAGGATAAACTTTAAAAACGGAGACTGGGTAGACGAAGGTCAGATTATCGCAGTACTTAAAAACAGCGACCTGAGCGACGAACTGAGAACAGCCCAGCAAAACGTTAAGGAAGCACAGATGAACCTTACGGAGGCCCTCAATAACCTTGAGGATAAAGAGGAAGAAGCCAACGAATACATAGTAACATCACCTATAAGCGGTGTTATCCTTACCAAGGATTATTTTGTAGGTGATACAATCAGTGGACAGAATCCCCCTGCCCTTATGGTAGTAGCGGATATGAGCAAAATGAAATTCACAATTTCTGCCGACGAGCTTGATATTGCAAAAATACAGGTAGGGCAGAGTGTAACGGTAACGGCAGATGCACTATCAAACCAAAGGCTTAGAGGCACAATTACCGCAGTGTCAAAGCTGGGAACAGCCTCTAACGGCGTTACCAACTATCCCATTGAGGTTACCATTGACCAGCCGGGCGAGCTTATGCCCGGAATGAACGTAAGTGCACAGATTATAGTAGAGCAGTCCTACAACAGCCTTTATCTCCCTGTTGAGGCAGTGGAATATTACGACGGCAAATATTATGTTACAGTTGTGGGCGAGGTAGAAAATATGCCGGAGCCGATGGCACAAGGTGGTCTTGGAGCAAGAGGGCAAAATAGCTTCTCACAGGAGAAAAAGGAAAGCACCGATTCCGAAAACAAAGCCACCGATGATAAGAAGCAGGAGAGCAGTAATAACGAAAACAAAGCTCAAAACCCCCAAAGCAGTGAAAGACCGAGCTTTGGAGGAGAACGACCGAATTTCAGCGGTGAAAGACCAAGCTTCGGTGGTGAAAGACCTGCGGGAGTGGGTAATTGGAACAGACAGGAAAATGTAACGTCGGAAGCTTCCGCCGAAAGCACTCAAAAACAGGCAGAAGAAAAAAGTGCAGACGAAAAAACAGACGCATCCAAGGAGAATGAAAAAGCCTCCGAGGAAAAGAAATCAGACCAAACAAGCAAGGAAAATACGAATAATTTTAACATAGGCAAGGCACAGGGGAGCCAAAGACAAAAGCAGGAAGAACTAAAAATTAAAAACTACAAAACCGAAAAGCGTGTTGAGGTAACAATAGGCATAAAAACAGATACTGCCTATGAAATTTTAAGCGGTGTAGAGTATGGTCAGGTTGTTAAAAACACAGCTCAGGTAACGCAGACAGGCTCCACAACAGGAGCAAACAGAGGCGGCATGGGCGGCTTCGGTGGAGGCATGATGGGTGGAATGAGCGGTATGGGCGGAAATAGCCGTAATAACAACCGTAATTTCGGAGGCGGAAGATAAGCCTATGATAAGAATTAAGGATATGTATAAAATCTATAAAATAGGCGATATTGAGGTGCGTGCATTAAACGGTGTGTCGCTGAATGTTCGCCCAAAGGAATTTGTTTCAATTATAGGACCTTCGGGAAGCGGAAAATCAACACTGATGAATATGATAGGCTGTCTTGATGTAGCTACAAGCGGAGAATACCTGCTGGACGGAAAATCGGTTGAGGCACTCAGCGAAAATGAGCTTGCCTCCATACGCAATGAAAAGATAGGCTTTATCTTTCAGGGCTTTAACCTTTTAAGTAAGCTTACGGCACTTGAAAACGTGGAGCTTCCTTTAATCTATAGGGGAGTAGACTCGGCACGCAGGCGTGAGCTTGCAGAGGAGGCACTTTTCAGAGTGGGGCTTGAAGAACGTATGCACCATAAGCCAAAGGAGCTTTCGGGCGGTCAGCAGCAGAGAGTTGCCATAGCCCGTGCCCTTTCCTCCAAGCCTCCGCTGATACTTGCCGATGAGCCTACGGGTAATCTCGACTCAAAAAGCGGCATAGAGGTTATGAAAATGCTCAAGGAAATTCATGCCGAGGGCAACACCATTGTGCTGATAACTCATGACAGCGATGTGGCAAGGCAGGCGGAGCGTGTGGTAAGAATTGCCGACGGTCAGATCACCAGTGACACCACAGCAACAAAGGATGTGAAATGTGAATGAATCTGTTTATGTCTTTTAAAATGGCACTCAGCAGTATATTAAGCTCAAAGGTTCGTTCCTTTCTGACTATGCTGGGTATAATAATCGGTGTTGCGGCAGTTATTATTCTTGTAAACATGGTAACGGCAACCACTCTCGATATGCGTAATCAGCTTGAAAGCATGGGAACAAACCTTATAAACGTAAATATAAGACGAGGCGGCTGGGGCATGACCAGAAGCGTCAGCGTGGAGGAAATAGAAAACATAGCCCGGGATAACAAGGACAGCATTAAATATATTACCCCCGTGGTCACCTCTAACGCAACTGTAAAATACGGAAGCAGTAATGCCTCCACTTCGCTGAGCGGAGTAAATGAGCATTACGCAGCAATCCGCAACCGCGGTGTTGACAGCGGAAGATTCGTAACCGCCGATGATGTAGATAACCGTAAATCCGTGGCAGTCATAGGTGCGTATGTGGCAAGCACGCTTTTTGGTACGCAGAACCCTCTCGGTCAGCAGATAAAAATAAATAATGAACTGTTCACAGTGGTAGGAATCCTTACGGCAAAATCCTCCAATATTTCTCAGGGCAGCGAGGACGATACGGTAATTATCCCTTATTCAAGAGCGACACGCCTTATCAGAAATGCGAATATTACCTCCTTTGCGGTTTCTGCAAAAAATTCCGACACAATGACTGCGGCAACCGAGGCAATTGAAGCATTTTTGTATCAGAAATTCAAGTCGGAAAATTCCTACACCGTTACAAATCAGGCAGCACAGATTGAAACCGTGGACGATGCACTCGGCTCCATGACAATGCTCATGGCAGGGATTGCAGGAATTTCCCTTATCGTAGGCGGCATAGGTATTATGAATATTATGCTTGTTACGGTAACGGAAAGAACACGGGAAATAGGTATCAGAAAGGCAATCGGAGCAAAGACGGGTTCTATCCTTGTTCAGTTTCTTATCGAATCTGCGGTTGTAAGCTGCCTTGGAGGTATTCTCGGAATTGTGCTCGGCATCGTGGGCAGTTATTTTACCAGCACAAGCATGGGAATGCCGACGGTGCCTCTATCAGAGCAGACAACAGTAATTCTCGGTTCATTCATTTTTTCTGCGGCAATAGGAATATTTTTCGGGCTTTACCCTGCAAGAAAGGCGGCAAAGCTTAATCCTATTGAGGCACTGAGATTTGAATAACCGAAAGGAGTGAAAACAGCATGAAAATAAAAATAACAGCACTTATAGCTGCCTTGATAATGCTTGTAAACATCGGAGCATTTGCAGCATTTGAAGATATAGACGTTGGCACAGGCGTTGGCAATGCTGTGAAGCAGCTTGTGCAGTTAGGGATAATAAACGGTTATCCCGACGGCACCTTCAGACCTGAGGAAACACTCACAAGAGGGCAGTTTGCAAAAATTGCCGTGTGCATGTTAGGCGAAGAACAGCAGGCAGCTTCACGCAGCTCAAATGCCATTTTCAGCGATGTTCCTACAGACCATTGGGCAAGCGGATATATTAACTATATAGCGGAACGTCAGATAATAAACGGCTATCCTGACGGCACTTTCGGAGCAGAGGACACCATTAATTATGCTCAGGCACTTACCATTCTTATAAGGCTTTTGGGGTATACAGGAGAGGACGTTGCATACAAGTGGCCCGACGGGTATATTGCCAAAGCATACTCCCTTGGAATTACAAACGGAATGTCCTTCGGGACATACGAAAATATCACACGGGGCAACGCAGCGTATGTAATATATAATACTCTCCTTGCCGATAAAAAAGAAGGCTCCGCCCTTTCGCTTTTAAGTACCTCTTCCGTGAAGGATATTGTAATTTATGGCGACAACAGCATCAATGCGTCCATTGCAATCGGAAATATTGAAACCACAAACGGAGTATACAAGCTTGCAGACAACTCAAATATTACGTCCGAGGTTTATGGCAGATTAGGTACATTATACCTCGACAGCGAAAAGCGGGCAACTGCATTTGTCCCCGAAAACGAAACCGTAAGAAGCGTTACCCTTTCAAGTGCCGCTGTAAGCGGTGATGGCAGAAGGGTGGAAATAGGCTTTACGGAAAACACAGCTGCAAAGGCTGAAAGCTTCCCTGCAAACGCACCCCTTTATTACGAGGGTAGGGCATCTACTCTTTCACAGAGTGCGGCAAAGCTTGAGGCAGGCAGTGAAGCACTCCTTATTTACGCAAATGACGGCAGCTTCGCAAGAATGTATTTAAAGGAAAGCACTCTTTCGGGACCGAGAACGATTACCGCAGGCTATTCTCAGATTTATTCTTTCTTTAGCATTGTAAACAGCACTGCAATGAAAGTAATCCGTGACGGAAAAAACTCATCGCTTTCCGAAATACTGCCGTATGATGTAGTATATTATATGGCAGGCAATAATACTCTTTATGCCTATACAGACAAAGTCAGCGGTGCTTACGAGGAGGCATATCCTCTTAAATCAAACGTTACAAGCGTAAAAGTAGGCGGCAAGGAATATACTCTTTCCACCCAAACGGCAATCGGAAAAATGAACACCTCCGAGGGTGCATTTGAGCTTGGAGACCGTGTTACCTTGCTCTTTGGCAGAAACGGCGAGGTTGTAGACGTTGTAAACCTTGCGGCATCGGGAAGCCTTGACCTTGTTGTACTGACAAAAAGCTATAAGGAAGTATCGCAGGAAACTGAAACCTTAGGAAAGAGCACTAATTATATTACGGTAGTCCTTCCTGACGGAGGAGAGGTTACCTACGAAGCAGACCGTGACTATAGCGATTATATTGGAAATGTCATGAAAGTCAAGTATGAAAACGATGTAGCAAAGCTTACCGTAGTAAAGCATACAAATATTTACGGTGAATTTGATTCATCAATACCCTCATTGGGAGAATATTGGCTTTCGGATAATTGTGCAATTCTGGAGCTTGTGGAAAATTCACAGGGCAGTGCAACGATAAAAAAGATTGAGCTTCGCGATATAGTTACCGACAGTCTTACCAAAGACCAGGTGCTTCATGCAGAAATGAGCGGAGCTCTCAGAGACATTACATTCCTTTACGTGACCGATGTTACAAAAACCGATGCGGATTTTGGCGTAGTAACCGAGGTCAACAAAAACAGGTATACTGTCCTGATTGGTGACAAGACAACACAAATCGAAACGGCAGTAAAGCTTGAACGTGGCTGCGGTGTGGAAATTCAGCAGACAAGCGACGGACAGATTGCAAAAAGGCTTACCAATATAGGCTCGGCATCAAAGATAGAGGGCTACAGCGGAAGCAGAATCCGTGTAAACGGAAAGAACTATATCCTAAGTGATTATGTAAAAGTTTACGGAGGAACCTACGCAAATAATTACACCTCCATGTCAGTGTCGGAGCTTACAGACAATGATAACATTCAAAACATTACACTGTATTCAGACCGTTCGCTTTCAAGCGGCGGTATCGTAAGGGTGATTGTAGTAAAGACGAAAAATTAAACAGGTAATAAAAAGGAACAGGCACTCACAAACGTGAATGTCTGTTCTTTTTCTCCGTATAGGAATTTGCGTAAATTTAATGCGAATGAAACTGTGTTCGTGCAATGTTCGGGTGCGACGAGGGTGAAGCGGCACGCTTCTCTTTCACCGTATAGGAATTTGAGTAATTTAATCGCGAGCAAAACTTGTTCGTTTAAAATTTAGTTTGGACGCGAAGTGGGTGAAGCGGTTCGCTTCTCTTTTCTGTACTCTTCGGCACTTATGCCGAAATTTTTGCGGAAAACCGAAGAAAAATAGCTGTTGCTTTGAAAGCCTGTTCTCCTTGCAATCTCACCAATCGGCATTTCGCGGTTCACATCTAATAACTCCCGTGCCTTCTGCAGGCGGATTTTTGTAATATATTCCACAGGACGCATTCCCGTATACTGTCGGAAAATCCGGCAGAAGTGCTCCCTTGAAACACCGCTCAGATTTGCCAGAACGGACAGTTCAATAATGTTCATATAATTGGACTGTATATAGGAAAGGCTGTCCCTTAGCTGGCTTTTCAGTTTGTATGCGGAGGTGCTTTTTTCGGGAATCAGTTCTTTGCACTCAAGAAGCAGCGAATAGAGCAGAGCACTGCTCTGAAGATTCCATGCCTCGTCATGGCGAAGATGATGAATTTTTTTTAATTTCCCCGGAAAATCCACCTCTTCGGGAACTGCTACTACACCTGCCTCTACATCAAAAAACTGTTTTGCTCCGTATCCGTCAAATGTTATCCATAAGGTACTCCACTCTTCGCCTTTCATTGTATAATAATGGGTTACATTTGGCGGTATAACAGTGAGAGTGCCCACACCGGCTTCTATTTTTTCTCCATAGAGGTTTATTTCTCCGCACCCTTTCTCGGTATAGAGAAGAAGAAAACTTTCAATTCCCCCGGGACGGTATACAGTGTGCTCTTTTTCGGTTTTTCCCACAGTTGTGATATAGAAAGGAAGCTCCGCCTCCCTTTTTGTATAGACGGGATGGTATATGCTGATTTTCATAATCTACCTCATATCAATATTTTTAAATTATCCGTCAATATATTAAGATTGAAACGGATTTATTGTATTGATATAATATCAATATAACATAATTATCATACCAAGTCAAGAAGGTGTTTTTATGCGTGTTTATGAAGATTTTAATAAGACCTATGAAAACCGTATGCCACAGCGTGCATACTACATTCCCTATGAAAGCCTTGAAAAAGCATTAGAGGGAAAAAAGGAAAACTCCGCTTACTACAAGTGTCTGAATGGTCAGTGGAATTTTGCGTATTTTGAAAGGGATATTGACGTTCCGGAACATATAACACAGTGGGATACAATTCCCGTGCCCTCCTGCTGGCAGATGCACGGTTATGATAAGCCCGGCTATACGAATGTGATTTACCCCCACCCGGTAGACGCACCTTTTGTTCCCGATGACAACCCCTGCGGCGTTTATTCGCGTAGCTTTGAAATAAGCACCGATTGGAGCAAGCGTAAAACATACATCGTACTCGAAGGTGCAAGCTCCTGCCATTTTGTATATGTGAATGGAAAGTATGTGGGTTATTCCCAGGGCTCCCATATGCAGGCGGAATATGACATTACTTCCTATGTGAATAGAGGCACAAACACGCTGACCGTTAAAGTATTAAAATGGTGCGTTGGAAGCTACCTTGAGGATCAGGACTTTTTCAGACTGTCGGGACTTTTCCGTGATGTGTACCTTCTTTCCCGTGAGGAAAATCACATAGAAGATGTGTACATAAAGGCAGATACAAAAAGCATCAGTGTTGATGCCGAAAATTACGAAATTTATGACGGTGATGTCAAGTTAGAAAGCCTTGATGCTCCTGTGCTGTGGAATGCTGAAAACCCTCACCTTTACACGGTTGTGGTTAAGGGTAAATCGGAGTACATTCCTTTTCTTGTAGGTATGCGAGAGGTTTCCGTTTCTGACAAGAAGGAACTTCTGATAAACGGTGTGCCGGTTCTCTTAAAGGGTGTAAACCACCACGATACTCACCCCACAAAGGGATATACAATGAGCGAAGAAGACCTGTTGGCAGACCTTGTCGCTATGAAAAAGCTTAACATCAACACGGTCAGAATGTCCCACTATCCCCCCACACCGGAATTTCTAAATATGTGCGACCGTATGGGTTTTTATGTGATTGACGAAGCTGACCTTGAAACTCACGGTTACACCTCAAGAACATATACGGGAACGGGCTTTGATGTAGAAAATAGTATATGGCCTTGCCAAAATGATAATTTCACCGATATGTTTGTTGACAGAATGGTGCGTATGGTAGAACGTGACAAAAACCACGCCTCCGTAATTATATGGTCAACAGGTAACGAAAGCGGCTACGGAAAAAATCAGGACGCAATGATTGATTACACACGCAGTCGAGACCTTAGCCGTCTTATCCATTGTGAGGATGCTTCACGCAAGGGTGATAATCATAACGTAGACCTTATTTCAAGAATGTACGTTTCTCCTGAGGATATCCTCAAAATTGCACAAAATCCCGAAACCGATAAGCCCTTTTTCCTGTGCGAATACGCTCACGCAATGGGAAACGGCCCCGGAGATATAATGGACTATGTGGAAGCATTCCGAAAGCACCCCGGACTCATCGGCGGCTGTATATGGGAATGGGCTGACCATACAGTAATAGAAGACGGCGTGTGCAAATACGGCGGTGATTTCGGTGAGCTTACTCACGACGGAAACTTCTGTTGTGACGGTCTTGTATTCCCCGACAGGAGCTTTAAGGCAGGCTCGCTCAGTGCAAAATACGCATATCAGAATTTTAACACAGAATTTAACGGCAAAAGGATAACCGTGAAAAATCTCCACGATTTCACAAATCTTGATAAGTACACACTCTGCCTTGAGCTTGAAATTGACGGCAAGGTAACGGATAAAAAAGAATACAAATTAAATATTGTACCACACGAAAAGGCGGAACTCGATTTT
>JAZQAB010000092.1:0-57199 GCA_045545055.1 Clostridia bacterium | reverse complement strand
ATAGATAATCAACCACTCTCTTTCCTCCTTACTAAGGTAAGGTGAAATAATCTCCCTGCATTTTTCATTATAATCATTTAACCACATTTTTTCTTCTTTCGTAAGAAGGTAAGGCAAAAAGTCCGCTGTTCCTATGGGACAGTAATTCAGCACCTCAAATTTAAGGAACTGACCGTACTCGGTTTTAAATGCTTCCTTTACGCATAAATGGTTTTCAATTCTGATTCCGTAAGCATTTTCCTCATATATTCCCGGCTCGTCGGTCAGTGTCATCTTGCAGATAAGCTTTTCATTACATGCTCTGCTAAGCCTTTGCGGCCCTTCGTGAACGCCCAGCATATAACCTACACCGTGACCTGTCGAGCATCGGTAGTCAAGTCCTCTTTTCCACAAAGGCATACGTGCCAGGCAGTCTATTTCACTGCATTTTGTATCTTCGGGAAACACTGCAGAGGCAATGGCTATATGGCTTTTTAAAACAAGAGTCAGACTTTCCTTTTCTTCTTCCGTAAGCTCACCCATCACAAGCGTTCTTGTAGTATCGGTAGTTCCTCCGAAATATTGTCCGCCTGTATCTATAAGAAGCATTCCATTTTTCTCTATCACACTGCATTTTTCTTTTTCGGGACTATAGTGCATCATTGCGGCATTTGCTCTGTATGCGGCAATGGTATCAAAGGATGGGGAAAAATATTCTTCGTTTTCCCTGCGATATTTTTCGATAATTTCAACCACATCAAATTCATCAAGATTTTCACTGTGATAAATTTCATAAAAAGCCTTTGTCAGTGCAATGTTTTCCTTTACGTAGGTTTTCTTGATATTTTCAATTTCTACACTGTTTTTTATGCATTTAAGGTTATATATAATATCCTTAAAATCTTTTTTGGGCGATGCAATTTTATTTACAAGCGAATAGTTTGTAATTGAAAAGTCTACCGCAGTAAGGTCAGTTTCCCTAAGCTTTTGTAAATCATCATATATTTTTTCATACTCCGCCACTTCTATATTATGCTCGTCAAGGTGTGATGACACTTCACGGGTAAGCTTTTCTCCATTTACGTAGAGAGTAACTTTTCCCCCTGAAATCATAAGGTATGAGAGCACTACCGGTGTATCCTTTACATCATTCCCCCTGATATTTAAAAGCCACATTATACATTCGGGGGCACTTACAACATAGTGGGTAAAGAAATTTTCATGCATTATTTTACGCACACGGTCAATTTTTGAAAAAGTATTTTCTCCGCTGTATTTTTCTTCAAGCAAAAATGCTTTTTTCGTTGGTATTTGAGGACGGTTTTCCCATATTACAGACGGGTCATAATCTGTATTGACTTTAATATTTCCAAGCTTTGAAATAAAAGAATCAAGATATTTCTTGGAAAACAATCTTCCGTCAAGACCTATTACATCATTTTCAGAAAGGCTTGCTTTCAGAAATTCGTATATCTTAACCGTTTCATTTTCAGATGCCTTGTAAAGAGTAATACCGCTTCCCGAAAGCTCCTTCTCTGCCTGGATATAATATCTGCCGTCCGTCCACAAGCCTGCATTTTTATCGGTAACAACCAAAGTTCCGGCACTGCCGGTGAATCCGCTGATATATTCACGCAGTTTGTAACAGTCGGAAATATACTCACTTAAATGCATATCCGCTGTGGGAATAACTACTGCGGATATGCCGTGCTTATTCATATGTTGTCTTAAAATTTCAAGTTTAGTCATAAGCCTCTCCTTAAGTTTGATAAGTCTGCCTCACTTTATTTCATCTTCCCTCTTTAATGTAATTAATCAGCTTTTTATCACCAAATCTCCATAAATTCAGGCAATACATTAAGTTTCCGCTTATTATCCCTCTGTTTCGTGCAGATGTTCTGCTGCGTTTGAGGTAAAATTTAAACCACTGCCACTTAGAATAATCCTTATACTTCGGATAAAGATACGGGAATTTCACAAGCTCATTTTTATAAAGATTTCTCATTGCCAAAGGCCAAAGCAGTGTATATTGAGCTGATGTTACATTGGTGAAAATATCGGGGGCTTCACAAGCATGAATAGTTTGAGTATTTCTGTCAATTTCCATCGCCTTATAATCCCATGTAAATTTATTTTTGTCAAAATAAAATTTCACTAAAATTCCGTATTGAGTATATTTTTGAAGTCTTTGATAATCCGTATCAAAAATAAAGTTTCCGAGGGAATAAAAAATTATTTTATCACCAAATTTTTCGTAATTTTGTACAACGTGCGGATGATGTCCGATAACTATATCCGCTCCAAATTTTAAATATTTTTTATACTGCTTTCTCACGGAAGGAGGCATAAGCTGATTAAATTCGGGACCGGAGTGAACAATAACAACGCACCAACGACATTTAGCTTTAACATCGGCAATCATTTGTGAAATTTTTTTATTATTGTCCCATAAAACGCAGCCTTCGCTATTTTCAGCAGCTTGCTTTGTCTGATCATCTGTAAGTGCAATAATGCCAATGTCTGAGCCGTCATTTTTAATAATGATTGGCTTTTCTGCTTGTGTCATATTCAGCCCTATTCCCACTGTTTGCACACCGTTTTCAGCCGCATAATTAAGTGTACTCTCTACTCCTTCTCTTCCGCAATCGGTAATATGATTATTGGCAAGTGTCCATATGTTTCCATTAATCTTTTTCAAAAACGGCAAACACTCCGGTGGGTTTGCGTGTACCAGCGGTTTTGAAGCAGAAGAAGTTCCGCTACCCATACACCCCTCAACATTTACCACAGTAAAGTCAGAATCGCTAAGAAAATTAACACATTCTTCATCAAGGAGATTTTCATTATTGTAAGTCCCTCTGAAATATTTTGAGGAAAACCCCATATCACCTGTAAATGCAATTCTTTTCATAATCAAATACCTCTTTCATCTTATAGCAGTTTTGGTGGCATACTCACTTCGTTCGTGCGATATATTTGCTTCGCAAATTCCGTCAGGAATTTATAACTCTGAATTCAACTTTGCTGAACTCATTCTATCATACAAAACAGAAAATGACAACTGTGCATTGTGCAAAATTGTCATTTTCTGTGTTTATATGTATACTTTAATGTCAGATTCTTGCTACGCCTGTTTCCTTAGCTGTTTTTACAACTGCCTCGGCAACAACCTGTGCGACTCTCTTATCAAGAGCGGGTGCAATAATGTTATCCTCGGTGATTTCATCATCGGGAATAAGAGAAGCAAGTGCAAATGATGTTGCAACCTTCATCTCCTCATTTATGCAGCTTGCTCTGCAATCAAGAGCACCGCGGAATATACCGGGGAATGCAAGAACGTTATTAATCTGATTGGGGAAGTCTGAACGTCCTGTTCCCACAACTCTTGCACCTGCGGCCTTTGCCACATCAGGCATAATTTCGGGAGTTGGGTTTGCCATGGGGAACATAATTGCGTCAGATGCCATGGACTTAACCATTTCGGGAGTTACAAGATTGGGAGCTGAAACGCCGATAAATACATCTGCACCCTTGAGTGCGTCTGCAAGCGTACCCTTCTTGTGCTCAAGATTTGTTACCTTTGAAATTTCTTCCTGTGCAGGGTTATTGTTCTCATCACCCTCACAGATGATACCGAATCTGTCGCAGAATGTAAGATTCTTAACACCAATATTCATAAGGTGCTTACCTATAGCGATACCTGCACTTCCTGCACCATTGATAACAACCTTTACTTCTCCGATTTCTTTCTTAACAAGCTTAAGTGCGTTGATAAGAGCCGCCGCAACAACGATAGCTGTTCCGTGCTGGTCATCATGGAAAATCGGAATATCGCAGATTTCTTTAAGCTTCTGCTCGATTTCAAAGCAACGGGGTGCGGAAATATCCTCAAGGTTAACCCCGCCGAAGCTTCCTGAAAGAAGGTAGATTGTACGAACAATTTCATCTACGTCTTTTGACTTTATGCAAAGAGGGAAAGCATCAACATCTGCAAATGCCTTGAAAAGTGCACACTTTCCTTCCATTACGGGCATACCTGCTTCGGGGCCTATATCACCGAGACCGAGAATTGCAGTACCGTCTGTAACAACAGCAACAAGATTTGAACGTCTTGTAAGCTCGTAGGACTTATTAACGTCCTTGCTTATTTCAAGACAGGGCTCTGCAACACCGGGGGTGTATGCAAGAGAAAGATCCTCTCTTGAGTTGATAGGAGCACGGGAAATAACCTCTATTTTTCCGTTCCATTCATAATGCTTTTTTAATGATTCCTGTCTGATATCCATAATTACGCCTCCCAAGGAAATTTATACTGCGTGAGACCGAGTGTGTCACGAACTTCAATGATTTCTTTCTGAACCGATTCGTTAATCGGAACACCGTCTTTACGTGCAAGGCGAATTTCGTATTCCTTCTCGCCTGCTGTGTAAATACGTTCTGCATCGGGAGCCTTTCTTGAAGCACGAACTTCACGGATAATATCTCCGGCTTTCTTTCTGCAGACATCTTCACCAAGGAAGTGATCTGTATCAATAGCAATAAAGAAATGACCAAGCTGGTAGTGAGCTTTGTTTCCGTCAGCATCTTTACCTGTAAGAGCCTTACCGTAAGCACCGTCCTGAAGAACTGCTGAAAGAAGTTCAACGAACATAGCAAAGCCGTAACCCTTATAACCGCAGCCTTCTTCGCCGGGGCCGCCAAGGGTACAAAGAGCAGCTTCGCCGCGAGCCATAGCCTTAAGAGCATCTGCTGATGTTCCCTCATAAGCTTCACCCTGAGGATTAACGAGTGCACCCTTGGGAGCATCCTTACCGATACGTGCATAATATTCAAGCTTACCGTTCTGATATGTAGAAGTTGCAGCGTCAAAGTTAAAGTCAAAAGGCTCGTCAGTGGGAACACCCAAAGTAAGCGGGTTAGTACCGAACATACCTTCTACACCAAAGGTGGGAGCAACAGTAGGACGTGCATTTGTGCCTGTCATACCGATGCAGCCTGCTTTTGCAGCCATAGATGTATAGTAACCTGCAATACCGTAATGGCAGGAGTTACGAACAACTACCATACCCATACCGTATTCCTTAGCCTTTTTAATAGCCATGCTCATAGCCTTATGACCGATTACCTGACCCATACCATGGTGACCGTCTACAACAGCAGTTGTAGGTGTTTCCTTGATAATCTCAAAATTGGTAACGGGGTTTTGAATGCCATCTCTGATTCTGTCAAGATAGACAGGCTTGAAACGGTTAACACCGTGAGATTCAATACCTCTCTTATCAGATTCGAGAAGAACGTCAGCACAGATTTCGGCATCTTCTCTGGGGATTCCGTAACCGACAAAAGCATCAATAACGAAATCGGTAATGGTTTTCCAGTCAACTACATTAGTCTTTACCATTTCTTTTACCTCCAAAACATTATTTTCATAAAAAGAGTGCACTTATCCCATGAAATAAGTGCACTCCAAATCTACGCAATTACATTTTAATTTAAAAAATGGATAATGTCAATAGTATTTTTCACTTATTGTAAGTTTTTTGAGAAAATATTTTGGTTGACCTTTCTTTCATTATATTGTAAAATAATATAGATGTGAAATGAGGTAAGACTATGGATATCCGTGAATTTAAAAATATATACACAGAATTTGCACCCTCCGTAATATGGGACTGGTGTGCAAAGCCCACAGCCGAAGAAATAGATTTGATGCTCTCAAGACTTTCTCAAATGGGAATTGCACGTGTCTTTATCCGTCCCTCAAATGGTCTGGTGCTCCCCTATTTATCCGAGGACTATTTTGAGCTTATCCGCACAGCCGCACGCAGAAGCGGAAAGTACGGCATTGTTTTGGGAATATGTGACGAAAACTCTCCTTCAAGCGGCAGCGGCGGCGGTGAAATAACAAGCGTGCCCGACTACAGAATCCGTGATATTTTGAAGGTTTCCAAAAAAGATATTGAAAAAACAGACGTAATAATAAAGGAAAGTGTGGATAGTGCGATTGTACTCAGAGATATGAGCCGTATGCGTGCCTCCTGCCGTATGCCGATTGCCGACATTACAGATGCGTTCGTAACAGAATGTTTCGCTGAGGCTGTATACGATAAGTACCTGAAGCAATGCCAAAGGTTTATCGGCATGGAAATCAAGGCATTTATGACACAAATAAATCTGCCTGAGGGTATCTTACTCTATTCACCTACCGTGCAAAAACGAATCGGGATTTCCGACACAAAGTATCTCTGTGAAAAACTGGTACAAAAGGACAAAGATATCCAAAGTGAATACAATAAAGCTTTTGGAGAAGCAATTGCCGACAATTTTACAGGCATCATCAGCGAAAAATGCCGTAAAAACAACCTTGAATTATCGGTAAGTGCAGACGGAAACAAAAACATTTCCCGTCAGGCACAATATATCAAAGCAGATAGTATTGCAATTAAATTTAACAGCGAAAGCCCCGATTTTCTGCAAATCAAGCTCGCACAGACAATCAGCGAGCAATTTGAAAAGCCCTTTTACATAAGGCTTCTGCTCCCCTCCTTCGCACCCTGCTGCGAAAGGTACAATCAGGCGGCTTTTTTGTCGGGCTTTGGCTCAGACGGAATTATTTTCGACAGCATGGCTTTCTCTCTTTCTGACAGAAGAAAATATGAAAAGCATACAGTAACCATGTCCGATTTCACGGAAAAAGATATATCGGACAGGCTTTCAAGGCTCACCTTTTTAAGCTCCGGCACAAATTCAAACACAGGCATACTTGCAGTATACAATCCGCTGTACGAGGACACTCTTGGCGACCTTTCCGCAAAGCTTATGAAGCAAGGCATAGGTTTTCATATGATGGAGGAAAGCTTAATAAAGAAGCACTCTATAATTTCAGAGGGTGATTTGATTATCGGAAAATGCCGTTACAACACCATTATTTCCTGCGATTCCTCTTTTGGTGTTCCCGATGGTTTTACAGGGCATGTAATTTCCGCAAATGAATATGAGCCGGAACACTTGGAAGGTTTTCATGCAAACAGTGAGATAACTATTAACCGCAGGTATAGCGATAGTGACGAGTATATATTTATCACTGCAAAAAAGGATTCAGAAATAACTGCACACTGCGGTGAAAAGAAGCTTTTTGCCACAGATGCTTCCAACGGGGAAATATATTCAATTCCTGTAAAAGATGATATATACAGCTTCAAAATAAAGTCGGGAAAAACGGCTGTACTTATTTATTCCGACAAGCTTTCAGCCGACATTGCTCCACCGTTTACGGACGATATTGAATTTGCTCCTCATGAAAAGGTGTGCGATGTTCCCTTTGCACTTTCTGCGGCAGAGGAGAATGTTCTTCCGCTGAAGAATGTAAATGCCTGCTTCGGACGGAAAAGCTACCGCGAAAACAGTATAGATAATCTGCACAAGGAATTTTACCGTCTTGCCGACGGGGAAACTGTAAAGGTTAAATACCCTTTTAATGCAGATAAAAAGAACATCGGTCAGGTTACGGCATACATTGAAAACGCAGACAATCTGGAATTTGCCGAGCTTAACGGCAAAAGGCTTGATAAGCTTATCCCCTCCGAAAAGGATCCCCGATTTATGGGAACGGATATAACAGACCTGCTTTCCGACGGAAAGAACACCTTTGCCGTTGAATACAAAAAAAGCAACAACTACACTCCCGATTTTTCCAGCATTACACCGTCACATTTTTATTCGTATAATATAACCTCTTTTGAGCCGATTTACCTGTGCGGTGATTTTGACTGCAATGAAAATTCACTATTAAGGCTTCAAAGCTACCAAAACGACATAACCTTGTCGGGAATGGCATATTACTACGGAGGGCTTACCTACGCAGTAAAGCTCCCCGATAGGGATTTATCGGGAAATATTCTTTCTGTTGAGGGAGACTTTGATATCTGTAAAATAAAAATAGGCAAACGCACGCACACATTTTTCTGCGAAACGCCTATGCTTGAGGTGTTCAATCTTGACTGTGGCGTGGTTGCCGAAATTACAATTTATAATACTCCGTTCAATCTTTTACGCACATCAAAGGAAGAAGCAAAGCCCTTTGGAATTAAGAATATAGTGCTATGTAAATTCAGCTACTAACGAAAAAGAAACGCATCTCGGTGGTGCGTTTCTTTTTCGTTAATAGATATTATTTATTTGTCGGTTTACTATAGTTTGCGATTGCGATTCCGCTGCAAATCAACACAAGTGCCATGATAAGATTAAATATCGAAACACTGCTGCTTTCGGGAAGCATCAGCGTCGAAAGGATAACTCCGAAAACAGGTGTCATAAAGCTGTATATTGCAACCTTTGATACCGGGTTGTATTTAAGAAGCATACCCCAGAGAGCGTAGGCAACCGCTGAAAGAAGGGAAAGATATAAAAGAACAAGCCCCGCCTTAATGCTTGCAACGACAATAACTCCTCCCATAAGAAGCCCAACAAGAATCATTACAAATCCGCCCATAATAAACTGATATCCGCTTATTACCACAGGGTCTTCACGGTGCGAAAACTTTTTCATCAAAACTCCCGATACGCCATATGCCATGTTGGAGAAAAGCACAAATCCGTCACCTAAAAAGTTGAAATTCAGGCTAAGACCGTTAAGATTAATCAGAATAATTCCCATAAATCCTAAAACACACGCAAAAAGCTTTTTAGCGGTAAGCTTTTCCTGTCTGAAAATGAGTGTTGCAAATAATATGGAAAAGAAGGAATTTGAACCGCTTATAACAGTCCCCTTAACCCCCGTGGTATTGGCAAGACCTATGTAAAAGAATAAATATTGAATTATAGTCTGAAAGCACGCTACCGTTGCAACTGCTCCCATATTTTCACGTTTGGGGACAAGAAGCTTCTTCCTTGCTATGCTGTATATCAAAACTGTAATGATGCCTGCAAAGAAAAACCTGACTCCTGCAAAAAGAATTGTCGAAGCTACATCATTTTCAGGAAGCATCAATTTATATCCTGTTTTTATAAAGGGGGTTGCACTTCCCCACAACGCACAGCAAAACATTGCCGCCAACGCTACAAAAACAGGATTTGTCATAAGTTTATTTTTTTGTTCCATTATATTACCCACCTAATTTCAACTAAAATTTCTTATCCATATAAAAGCTTCCTCCACGGCGGGGGAAATTTGTATTTGTATGCCGTCGAGCAAATTGCATCCGCAAGGATTTTTCACAAAATCCCCTACCATCTGAGGCTCGTGACCTCCGTAAGGCAAGGTCCTTAAGTATGCCTCACCACCGTTTTCTATGATTTTAGCAACAAACTTTTCTGTAACCTCGTAAGAAACGGTTGGGTCATCTACACAGTGCCAGAATTTCACCGGAACGGGATAAGCTTCGGCTTTTTTATTTTTCGAAGGATTAAAGCCTGCAATTTTACTTTCATCATAGATGTAATTGCCCGATTCATCCATAGCAAGCCCGTATATCTTTCCCAGAGCAACTTTTGGCAATCCTCCGCTCCATGGCTTCAGAAAGACCTGGTTATACGTATCAAGCACAGGGCAAAAAGCAGAATGTGCAAGAATGGGAATCAATCCGCTCAAAACAAGATTTGTACTGCTTAATCCGCCCATTGAGCCGCCGTGAACAAACACTTCTTTCATAAGATTAAAATTATCCATACAATAACGATATGCTTTAACATAGCTCCTTATTGCGATGGGGCTTCCGATATTATTGCGAATATCAATACCGTTTTCTTCAGCATATTTCGTTGGAAGAGCATTCACATCCATAACGGCATATCCATTTGACACCAGATACTTTGTTAACGCCTGATGTTCAATTTGTGAATCGTCAGTAGTAACTGTACCGCCTGCACCGTGACAACTGATTACGAGCCGTGTAGGATTTCCGTCTTCACTATAGTTATCAGGCAGCATAATAAATCCACTGTCCTCATACAATTTTTCAGAATCCTGCAATTTATCTGTTACCAATTCATCATCTGCTAAATTACAGTTAACCAAAACTGAAAATCTATGTAATTGCACCCGTACCACTCCCTTTCACTCCTGCTATTATATCAGCTTTAAAAAGTAAATTCAACCAAAAAATTACTGTTTTCGCAGTCAATCACAATAAGGAAAGAATGTTTCCCCTTTAATTCGACAAATTTCCCTAAAAGCATTGACAAACTTTGCATTTTGCCATACAATATAGGTAAGAATATTGCCTATTTGTGGTGCAAAGCCACCTATAAAAGGCAAATATTTTTCCCAAGGAGGCACGTATAATGAGATTTGGAGAAAAGGTGCGTCAGCTTCGGACAGGAAAGAAGCTTTCCCAGACGGAGCTTGGAAAGCTTTGCGGACTCTCTCTGCGTACAATAAGAAATTATGAGGTTGCAGGCAGATATCCCAAAAAACGCGAGGTTTATTCAAAGCTTGCTTTTGCATTAGGCTGCAGTGTTAATTATCTGCTTTCGGAGAATGAGGACAGTGAAAACAGGGATTTACCCTCAGCAAGCAGAACGGAAAGCCTGATTAATGAAATAACCTCATTCTTTGCGGATAATGAAATAAGCGATAATGACAAGGATTCCGTTATGAGGACACTTAAAGCATCATATTCTATTGTAAAGAAACGCAGAAAAAGGAAGCTCACTGCAAGAATCCGCCGCAGAGTCTGATATCTTCCAATGAAAGGTAACGAGTAATTATGTTTATAGGAGTTTACGATTATACTGTTTTGCTTACATATCTGAGCTTGATATCCTCCGTTTTCGGAATGATACAAGCTCATAACGGGAATTTCACAACGGCAATTTTCGCTCTGGCATTTTCGGGAGTTTGTGATGCCTTTGACGGCAGAGTGGCACGCACGAAAAAGAATCGCACTGAGGATGAGAAGAATTTCGGCATTCAGCTTGATTCCTTGTGCGATGTGATTTGCTTTGGCATCTTCCCTGCCATGATTTGTTATCTTTTGGGTCTCAGGGGTATCATCGGTTGTGCTATACTTTCTTTTTACTGCTTGTGTGCAGTAATACGCCTTGCATTCTTTAATGTAATGGAACTAAACCGTCAGAAAACTGAAGACGGCTGTGCTAAGATATACCGTGGACTTCCTGTGACCTCGATATCACTCATTCTTCCGCTTGCTTTCTGGATGCAATTCTTAATTCCTGCATCGGTTTTTCCTGTTTTGCTTCACTTTGTTTTATTTATAACGGGATTTTTGTTCATTCTTGATTTTAAGCTGCGTAAGCCCAATCTTAAAACAATATTAACCCTTATGGGTATTACGGCTGTTATAATCGGAGTAATATTTACATACACAAAGATTACAGGGGTATCCAAAACCTTAAAAACAAATTATATAGGGGACTTGTATGAAACAAAGATTGCGTGACGGAAGCACAATTGAATATGAAAGCAAGCAGGACCGTATACTTAAAAAGCTTTACGGCAATGTTTTTGGAAGACTCTTGTTAAAACCCTTAACAAGACCATTCATCTCCAAGGCGGCAGGCGTATTTCTCTCCTCCAAGCCCTCCTGTATGCTTATTAAAACCTTTATTAAAAAGAATAATATTGATATGAGCCTTTATGAAGATGCTCGGTATAAAAGCTACAACGAGTTTTTCTGCCGTAAAATCAAAACACAGGTTCGTCCCGTTGACTTTACGCCAAAGAGCTTGATTAGTCCGTGTGACAGCAAGCTGACGGTTTTAAAAATCACCGATAAAACACGTTTTGTCATAAAGCAAACCCCTTACTCGGTGGCTTCCCTTTTGCAAAACGAAGCCTTAGCACAGGAGTATAAAAACGGCTATGCTCTTATATTCAGACTTTCTGTAGATGATTACCACAGGTATTGCTACATAGACGATGCCGAGAAAGAAAAAACCGTAACCATTCACGGCAAATTGCACACGGTAAATCCTATAGCAAATGATTACTTCCCTATTTATAAGGAAAACACAAGAACCTACAGTGTTCTTCATAGCAAAAATTTCGAGGATATAATAATGATGGAGGTCGGTGCACTTTTGGTGGGAAAAATCGTAAACCATCATAATGACATTGAATCGGTACAAAGAGGTCAGGAAAAAGGTTATTTTGAATTTGGCGGTTCTACGGTAGTTGTTCTGCTTAAAGAAAACGTCGCAATTATTGACGAAGATATATTAAAAAATTCCGATGAAGATTACGAAACAGTGGTAAAATTCGGTGAAAAAATAGGAATTAAGGCTTGAAAGGTGTCAAGCCTTAATTCCTATTTTTATTTCAAAAACATTCTTATTAATCTTTCTTTGAACTTGTCATAGGGCTGATAACGCATCGGAAGGTCAATCCATGTTTTTTTATCGACAATGCTTTTGTGATGTGAGAAAGTATCAAAGCCGACTTTTCCGTGGTAAGCTCCCATTCCGCTTTCGCCCACACCTCCAAAGCCCATATTGCTTGTGGCAAGGTGTATGATTGTATCGTTCACACAGCCTCCTCCGAAAGCACAAAGGGTTGTTACCTTCTTAATATTCTTCTTATCTGATGAGAATATATAAAGTGCAAGGGGCTTTTCTCCCCTATTTATGATTTCAATAACACTGTCAAGAGATTCAAAGGTAAGAATCGGCATTATAGGACCAAAAATTTCCTCCTGCATAACGGAATCTTCATTTGTTACATTGTCCATAACCGTAGGCTGTATTTGAAGAGTCTCGGAATTACTGCCCCCTCCGAACACAACCTTTTTCGTATCAATCAAGCCCAAAAGTCTTTCAAAGTGCTTTTGATTAACGATTTTTCCGTAGTTTGCATTTTCAAGAGCGTTGCATGAGTACTGCTTTTTTATTTCCTCAATCACATATTTTACAAATCTGTCCTTTACATTCTTTTCGCACATTATATAGTCGGGAGCTACACAGGTCTGCCCGCAATTAAGATATTTTCCGAAAACAATTCGCTTTGCGGCAAGCTTTAGATTTGCCGTTTTATCCACAATGCACGGACTTTTGCCACCCAGCTCCAAGGTTACGGGAGTAAGATTGGGTGCTGCCTTTTCAAGCACAAGCTTGCCTACATTTTTGCTGCCGGTAAAGAAAATATAATCAAATTTTTCATCAAGAAGATATCCGTTTTCTTCCCTGCCTCCGCTTATGCAAGATACGTATTCGGGAGAAAATACGTTCTCAATAATTTCTTTAATAACACGGCTTACTTCCGGTGAATAGGCACTTGGCTTTACCACGGCGGTATTCCCTGCCGCAATGGCATTTACAAGTGGAGAAAGCGTCAAAAGCAAGGGATAATTCCATGGACTCATAATTAGCGTAACACCATATGGCATGGGTTTAACAAAGCTGTGAGAGTGAAACTGCGGCAAAGGACTTATAACGTTCTTATCCTTTGCGTAGCTTTTTATGTGTCTCAGCATATGGGATATTTCGCTGAGCACCAGCCCTGTTTCGCACATATAGCTCTCACAGTAAGACTTACCCAAATCCTTTTTTAGTGCTTCGGAGATTTTATTTTCATTTTCTTTAAGAAAACTTCTAAGCTTTTTTAACACCTTTATTCTGTAATTAACATCTAAGGTTTTACCTGTGGAAAAGAATTTTCTTTGCTTGGTTACTATTTCCGAAATTTCCGTTCTTGTCATCATTTTTCCTCCACCAATTGTTAAAAATATTATATCACCCGTTAATTAGCCCGTCAATTAAAAATTTCATTGACATAGATGTATGAATATTATACAATTATAACTTGATTAAAGGGTTTTCAGACCACATTTTACAGACTGATTGGAGATTATTATGTTTAAAAGGTTTGCTTCTTACTATAAGCCGTACATCGGAATTATAATACTGGATTTACTTTGTGCCGCAGCATCAACAATATGCGAGCTTGTATTTCCCATGATTGTACGTGAAATAACCAACACCGCACTAAGCGGAGCTTCCGAGGTACTTATGTCAACGGTTATCAGGCTCAGCACAATTTACCTGTTTCTGAGATTCTGCGATACTGCCGCACAATATTTTATGGCTAATATCGGGCATATAACGGGAGCGAGGCTTGAAACCGATATGCGTCGTGACCTTTTCAACCATTTGCAGAAGCTTCCGTTCAGCTACTACGACAATGCCAAAGTGGGACAAATCATGTCCAGAGTTACAAGCGACCTTTTTGACGTTACCGAGTTTTCTCACCACTGTCCCGAAGAATTTTTTATAGGCAGCATAAAAATAATTGGTTCATTTATTATTCTTTCGGGAATTAATTTTTATCTTACCCTTTTAATTTTTCTGCTTCTCCCCCTCATGCTGATTTCGGCGGTAGTTTTCAGAAAGAAAATGAAAAACGCATTCAAAAAACAGCGTGAGCAAATCGGAGAGCTTAATTCAGACCTCGAGGACAGCCTTTTGGGAATACGTGTAGTTAAAAGCTTTGCCAACGAAGATATTGAGAGGGAAAAATTTGAAAAGGGAAACCGTAAGTTTCTTGACACGAAAAAGCACGCTTACAAATACATGGCTCTCTTTCAGGCAGGGACAAGATTCTTTGACGGAGTTATGTATATCGGTGTAATAGTAATCGGCTCAATATTTATGGCAAACGGATATATTAACAGTGCCGATTTGATTGCTTACCTGCTTTATATACAGACACTTATCACTTCAATCAGGCGTGTGGTGGAATTTACCGAGCAATTCCAGAAAGGCATAACAGGTATTGAAAGATTTTACGAAATAATGGACGAGCCTGTACTGATTGAAGACAGTGATTTCTCTCACGATGTAGAAAAGCTTAATGGTGAAATCGAACTTAGAGACGTCCGTTTCAGATATAACGAAAACGGAACAGATGTGCTGAACCACATAAATCTCCATATAAATCCCGGTGAAAACATCGCTATTGTAGGTCCGTCGGGCGGCGGTAAAAGCACCCTTTGCAATCTGATTCCCCGATTTTATGACATTGCTGACGGCAAAATATATATTGACGGAATTGATATTCACGATATAACATTAAAATCACTTCGGAGCAATATCGGCACAGTCCAGCAGGACGTTTATCTTTTCAGCGGCAGCGTGTATGACAACATAGTCTACGGAAAACCCGGAGCAACACGTGCCGAGGTTGAGGAAGCGGCAAAAGCGGCAGGTGCACACGAGTTTATAACAGAGCTTCCCGATGGATATGACACATATGTCGGGGAACGTGGTGTAAAGCTTTCGGGAGGACAAAAACAACGAATTTCTATTGCAAGAGTATTCCTTAAAAACCCTCCCATATTGATTCTCGACGAAGCTACCTCCGCTCTTGATAACGAAAGCGAGTATTTAGTTCAAAAGTCCCTTGAAAAGCTTTCGCAAAACAGAACTACATTTACGATTGCACACAGACTTACAACAATTAAAAATGCAGGACGTATTCTTGTTTTGACACAGGACGGAATTGCAGAAGAAGGAACACATGAAGAATTAATTTCAAAAGGCGGCGTTTATTCAAAGTTATATTCGCTGTATACAAGTAAGTCCTGATAAAAAAGGTTGTTATAAAACCATAAATAAGTCGGTTCAGAACTAAATTCTGAACCGACTTATTTATTACCATATAATTACTCTTTCCTCAATCGGTAGGTACATACCATCGCCCTGCTTAATTTCAAAAGCTTCATAAAATTCGGGAAGATTCATAAGGGTTCTGTTTACTCGAATCTTACCGCTGCTGTGAACATCATTAAGTGAAAGATACTCATAAAACTCGCGAGTTGCGGTTCCTGCCCAAACCTCGGCAAATGCTTTGTACATCAGCTTATGGTCAAGCTTCTTTTCATTAGCAAGCTGGGTAATGCACGATGCCGCTCCCAAATCGGCAATATTTTCATTAAGGGTAAGTATTCCGTCATTCTGAATCCCGGGCACTGCCTCACAGCCGTCATAAAGACTTGAAACCTTTGCACAGAGCTTTGAAAACTCCGCTCTGTCTTCATCACTCCACCAATCCTGCATATTCCCGTTTTCATCAAAAAGTGCACCGTTAGCGTCAAATGCGTGAGTTATTTCGTGTGCAATGATAAAGCCTATACCTCCAAGATTTTTCTCATAAGGAGCATTTTTATCATACAGCGGTTTCTGCAGGACTGCGGCAGGAAGCGTTATATCATTTGTGGCAGAATTATACACAGCGTTCACCGTATACGGAGTGAGAAACCACACTGTGCGGTCAGGCTCGGATTTTTGCATCTTTGCGTAATAATCCCTGCGAGCCTTGTTAATTTTTATCATATTGTCAAAATATGTTCCACCCTGCTTTGGAGAACGAATTGTAACGTTGTCAAGATACGAATCAAAGCTGTCGGGATAACCTATTTTAACCCCCATTGAATCAAGCTTTGTCTTTGCTTTTGTCTTCGTTTCTTCATTCATCCAAGTAAGTGCGTCTATGCGTTTTTTAAAGATTCCGATAATCTCATGGGTCATTCTCTCAACATCACGCTTGGACTCTTCATCAAAATATTGTGCCGAATAGACCTCCGAGAGATAATCCGGCATAGCCGTATCAAGCACACTTAAAATATAGTCCTCAATAATATACTCACTGTCAATTCCCGTAATGGCATTGTCAAATTCTACTGATGCTCGAAGAAAATCTTCATTGAGTGTTTCTCCGATTTTTACCGCAAGCATTATTTTCATCGCAAGCTTTAACGCTTCAAGATTTGACTGACTGTACATATGAGAAAATGCTTCCAAAAGCCTTGTGTCAGACACGACTATTTTCTCCTCCGATTCAAAGCCGCAGGAATTAATCAGCCTTTCCATATCAAAATCCGGGAAAAGCGAGCATATTTTGTTATAGGATAAAACATTATAAACCGATTGAATATTACTACTTTCTTTCTTATCAAGCATGTTTTCCGATAGTGTTTTTTCAAATTCAAAAAAGACGTGTGCATTTTTCTGTGACGATAATTCATCATCACCTAAAAGCGAAAACAGAGTGCTTATATATTCAAGATATTCCTCCTTGTTCTTTCCGTACGTGTAGGTTTCTTTCGGAGCTAAAGGCGTCAGGACTGAAAGATATAAAAGATACTCCTTGCCCTCCTCTAAATCATAGGTTAATTGAAATTCCAAAAACGGAAATATGCATAGCTCCTCTGTTAAAATAGAATGAAGCACTGTAAGCTCCCCTATATTCTTTGCCGAATCTATTTTTTCAAGATACTTTTCTATAGGTTTTATTCCTGTTTTATTGCGATTTTTAACGTCTGCCGCAGATTTATAAAAATCTGCTATTTTCTGTTTCACGCTACCCTCAGTATGGTTTTGATTAACTATTTCTTTTATTATTTTATCAACATTACCGTTAGATTCAAAAGAAAGCGATTCTATTGTCCCGTTGACAGGATTTCCCGTAAGCAAATCCATCTTTTCAAGAGCATTTTTATTAACCGATGCATAAAAATCATCCTTTTCGTTTCTACCCTGCAAAGAATACATACGCTCTATAAAAAGCTTCATTTGCTCCTTGTTAACGCTTGCTTGCGGTGAAAAGGTTTCAGGAGCAGTTCCTGCAACCAAACCTGCGGAAAAAATTTCACTAAGCTCGTTTTCTGCCCACATAGGAATATCCGAAAACGCTTCAGAGGAAAGTGCAGTACGAGCATTGTGCCCTACCGGTGTCGGAACAGTTTTGAAAGCCCTTTTAAGCATTACCAATGCCTCGGCACGGGTAACGGGGCGTTCCTCGTGCAACAGTCCGTCCTCATAGCCTTTTAAAATGTCGCTTTTCATAACTCCCTCGTTATAAAAATCGGCAGCCTGCAAAAGCATGGAGGCTACCTCTCCACGCGTTGCATATTCCCCCTGTGCAAAGGAAACTGATGTGGAAAATAATATTAAAGTTGAAATCAAAAACGAAAGGATTCTCTTTGTTTTCATGGATTTTCTCCTTACAGATATTTATTAATGTTTAGAACATGATTGCGACACATAAGGTTTATATGCAACTTGTTTTAGCTAAATTTTGCAACAAGTTGCAAAGCTAAATTATTCCGCTTCGCTCCATAGCTAAATTAAATTCGCATTTAGCGTGCAAAACACATTTAGCTGCCGCAAGGCAATTTAGCTGAGTTTACTCAATTTAGCTCGCATTAGCGAATTTAGCTGCGGTGCTATGCACCGCAATAGTTCGTGTTAAGTCTGAAAAAAGCTAAACGCAATATTTTTCATTGACTTTCGCAATGTTATATGCTATAATGCAATAAATTGAATATGAAAGCTGCCACCGGGTAGTTAATGCTTAGCATTCGTCTGTATATCGTTAGGTCTTTGAAGATATGCATTTGAATGTTTATTTTTTTTTGGAGGAAAAACTATGCATAAAATAAAAACCTATTTTTCAAAAAACGATATTTTTATATGGTCAACTTCTGTAATTCTTATAATTGCTTCCTTTTGCCTTTTTGACAAAGAAAACTATCTGACATTATGCGCATCACTTATTGGCGTTACTTCCCTTATTTTCAACGCAAAAGGAAATCCCTTCGGGCAATTATTAATGGTTATCTTCAGTCTGCTCTATGGAATAATATCATATACTTTTTCCTATTACGGAGAGATGATAACCTATCTTGGCATGACGATGCCTATGGCAATTTTCGCCCTTATATCCTGGCTTAGAAATCCGTTTAACGGGAACAAAGCAGAAGTCAAGGTGAACAGTATTAACAGAAAAGAAGCTATATTTATGTGGGTGATTACTGCTTTAATTACTCTTATCTTCTATTTCATATTAGAGCATTTCAACACCGCTAACATACTTCCAAGCACTCTTTCCGTTACAACAAGCTTTCTGGCAGTATATCTTACTTTCAGACGAAGTCCATACTTCGCTGTCGCCTACGCCGCCAACGACATCATCCTGATTGTTTTGTGGTTACTTGCAAGTTTATGTGATATTCGTTATATTTCCGTTGTCGTATGCTTTGTTTCATTTTTTATAAATGATATTTACGGGTATATCAGTTGGCAAAAAATGCGAATCAGACAGAGCAAATTCATTTGATAGCTAAATTAAATTTGCTTTTAAAGCGTGCGAAGCACATTTAGCTGCCGTAGGCAATTTAGCTGAATAGATTTAACCTTGTTAAATCTATTCTACCACAATTTGCACTCAGAATCAATACAGATTGGACAGCAAAAATCACAAATAATGATTAAATATTTGCAAATAAGGAAATAATTTTAAAAAAAGTATTGCAATTATCTGTGTTTTATGCTAAAGTAATAGAGTATGACAAGCGAAATCTAACGGAGGTGTGTAAAATGCAGATGGCGTTGACTATCACTTATATTGTAGTAGCACTTTTGCTTACAGTTATTGTTTTGTTCCAGAAAGGTAAAGATCAAGGCGCAAGCGCTATAACAGGCGGCAGCGGCGATACATTCTTTTCCAAGAATAAGTCAAACACACGGGAAGCATTACTCGAAAAGCTTACAGCAATATTTGCGGTTCTTTTCATTATTCTCTCGGTTGTGCTCTCTCTTGGTATTGTAAAATAACAAAACCTGTAAGGTGCTTTCAAGGAAAGCACCTTTATTTTTTGCCGTGGAAGAAATTCCTCGTAAAACTTTGAAAGGCGGTATCCCTTTGCAAAAAGAAAAAATACTTGCATTTATAAACAGCGATGAATATGTACCGATGACAAAAGAAAATATTGCTTTGCTTTTATGCGTACCGCAAAAAGAAATGGATAAATTTGAAAGAATCATCAATGAGCTTGAAAACGAGGGCAGTATAATTTCGGGCAGAAAGAAAAGGCTCTTCAGTTCAAAATCCATGGGGATTATTGAAGGCGTATTTCGTGCTACGGGTAAGGGTTTTGGTTTTGTAATCAATGATGATGGAGACATTCATATTTCCGACGAGAATGTTATGGGTGCTCTTAACGGTGACAGGGTTCTTGTGAAAATCCAAAGAAAATCCCACGGCGAAAAAAAGCGTGAGGGTAGTATATTAAAAATACTTGAGCGTACCAATAAAAAAGTAGTGGGCATATTCACACAGGAACGCGGCTATGGAATTGTGACTCCCGACAATGACAAACTCCCCGACGAAATATTCGTTATGCAAAGAGATGTGAACGGAGCATTAAACGGACAGAAGGTAGTTTGTGAAATAACCGAGTACGATTCACCAACAACCTCCCTTTCCTGTAAAATTACAGAGGTATTAGGCTTCCCTTATGACTTCGGTGTAGATGTGCTTTCTGTAATAAAAAGCTATGATTTCAGCACCGAGTTTCCCAAGGAAGTCCTTGACGAAGCACAAAAGGTTGCCGTAATCTGCGACAGCGATTTTGAAGACAGACTGGATTTAACCAACAAAACCATTATCACAATTGACGGTGCTGACACAAAGGACATTGACGATGCCGTTTCGGTGGAAAGAACTGACAATGGATACAGGCTTGGAGTTCATATTGCAGATGTCAGCAATTATGTAAAGCCCGATTCACTTCTTGACAAGGAGGCTTTCAAAAGGGGAACCAGCGTTTATCTTGCGGACAGGGTTCTTCCCATGCTCCCCGTAAAGCTTTCAAATGATGTTTGCTCTCTTAACGAGGGAGTTGTAAGGCTCACGATGTCGGCATTTATTGATTACGATATGGAAGGCAACGCCTTATCCTCATCATTTTATAAATCGTATATTAAAAGCACCAATCGTATGACCTATGAGAATGTGCGGCTTTTAATTGAAGAAAAGCCTGAGGATTTATGCAGTGAGTATTCTCATCTTCTCCCCATGCTTTCCGATATGTATGAGCTTTACTTGCTTCTTGCGAAAAAAACTGCCGAGCGAGGAAGCATTGATTTTAATATACCCGAAGCAAAGGCAGTGTTTGATAAGGACGGAAAAACCATAGATATCGTCTTACGAGAAAACACATTTGCAAACAAAATTATAGAAGAATTTATGGTTGCGGCAAACAGTGCCGTGGCAAAATATTTGTGGGAAAATAAGAAAATTTCTTCTATTTACAGAGTTCATGACGAACCCAACCGGGAAAAGCTTGCAAATACGCTGAATTTCATATATAATATGGGTTATGGAAAATCCCACAATTTGAACAAAATAATGGAAGATGTAAGCGGAACTGCGTATGAATCCACAATTTCCACAATGCTCCTGAGAAGCATGGCAAAGGCTAAATACAGCAGCAAAAACGATGGCCACTTTGGGTTGGGACTTGATGATTACTGTCATTTCACCTCCCCCATCCGCAGATATCCCGACCTTGTTTGTCACAGGGCATTAAAAGCGGCTATCGAAAATGATACAAACATGAAAAAGAAGCTCCGCAGTTTTGTTGACGAAGCGGCAATACAGTGTAGTGAGCGTGAAAACGCTGCCGCAATGTGCGAAAGAGATACTCTTGATATTAAGAAAGCGGAATATATGCAGCCTTTTGTGGGTGAGGATTTTGACGGAGTGATTTCTTCCGTGACGGGATTTGGATTTTTTGTTATGCTCCCTAACACTGTTGAAGGTTTGGTAAGAGCAGAAACACTAAATGATGATTACTATGTTTTCGATGAAAAAACGCTTTCGCTTTACGGCGAGAGGAGTGGACACACCTTTACAATTGGTGACAGCGTAAAGGTTAAGCTTACGGCGGCAAACAAGATAAGCCGCAGGATAGATTTTAAACTTCTTGAAGGAGGCAAACAAGGTGGCAGAAAAAGAACAAAGAAGGCTTCTGGCTCAAAACAGAAGCGCACATCACGAGTTCTTCATAGAAGAAAAGTACGAGGCAGGCATTGAGCTTTTCGGAACAGAGGTTAAATCCGTCCGTATGGGAAAAGTAAATCTGAAAGAAAGCTATTGCGAAATAGACAGTAACGGAGAAATGTTTATCCTCGGAATGCATATTTCTCCATATGAAAAAGGAAATATTTTTAATAAAGACCCTTTAAGACCAAAGAAACTTTTAATGCACAAAAGAGAGATTATGAAGCTTTTAGGCACTGTAAAGCAAAAGGGACTGACACTTATCCCTCTTGATATGTACCTTAAAGGGCAGAGGGTAAAGGTCACAATCGCTGTGGCAAGAGGTAAAAAGCTTTATGACAAGCGTGATGATGCCGCAAAGAGAGATGCAGGCAGAATGATTGAAAGAACCCTTAAAATGCAAAACCAATAATTTTCAGTTGACAACTTAATATTATATATTGTATACTAATATCTCCCGTCCATGGACGGCATCAATACGGGGCCGTACCGGTTTCGACGGGGATGTTGAAGCATGGGAAGCGAGCCGCAGTGGGAACTGCGTTAAAATCCCAATTTTTAAATTTAAACGCTAACAATAATTTAGCTTACGCTGCCTAATTAGTGCAGCCGTTCTTACCTGAAGGACCACGGTCGGGATAAGAGCGTCGCACAGTGGTGAACGTGACATGGTTAAGCTTTGCACCATGCATGACGAATGAAGCTACCAAAACCGCTTGGGCTGTCACTTGCCTTGCGGCGGAGGGAATGATTAATAAGTGACTGTGCTCGGAGATGCCTGTGTGAATATGTTTTCGGACAGGGGTTCGACTCCCCTCGGTTCCACCAAAAAATGAAAGGAATGTACCGCAAGGTATGTTCCTTTCATTTTTTGCATTAAATCATAGGGAGTCGAACCCTGAGAGGGCAAAAAGCTAAAAAAGTTGCCAGAGGCAACTTTTTTAGCTTTGCAACGCTGTGAGGTTTTCAAGGAATCAAACCCCACATTATTTTGTTTTTGAAATATCAAGTCCGTCTTCGCCCTGAAGGTAACGTTTTACACGTTTCTGACGTTCCACGTCGTATTCACCTTTTTCCACGGCCTTTTTGAAATCACGCTCATAACGAGCTGAGTAATCCTTTATTGCCGCATCCAAGCTCATATCACCCATCCATACCTTCTGGAAAAGTGTCTGGAAATTATCGCCTTCAACAGCAAAGCTTTCATTTGTTGCGAAACGTACGGATTCATCAACAAACTCTGCAAATTTTACGAATCTGGGATCTACAACATCCTTGTCGTATACTTCCAAAACGTCATTCTTTGCAGAAAGGTTGATTCCGCGTTCAAACATAGTCTTTCTTGTGTTAAGAGAATAGATAAACTTGTATGCTTCCATAGTTTCTTCGGGGTTCTTCTCAGCAGCACCTCTGCCGATAATCATACCGCCGCCACGCTGACACCACTGCTTGTAAACCTCACGTCCGTCGGGTGCGGGATAAGCACAGATGTCCCAATCACAGTCTGCTTTGAACTGGTTGTTGTAAACGGATACGTCCCAGCTGATTGCAGGAATCATTCCTACACTGCCTGCTGCAAAGTACGCTCTTGCAGTATCGTTGTCGAGAGTTTCGGCACCGGGGAAAACAGATCCGTCCTTCTGCATCTGAAGAAGCCAGTCAAACTGCTCATAGTAGTTGCTCAAATCATATGTACCCTTGTCAAGGTCAAGATAATCCTTTGAGGTCTTGGCAGTTTTTCCGTCATAATAGCTTGAAAGAGGATGTGTAACAGTATAAGTGATACCAAATTTCAATGGGAATGCAAAGCCGTAGATACCCTCGCCGAGAGCGTTAATCTTCTTTGCATATTCAACTACTTCTGAAAGAGTCTTGGGAGCCTTTGCCTCACCCTTTTCATCAACAATACCTGCCTGTTTGAACAAATCCTTGTTATATGCAAGACCGCTGGTACGCATATTCATATATACGCTGTACTGCTTGCCGTCTACAAGGTTTCCGCCTTCCTGACCTTCCTGACCGTATTCCTTAAGGAATTCTTCACCACCGGGAAGCTCGTTAATGGAAATGATGCTCTTTCTTGCAATAAACTGCTTTAGCTGATTGCTTGAGCAGTTAAAGATATGGGGAAGCTGACCGTTCTGCTCTGCAACGTCGATTTTCTGACTGTCTGTGGTTGTAACCCAGTTAATGAAGATGTTCTTTTCATCACCTTCGGTAGCGTTCCACTCGTCTACCAATTCTTCCCAAACTGCCTGTGCACCTGCTTCTGTGGACCAAACGTCTATTGTAACGTCGTCTTTGTCTGCTGCGGACTTTTTCTTTGCATCATCCTTACCGCCGCAGCCTGCGAAACAGCCCACGCAAAGGACAAGTGCAAGAAGAAGCGTTAATGCCTTTTTCCAATTTTTCATAAAGATTTTCCTCCTTTTAGTGTGCAGAAAACAATATTTTCTACTTCTTATCTGTATTATATTTTAACATTTTTCACGCTTCGCAGTAAACCCAACAACAGGACGCAATTGGTGCACAATAGTTCACTCTCCGACCTTTAGAAGGATTTCCTGTGCCATAACGGGAATTCTGCCGAGGTAGTCGGGACCTATATTCAGAAGATAGTTTATTCCTCGGTCGTTAAGATGCTTTTTGATTTCCTTTACCTTCTGTGCATCCTTCCACTCGTTGTCAAAGGTTTTATATCCCCATGTTGTATTCAATGTTGTGGGTGCTTCTACAAGCTCGTTCCCCACTCCCTCGTCGGGAATTTGGTTGTCTCCCGTGGAGCGGTAGTCACATTTTCCGTTACCCACCCTTGAATTTATAAGGCAGCCCGGCTGATATTTACGCACCATATCATACAGTTCCTGACTCTGCTCCGGTGTAATAACATAGGCATAGTCAAACCAGATAAGTGCAAGGTCTCCGTAACGAGTCAAAAGTTCTTTTACCTGCGGTTTAATTTTCTTTTCAAAGCAAACGGCAAAATCCTTGCCCTCACGCGGAAAATCCCATGAATTACACTTGTCACGTGGGTCGTTTTCTATCAGGGCATATCCACCGCCGTGCTCCTCATGCCAGTCCAGTTCATGTGAATAGTAGATGCCGAATTCAATTCCATATTTTTTGCACGCATCTGCAAGTTTCTTTACAACGTCTCTTTTGAAAGGAGTGCTTTTCACAATATTAAAATCGTCCACTTTTGAGTCATACATAGCAAAACCATCATGATGCTTTGAGGTTATTACGATATATTCCATTCCGGCTTTTTTTGCAAGCTTGACCCATTCCTCTGCATCAAAGTATATGGGATTAAATGCCTCGGCGAGTTTTTCATACTCCTTGCAGGAAATTTTAAAATGATATTGCAGCCATTCGCCACAGCCTTCAGGTCCCAATTCCTGGCGTTTTCCCTGCCATTCCCCTGCCGGCAATGCGTAAAGCCTCCAATGTATAAACATGCCGAATTTTGCTTTTTTAGAATATCGGCGTGCATTTGCTGAAAAAAACTGACAAAAAAGGTATCTCCCTATTACCATAGAACAGAAAGTGACACGTCCCCAAACTGTTCTATTACCATAGAACAGAAAGTGACACGTCCCCAAACTGTCCCCAAACTGTTCGCAAACTGTTTTATTTAGTTTATATTGCACGGCATTTTATTGACATTGCACATAAAATATGCTATAATGAATACACTGAATAATGAAAGGAGCTTGTTATTATGGCAACAACTAATGTAACAATTCGCATGGATAAAGAGTTAAAGGCACAGGCTGAAAATTTATTTAATGCCTTGGG
This sequence comes from Clostridia bacterium, assembly GCA_045545055.1. Taxonomy (GTDB): domain Bacteria; phylum Bacillota; class Clostridia; order UMGS1883; family UMGS1883; genus UMGS1883. The sequence goes on along the minus strand of JAZQAB010000092.1, from coordinate 31,626 downwards.
GCTAAATATGTCAACCGCTATGGGTGTTTTTTGCAGACAAGCGGTGCGTTTAGGCAAAATTCCTTTTGAGCTTGCTGTGGATATTCCCAATGCTGAAACTATGAAAGCAATCGACGATGTGAACAATAATCGTAATATGAGCAAGGTGTACGATGATATTGACGAACTTATGAGGGATTTACATGCTTAAAGTCAGATATTCTGCAAAGTTTAAAAAGGATTTTAAAGTAATTATTAAGCGTGGGTATAACATCTCCTTGTTTGAAGAAGTACTCAGCATCTTACGCCGTGAAGAACCATTACCGGAAAAGTATAAAGACCATGCACTGAAAGGCGATTTTTCCGGTCATAGGGAATGCCACATTGAGCCTGATTGGCTTCTGATTTATAAATTGGAAAATGATATGCTCACTCTGACCTTAACCCGTACCGGAACGCATAGCGATTTATTTTAATTGTATAGAACAGAAAGTGACACGTCCCCAAACTCTTCTTACGTGTTTTTTGTCTATTGTATTGACAACAGGCAAAAAATTGCATATAATATGTATATAATCTAAGACTATTAAGGCTAATAAAGGAGGTAAAGTTTATGCAAAATACCAGTATCACCATTAGAACCGACAAAGAAATCAAGGATAAAGTAAAAAATCTTTATGCTGCATTAGGAATGGATTTAACAACGGCTGTTAATGTTTTCTTCCGGCAATCACTTCTTCATAACGGAATGCCGTTTGAACTTAGTTTAGACACTCCAAATTCAGCTACAAAATTAGCCTTTGAAGAAGGAGACAATCTGTTAAACGACCCGTCTGCGAAGCGTTTTTCAAGCGTTGACGATTTATTTGCAGATTTAATGAGCTAAAAGTATGAAGTATCAAATTCAAAGAACTACTCAATTTAAAAAAGATTTTAAGCTTGCGTTAAAAAGAAACTGCAATATTGAAAAATTGCATAAGGTAATAACGCTTTTAGCGAGTGGCGAAACCTTGCCCGAAATTTATAATGATCATGCTTTAAAAGGAAATTATTCCGGCTATAGAGAGTGTCACATAGAGCCCGATTGGCTTTTAGTATATAAAATCACTGAAAGTGTTTTGATACTAACCTTGTACAGAACAGGAAGCCACAGCGATTTGTTTTAATTCAGATAGCACAAAAGCACGGCAGTAGCCGTGCTTTTTAGGTTAAAATAATAATTTTTTAGGCAGACAGACAACAGAACCGTCCTCTTGTCTACCAAAAATGTAACAAAAACTGCCCCGTCCCAATCTGTTTTCTTTCACCATTTGGCTCCATTTTTTCGCTTTTGCTATTGACAAATAATTATTTTATAATTATAATATAAATATGGATACATTAAGATTTGAGTGGGACAATAACAAAAACGAAATTAATAAAACAAAGCATGGAATATCGTTTGAAGAAGCACAAACCGTCTTCTACGACCAAGATGCATTGGTAATTGATGACCCTGAACATTCAATTTAGGAGGAAAGGTTTATCATTTTAGGCTTTAGTAAAAAAGCTAATCTGCTTGTTGTGTGTCATTGTTATCGAGAATCTGATTCCATAATCCGATTAATCTCCGCAAGAAAAGCAACCAGAACAGAACGGTCATATTATGAACAGTGAGGTGTTAATGTATGAAAGCTGAATATGATTTTTCAAAAGCAATTAAAAATCCCTATGCAAAAAAGCTAAAAAAACAAATAACCATAAATATTGATTCTGAGATTATATCCTACTTCAAACAACAAGCCGATACCTCCGGTATCCCCTATCAAACGTTGATTAATCTTTATTTATCGGATTGTGTTGCTAAAAAAAGAGAGCTTTCTCTATCTTGGAATTGATGTTTAAGCACAAAAGCACGGCTGATGCCGTGCTTTTGTGCTTAAACATGATAAATTTTTTATGTAGACAGACAACAGAACCGTCCCCTTGTCTACCAAAAATGTAACAAAAACTGCCCCGTCCTCAATCTGTTCCACAATCTGTTATGGCAAAACAAAAACCACACGTGAGTGTGGTTTTTGTGGTTTTTGTTTTTTTGTTTTACTCTGCAGCGGCAGGGATTTCTACAGTCTTTTCTAAGAAATCGTCTGTGTAAGGTCTGAGAGTTTCCCCGTCCCAAAGGAAGCATTTCACGCTTTTAGCAGTAGCATATTTTGCATTTGTTGCAAGCGGAACACTAAGAGATGTTACATCTGTTCCTGCGGTAAGCACACCGCTTGCTTCTACCCCCAAAAGTGTACCACCTTCACCATAGACTGCACAAAGCAATCTAACCTTTGTACCTGCAGGTGCAACAAGTGCAGAATATGTGAAGTCTGTTGTCAGAGAATTAACCGGATGATTGAATTTTTCACCATTATTATTGTTATACACAACCATAACATCGTTTGAAGCCTTTACATAGTTATAGGAAGAACCAAATCTATAGCTTCCGTATCTGCTTTTGGCAACTGCTTCACTGTCATATGCTACAGAAAAATAAAGTGAATCTTTACCAGCAGCAATAGCATCACTCACATATTTCACTAAGTCGCCGCCTTTTATAGTAGCGTCAATCCATCCACTAGCACTGCTGGTTTTCCAATAATATTTCTGCACATATTGATAATCCAAAAATTTGTAGGACAAATCATTTCCCGAAGCATTTCTATAATCTCTATCAACCCAACCTAATTGTTCCGCACTGGTATCATCTATGGGAAATAGATATTTGGTAGCTGCTGTCTCAGACTCAACTGTCACTTTAGATGCACCATTAAAAGCCTCAATAGCATTAGCCCACACACTTTCATCAAGGGACTTAACATATAATTCACCCTTGTTATTATTCCAGTTAAATCCGATTGAAAGTGCCACGGAGTTAATTTTGTCTAAAGTTTTCAGATCAGAGATGTCATATTTAAAGTATAACCAAGTGTCAGCACCCTCCACGTTTGAAGCAGAACTATTTGCGACATAATCTTTGTACAATCTCAATTCTGTGGTTTCTGTATCTCTACGTGTCAATGTTACATTTCCTGTAGTATCTCTTTCAGCAATAATTGCTTCAAAATCACTTGCGGTAACTTCGGTTACAGCTTCCTCTGCATAAGCAGCTGTTATAAGCTGTTCCGAAACACCGGGTGCAGCGAGTGCTACTGTAGAAAACATTACAGCCACCAGGCTGAGGGTTAAAAGTTTTTTAAGCATTCATTTTCTTTCCTTTCTTTTTTAGATTTGTATATTGTAATTTAATTTAATTAATCCCATGGTTAAATGCGAAATTCGAAGTTCGAAATTCGAAATGTTGGTGAAAATCCGTAAACGGATTTTTTCGTTAATTATATGTCATGTTGAGCGTTGTAGGGGGCATTCACGAATGCCCCGATTTTCGGGCGGATAATATCCACCCCTACGGGTTGTTATTTGCAGAAACCACAGAAAAATTGAAAATTGTGGTGGATTTTCGCATGGCACATTTTGCGGACAGTCGAGGACGCCTGTCCCTACGGTCACCAAAAAGGGAAATTTCATTAACATACGCCATGCTAAACGTTGTAGGGTTGGGGCTTGCTCCAACCGCTTCGTATATTGAACCCCTCAAAAGGCAGAATCAATCCTCCGCCCTACAGCGGTGAACTAAATTGCACATTTTTAAATCCGCTGACATTTTGATTATACTACGAAATATCGCCATTGGTAAACCCGTTGACAGTACGCAAAAGGTGCACGATAGTTCATTTTTGCCGATGATTAAAACGAAAATGACACACATTGGGGACTGTCCCCAATGTGTCGCATTTTTCAACTTTCAAAAAGGAGGCGTGTCGATATTGAGTCGACACGCCTCCTTTTTACTATATGAATACTTATATTTAATTCTTCAAGCTGTGCATCGGTGCAGGGATTCTTCCGCCACGGCTGATGAAATCGGTGCAGCCGTAGGGGTTTACAGGCATTACGGGGCCTGTGCCTAAAAGTCCGCCAAATTCCACGGTGTCCCCCACCTTTTTTCCGGGTGCCGGAATAATTCTGAGTGCCGTTGTTTTGGTATTTATAACACCGATTGCAACCTCGTCTGCTAAAATTCCCGATATGGTTTCCGCCGAGGTATCTCCGGGGACAACAACCATATCAATACCAACAGAGCAAACGCAGGTCATCGCTTCAAGCTTTTCAAGAGAAAGTGCTCCGCATTTCACCGCATCAATCATACCTGCATCCTCGCTGACAGGAATAAATGCACCGCTGAGACCGCCTACATATGAGGATGCCATTACACCGCCCTTTTTCACTGCATCGTTAAGCAATGCAAGAGCCGCAGTAGTTCCCGGTGCACCGCATTTCTCAACGCCCATTTCCTCAAGAATATGTGCAACACTGTCACCAATTGCCGGAGTAGGTGCTAAGGAAAGGTCAACAATTCCCGACTGTGCACCGAGCCTCTTTGCCGCTTCACCTGCAACAAGCTGGCCCATGCGTGTTATCTTAAATGCAGTCTTTTTAATAGTATCTGCCACAACCCCAAAATCTGCACCCTTTACCTTTTCAAGTGCCTTCTTTACAACTCCGGGGCCGCTTACGCCAACGTTAATTACACATTCGCCCTCGCCCGTTCCATGAAATGCACCTGCCATAAAGGGGTTATCCTCAACAGCATTTGCAAACACAACAAGCTTTGCACAGCCGAAGCCGTCACGGTCCTTTGAAAGCTCCGCTGTTCTTTTAATGATTCTTCCCATATGTGCCACGGCATCCATGGAAATACCTGCCTTGGTTGAGCCTACATTTACACTGGAGCAAATCTTGTTTGTGGTGCAAAGAGCTTCGGGAATGGTTTCAATAAAATCATATTCTCCTTTGGTATACCCCTTCTGTACCAATGCGGAATAACCTCCGATGAAATTAACGCCCGTGGCATCTGCAGCACGGTCAAGAGCTTTTGCAAACTTAACATAGTCGCCGCAGGCAGAGCCTACAATTGAAATAGGAGTCACCGAAATTCTTTTATTTATAATCGGTATACCCAACTCTCTTTCAAGCTGTTCACCTACGGGGACAAGGTTTTGTGCAAGGCGTGTTACCTTATCATAAACCTTCTGTGAAGCAATATCCGAATCCTGACCGATACAGTCAAGAAGTGAAATTCCCATGGTGATTGTCCTTATATCAAGATGTTCGTTATCAACCATATTTATGGTTTCCATTATTTCAAAAGGATCTATCATTACGCTACCCCCTTATATTCTGTGCATTGAATCAAAGACTTTTTTATTACGAACCTGAATTTTCTGCCCAAGCTCCTCGCCCAAAGCCTTTAAGTCATTTACCGTTTGTGCAAATGATATATTGGAATTTTTCATATCCACAATCATTACCATTAAAAACTGATTTTCATATGTAGTTTGTGAAATATCAATTATATTAATTTCATTTTTGGCAAGAAGTGCACTTACCTTTGCTATAATTCCTACGCTGTCCTTACCCATAACAGTGATAACCGATTTCAAAATAATTCCCCCTTAGAAAGAAGCGTGCCGCTTCACCCTTTTCGCGTTCTGACAAAATTTAAAACCAACAAATTCTGCTCGCGATAAAGCTACGCAATTTTCTATACGTTTAGAAAGAAGCGTGCCGCTTCACCCTCGTCGCACACCTGCTTGGTGCACACATAGTTGCACGCGTCTTAATTTTACATACGGCAAAAAACGAAGCCATATAGCGATTTAATGAGTATCATTATAGCACTATATGACTTTGTTTTCAAGTCAAATTACAGTTTTTTTAATGTCATCAATACAATTTCCGCAAACATTCTTTCCCTGATATACGAAGATGTTCTCCTTAGCACCGCAGAAAATGCAGGACGGATTGTATTTTCTTAAGATAATATTCTCTCCCTCGACGTAGATTTCAAGAGGGTCACGAATTGCAATGTCCAAAGTACGCCTCAGTTCAATGGGAAGCACGATTCTTCCGAGCTCGTCAACCTTTCTGACAATACCTGTCTCTTTCATGATAGATTCCTCCTTTACAATAATAATATACCAAATTTTGTATGTACGGTCAACAGATAATCTGTTAATTATTTGTAAATTCCGACATTTTTTTACTTGTTTTTCATTTTTGCACTGTTGCAATTTGGGCGTAGGTATGTTATTATATAGTAGTTAAGAAATATAAATAAGAGGTGTAAGTTATGTTAAAAAAATCATTAGCCTTACTTACAGGCTTAATCATGCTTTTCACATCTGCCGTTTTTGCAGAAGATGTGAAGCCCGAGGAAAATATCAACACGGAAATTCAGATCGTGATAGATGGTGAAAAGCTCACTCCCAAGGATGTTAACGGTAAAGTCGTACACCCGTTTCTCTCTGAGGGAACAACCTATCTTCCCGTCCGTGCAGTGTCCGAAGCATTGGGACAGCAGGTGGATTGGGACGGCATAAACCGCATCGTTTACATCGGGGAAAAGCCAACTGTGGCATTTGAAGGCTCCGATTTTATTAAGATTGTGATAAACGGCACCTTAATAGAGCCTAAGGATGTTAACGGAAAAATTGTAAATCCGTTCCTTATTGATGGCACTACCTATGTTCCCGTTCGTGCGATTACTGAGGCACTGGGTAAAAAGATAGATTGGGACGGAGAAACGAGAACCGTTTATATAACAGGGGATTTTTATAAGGTTGACCTTGATACTTTAAAAGCCTTTGCCGACAAAGCATTGATTAAGGTTGAATCAAAAGAGGTAAAAGGCGGTCTTTTCAATTTGCTTCTTTATAATTTTACAACGGATGAGTTTATGAAAGAGGTTTGTGATAATTACACTTCCGACGGCACCTTGCAAACTCTCACCATTGATTCTGTTCCTGCCGCACAGCTTCTTACAAGCGAAATTGAAAACACCCTTATGCAGATTTATACCTTGTGTGCCTATGCGGAGAAAATTAATATAACATTTAATGAGGAATTTAAAAACCTCCAAGGTGAACTGTCAAGCTATCTGGAGCAGGAATTAGCTAAGCAGTACAATGCCGATAAAGCTATTGAAGCAGGGATTATAAGCAAAGAAGAATTTCAGGATTTTGTAAATAAATTCCTTGTTTACGTAATAACCACACAATCAATTCAGGAGGATGCGGCAAAGAAAGATTATGACGTTTCCGAATACGAAAAAATGTTCCGCACAAGCTACATTACCGCAAAGCATATTCTTGTTGATGATGAAGCACTTGCAAAGGAGCTTATTTCCCGTATTGAAAAGGGCGAAAGCTTTGATACACTTATGAAGGAGCATAATACTGACCCCGGTGCCACCGAGGAGGGTTACACCTTTACCAAGGGCGAAATGGTAGAGCCTTTTGAGAAAGCAGCATTTGAATTAAAAGAAAACGAGCTTACAAAAGCACCCGTTAAAACCGATTACGGCTACCATATTATTATGCGTATGCCATTAAATGAGAAAGAGCTTGATAACGCTATGGCATATTTTAAAAGCCTTCTGGCTCAGAATGCCGCACAGGAGGAGCTTAATAAAATAATTGAAAATGCAAAGGTAGAGCATACTACCGATTACGAAAATTATATAAAAACAATTAAGTAAGGACTTTATTATGGCAACAAAAAAAGAAATATTACCTATTATTCCCGTGCGTGGATTTGTGATTTTCCCGAAAACGGTGTTTCACTTTGACGTAGCAAGAGAAAAAAGTAAAAATGCAGTGCTCAAAGCGGTTTCATCAAACGGGCTGATTTTCCTTGCCACGCAGAAAAATGATGCAATTGAAGAACCCACCGAAAGTGACGTAAACGCCTTCGGTACAATTGCAAAAATAAAGCAAATTCTAAAGCTTCCCGACGGTTGTCTCAGAATCCTTGTTGAGGGCGAGGCACGAGGAAAGCTTAACGGTTCTTTTGTTTGCGAAAATCTCTATGAGGGCTGTGTTGTATATAAAAACTCCTCCGACAGGGATTTATCAATAGAAGAATATTCAGCATTTCTCAATCAGATACACTATCTGATTAATGATTATATCGAGCTTAATCCAAAGCTTTCTACGGAAAGCTTTCTAAAGGATTTGCCCGAATCAAGCCCGTCGGATTTTTGCGATACCATTGCCTTTAATCTGATTCGCGGTAACGAGGATAAACAGGAGCTTCTTCAGACCACAAATGTTAAAAAGAGGCTTCTTAAACTGATTGACATTATGACAAAAGAGGTTAAAATCCTTGATGTAGAAAGCATTATTGCCGCAAAGGTTAAAGAGCAGATGGACGACCATAATCACGAGTATTATCTTCGCGAACAGCTTCGTGCAATAAGAGAGGAGCTTGGCGATGATAAGGAGGACGAGGTCTCGGAGCTTAGAAGCCGTATTGAAAGCACCCCTCTTCCCGAAGAAGTGTACCAAAAGGCAATGCGTGAGCTTAATAATTACGAAAAGCTACCTCCTGCATCTCCGGAAAGCAGTATTTCAAGGAATTATTTAGAGCTTATCTGCGACTTGCCTTGGGAAACTTATACTGAAGAAAATAAGGACCTTGACTGTGCAAAAAAAATTCTTGAGCGTGACCACTACGGAATGGAGAAAGTAAAGGAAAGGGTTCTTGAGCAGCTTGCCGTTATCAACCGCACAGGGAACCCCACGGGAAGTATACTTTGCCTTCACGGAGCACCGGGTGTGGGAAAAACCTCAATTGCAAAATCAATCGCAGAAGCTACCGGTCGGAGCTATGTACGAATCAGCCTCGGCGGAATGAAGGACGAATCCGAGCTTCGGGGACACAGAAAAACCTATGTGGGTGCAATGCCCGGAAGAATCGTAAATGCTCTTAAGAAAGCAAAATCCTCAAATCCATTGATTCTACTCGATGAAATTGATAAGGTCGGCTCCGATTACAAAGGAGACCCCTCCTCTGCCCTTCTGGAAATTTTGGACAGGGAGCAAAATTCATCGTTCAGAGATAACTATCTTGAATTGGGGCTTGATTTATCAAAGGTTCTTTTTATTGCAACTGCCAACGATACCTCTACAATCCCCCGACCGCTTCTTGACAGAATGGAGGTATTGGAGCTTTCAAGTTATACAGACGATGAGAAATTTAACATAGCAAAGCTTCATCTTCTTCCCAAGCAGATGCAAAGACACTGTCTGGATAAAAAAGACCTTAAGCTTTCCGACAAAGCCATAAAGACTATAATTGAATGCTATACAAAGGAATCGGGAGTAAGAAAGCTTGAACGTGAAATTGAAAAGATTTGCAGAAAAGCTATTATGGCACAGACCAAAAATGAGGGCTGTGTATCAGTAACCGAAAAGAATCTGTCCGATTTTATAGGTGAGAAAAAATATATAGAAAATGCAGTAGACACAAAGCCTGCTATAGGTGTGGTTAACGGACTTGCATGGACGCAGGTGGGCGGCGAACTACTGCAGTGTGAAGCAATTTCTCTTCCCGGAAGCGGAAAAATTCAGATTACGGGTAAGCTTGGCGACGTAATGAAAGAGTCAGCTCAGGCGGCGGTTTCTTTCATTCGGTCCATTTCGGATACTTTGAGCATACAAAGTGACTTCTATGAAAAAAGGGATATACATATCCATTTCCCGGAGGGTGCAGTTCCGAAGGACGGCCCCAGTGCAGGTATCACAATAGCAACTGCCGTAGCAAGTGCTCTTTCGGGCATACCGGTACGCAGTGATATTGCCATGACAGGCGAAATATCCCTTACAGGCAGAGTTCTCCCCATCGGTGGGCTTAAGGAAAAAGCACTTGCGGCATATCGAAATAAAATTACTAATATAGTTATTCCGCATGATAATACTAAAGATATTGAAGAAATTCCTCCCCATATTCGCAGTGAGATTAATTTTATCCCTGTTAAAAGCTGTGATGAGGTTTTAAAGCTTGCTATGCTTAATAAAACAAATGCGAAAACGGTCAAAGAGGCTTCTCCGCCGCTCAGGAAAGAAAGGGGCATGACACATGAATATTCATAATGTAAGCCTTACAATATCAGCAGTTTCGCCCAAGCAATATCCCGATACCCAATTTCCCGATATTGCGTTTGCAGGCAGAAGCAATGTGGGAAAAAGTTCATTCATTAATAAGATGCTTAATCGCAAAAGCCTTGCCAGAACAAGTTCAAAGCCCGGAAAGACTGCAACGATTAATTTTTACAACATTGACGATACGTTAAATTTTGTTGATTTGCCCGGTTACGGCTACGCAAAGGTAAGCAAGGACGAAAAGAAAAAGTGGGGAAATATGATTGAAACATATCTTGACAGCCGTGAAACGCTTGCCTGCACTGTTCTTCTCGTTGATGCAAGGCATAAGCCGACAAACGACGATTTGATTATGCTTAATTACATTCGCGAAAGGCACGGCTTCGCCTTTGTGGTTGCCACCAAGTGTGACAAGATTGCAAAAACAAAGCTAAATGAGCATCTTGATGAAATCTATTATACACTGGAGCTGGAAGATGATGACATCATGATGCCTTTCAGTGCGGAAACAGGTATGGGAAGCGAGGATATCTGGGAAGCTATTTATGAGGTTTGTGACATAAAAAAATGATTTTATTATGTAAAATGAATAATTTTACATTTAAAAAAAATAATATTAAATGAGGTGTTTTAAATGAAATTTGAAGGAACAAAAACAGAAAAAAATCTTCTTGCCGCATTTGCAGGCGAATCACAGGCAAGAAACAAGTACACTTATTTTGCATCTGTGGCAAAGAAAGAAGGCTACCAGCAGATAGCCGCAATCTTTGAAGAAACTGCAAATAACGAAAAAGAGCATGCAAAGCTTTGGTTCAAGGCTCTTGAGCTTCTCGGCGGCACAAAGGAAAACCTCCTTGCAGCGGCAGAGGGCGAAAACTACGAATGGACAGATATGTATAAGACCTTTGCTGAAGAAGCTGAGGAAGAAGGCTTCACAGCTCTTGCAGCACAGTTTCGTGCCGTTGCCGCAATTGAAAAGACACACGAGGAAAGATACCGTGCACTTCTGAGCAACGTGGAAATGCAGAAGGTATTTGAAAAGGCAGAGGAATCAATCTGGGAATGCAGAAACTGCGGTCACCTTGTAATGGGTAAAAAAGCTCCCCAGGTTTGCCCCGTATGTGCTCATCCTCAGGCATATTTTGAAATCAGAAAAGAAAATTATTGAAATTGAAGCATACCGCTTCACCCTTGTTGCGTATCGGATTAATCTGAATTTGACAATGGTGCTCGCGATTAAATTATGCTAATTCCTACGCAAAAAACGGCTCGATTGAGCCGTTTTTTTATTTATTAATACTGTGAATCAGTTCCATATTTCTTTTTTTACGAGCATCACGCCGTTTTTTGCGAAGGATTCTCCTTCGTCTTCTTTCCGCTAAAATAAAAAATGCAATCAGTAAAACTATAACTACATAAAGCCATGGCGAGGTGAAAAATGCCTTAAGCTTATTTATAAAGAATGTAACGGGGTCCAGCTTATAATTTTTCTCTGCCAAAAGATTAAGTGTGCCGATAGACTGCCCGTTTGCAAAATACTCTCTCGTTCCGATTTTTTCACCTTTTTTCACGGGAGCACTTACGGATTTTTTCAAAGAATCCTTATATGTAATCTCCGCAGGCTCAGAATCCTTTTCCCTGATAACGGACAACGGTCTTTCTGCTGTTAAAATAATCTTATTATCACGTCTTGTGTTTATAATATTGGTTTGTGCTACTATATCACCCTCGCTGACAACGGTTTGTGATATATAATTTGAAAACACAAAATCAAACATTTTTTTGCAGTCATCGTAGCTTTGAAGGACATTATTGCTTGTGTCTGCTTCAAAAACCAGTGCCAGAAGTGACATTGTACCTTTTTGTGCCGATGCTGCTACACAGCTCTTCGCCTCTGTACTGTAGCCTGTTTTAAGTCCGGTAGCATTGGGGTAATAATAATCGTTTCGTATAAGTCTGCTTACCAAATGATTTCTGTTTGTTAGCTTTCTGGAGTTGGGATTCTTTTCCGTAGGAGGAATAGTGTAAGAATCGCATTTCACAATATCGCAAAATTCGGGAATTGACATGGCGTGCTTTGCTAAAATTGCCATATCCATGGGCGTTGTATAATGCCTGTCATCATGGTTTCCCGTGGGATTTGTAAAGCTTGTATTCTCCATGCCAAGCTCCTTGGCTCTGACATTCATCATATTAACAAAGGCTTCTATACTGCCTGCCGTTTTTTCGGCAAGGACGTTTGATGCATCTGAGGCAGATTCCAGTAGCATGCCGTAAACAAGCTGACGTACCGACAATTTCTCTTCCTTCAAAATCCCCATTTTGTTGTCCCCGGGCGAGACGTTTGAAAGAGCCGTTTCGCTTGCAGAAGCAAGCTCCTCCATATTACAGTTTTCAAGGACAAGAACTGCTGTCATTATATTGGTAATGCCTGCCGGGTAAACCATGTCCTTAGAGTTTTTCTCATATATAACCGCACCTGTTTTCAAGTCCATCAAAACAGCATGGGGTGACTTTGCCTCAATTGTGTTTTTTTCAGAGGCCTGCTCATTAGATTCCGAAGAATTATTCACTTTTTTATTTTCATTTTCCGCATACACGATGCACGAAAACAAGAGTATCAAAACAATTATTAAGCTTGTAATTCTTTGATGCTTTTTCATTTCACTGTTATTCCTTATTAAAATAATCTACGGCAGCTTTAAAAGCGGTATCCTCCCTGATATCGGAGCCAATTTTATCAAGCTTCACCTTTATATCCGGGATAATCTTTTCGTTAATCCATCTGCCGTCGGGGGTATAGTTTTTATAGGTCGTTAACTTTACTGCACCCATGGATTTATCTGATCTGTCAAGATACATAACCGACTGGGTAACACCTTTTCCAAAGGTTTCCTCCCCTATTATCACAGCACGTTTGTTAGCCTGCATAGCACCTGCAAAAACCTCAGAGGCACTTGCCGATGCTCCGCTTACGATAACTGCCATGGGAAAATCCTTTTTTCCTTTTGTACCTGTGTATACGGTTTTATCGCCTTTTTTGTCGAGCGTGTACATTATCGGTTCATCATCTAAAAAAAGGTCGCACATCTCAATAACGCTTGAAAATTCTCCTCCCGGATTGTATCTTATATCTATTACTATTCCCTTCGTTTTCTTCTCATCAAGGGAGTCTACAATTTTCTTAAAATCACCGAGAGACTTTTGTGTGAACCCGTCATAGCGTATATAGCAAATATCATCAATCAATTCGCTTTTGACCTCATAAAGTCCAAGCTTTGCACGCTTGAGAGTAACCGTTACCTTCTCCCCGTCACGGCTTAATAAAATCTTAATTGACTGATTGAGGGAGGCTTTCGTTCCATCGCCTTTTATATAACTTACTACGTCGGCAAGCTGATTTGCACCGTAATCCTTACCGTCTACCGAAAGAAGCAAATCGCCCTTCATTATTCCTGCCTTTTCCGCCGGTGAAGATGCATGCACCGAAAGAATCTCAATAGCATTCTTTTGTGTATTTGCAAAAACCTCTACTCCTATACCGTAGTAGTACCCTTCTATATTCTGCATGGTTTCTTTTGCGTTTTCCTCGTCATAATAAACGGCATACTTATCACCCAAGCCACCCAGAACCGCATTTATGGCTGCATCTTCGCATTTTTCGGTACTGTAATCTCCCACGTACTGCTCGTCTACAATCTGCATTATACGTTCCAGTCGTTTGAAATCAGCAAATTGCGGATGCAACACACCTGTAAAAAGGTATGTCACCACAAAAGTAATTAAAATGGTAAATAGTGTCTTCTTTGAGATTTTATTCACCTAAAAAACTTCCTTTACGAAACATAGTTTAAGGGGTTTGTTGTTGCACCGTTTATACGAACTTCAAAATGAAGATGCGGTCCCGTCGACACTCCTGTTGAGCCTACTTTTGCAATTACCTGCCCCTTGGTTACAGTATCGCCTGCTGAAACAAGCATGCTGCTGCAATGCCCGTAAAGTGTAGTGATTCCGCTGCCGTGGTTGATAACCACACATTTGCCGTAACCGCCGTTTGTTGTTGCCAAGGTAACCTTACCGTCTGCGGCAGCTACTATGTCAAGACCATAACCTGCTCCTATGTCAATTCCAGAATGGAACTTACGTGTTTTATACACAGGATGTATTCTTTCGCCGTACTGACTTGTAATTCTGTGGCTACCCGGAACCGGCCATGCAAACCTTCCGCCGGTATATTTAACATTGTATCCGCTTTGTGAAAATGCATTGGCGTTTTCACGGATTAGTGCCTGTTCCGCCCTCTCTGCAGCTTCATATATTGCCTTATACCTGTCTGCATTTTTGATAGCCTCTTTCATAAGCTTTTCTTTTTCCGCTAAAGCAGCAGAAAGCGACTGCCTTTTTGTTTCAAGCTTCTTTGAATCATCTTCCTGCCTTACAAGAATGTCTTCAAGCTGTTTTTTTGCAAGGTTAATTTTCTCACGGGTCTCTTTTAAATCCGTCAGAACCTTATTATCATATTCCATAATCTGTGTAATCATGTCTATTTTGGTGAGAAAATCGCTTAAGCTGTCAGCCTTAAAGAGTAACTCGACATATTTTATGTCATTGTGCTCATACATAGCTCCTGCCCGTGCCATAAATGCCTCTTCATGGCTTTTAAGCTGCTCCTCGGCAAGCTTTAGCTCTTCTTCCTTGAGCACTATATCTTTTTTTGTCTGCTCTATTTGTTTTTCAAGAGTATCAATCTCATTTTCAGTATTTTGTATCTGTGAATCAAGTGCATTATATGAGTTGATAGCCGCCTTTTTCTCGGCTTCCGCTTTCTGTGCGGCAGTCTTTGCCTCTTGTGTTTTATTCTTTGCATCATTAAGCTGTTTTTGAGTTGCCGCTCTTACCACGGGCAAAAACACGGAAGCTACAAGTGCTGTCACAACAATGCAAGCACAAAGGACGGCAAATGTTTTTTTCAAAACTTCTCTTGTTCTTTTGTTCATAGCATAAAATTCCTTTCTTTGCGGAAAAGGTTATACCTTTAGGTGTCTTTTGATTGATACGGCACTTCCTATTGCTCCCATCAATGTGCCGAAAAGTGCCATCATTACACCAAGCTCTAACGCACATGACTGAAGCGGAAGAAAATCAAACATTTTTATAAGGTCTTTAACAGTGCTTATTGCCGGTGTATAACTGAAAAGTATTACCGCATAGGACACAATAAAGCCCAAAGCACCTATCATAACTCCCTCTATCACAAAAGGCGTTCTTATGAATCTGTCAGTAGCACCCACAAATTTCATAATATGTATTTCCTTCTCACGTGCAAATACGCTAAGCTTGATAGTGTTCTGAATAATAAATACCGCTATTATCATAAGCACAAGCATACCCACGGTGCTTCCCTTATTCACTGCACCTGTAAGGCTGAGAACCTTTCCCACGGTGTCCTGATAATTCTCCACTTTTTCAATGCCGGAAATTTTTTCTACGGCTTTTTTCGTATCATTTGATTTTCGGATATCGTTAAGCGTAATTTTTATGGAGCTACGGAGGAAATCCTTATCCTCAAGACCGTCTAAAAGGTCACCGTCCTCACCAAGCTGCTTTTTAAAGTTTTCAAATGCCTGCTTTTCGGTTTCCAGCGTTGCATCATAAACATTATCAAGCTGCAATACCTTTTCGTAAACGGCACGCTGCTCGGGTTCGTCGGTTTCCAGATACATATATGCCTGAAGCTCACACTGCTGTTCAAGCTGCTTTCCTATATAGTTCATATTCATGGAAAATACCACAAACACGCCGAAAAGGAACAGACAGCATGTAACAGTAATAAAAGATGCAATTGTCATAATGCCGTTTCTCTTAAAAGAGCTTGCGGCATTTTTAATGTAGTATTTCAAATTCCTAAGCACCAATGTTATACACCCCGTTTTCTTCGTCACGTATTAACACACCGTTTTCAAGCTGTATTACACGTTTTTGCATATCATTAACTATTTTTTCGGAATGAGTAACCATAACAATAGTTGTGCCCATCTTATTGATTTCTTCAAAAAGATTCATGACCTCGGCAGATGTTTCCACGTCAAGATTTCCCGTAGGCTCGTCCGCAATTATCAGAGAGGGACTGTTTACAAGAGCCCTTGCTATACTTACACGCTGCTGCTCACCGCCTGAAATTTCGTTGGGATAGTTATTTGCACGCTCGGAAAGTCCTACAAGGCTGAGTATCTTGGGAACCTTCCTCTGAATGTCCTTCTTTTTCTTCCCTGTTATTTCCATTGCAAAGGCAACGTTTTCATACACCGTCTTATTGGGCAGAAGCCTGAAATCCTGAAAAACTACACCCTGAGCCCTTCTCAAATAGGGAATTTTTCTCCTTTTGAGCCTGTTAACCACGATTCCGTCTACAATAACATCACCGCTTGTGGGCTTTATCTCCCCTGTAAGCAATTTGATCGCAGAGCTTTTTCCCGCACCGGTTTTGCCGACGAGGAAAACAAACTCCCCTTCTTCTATTTTGAAGGATACATTGTCAAGACCGACAATATCCTTATCATAAACCACACTAACCTCTTTGAATTCTATCATCAAATCACCCTTCCATTAAATACGCATCGGCTTTGATACCAAATACTTTTTAACCATAAGAGCTACTTTGAACACGATAGCATGGTCAAAAATCCTCAAATCAAGACCTGTCATTTTCCTTACCTTGTCAAGTCTGTAAACAAGAGTGTTTCTGTGAACGTAAAGCTGACGGGAGGTTTCTGATACATTCAGATTGTTCTCAAAGAATTTCTGTATCGTATGTAAGGTTTCCGAATCGAGCGAATCAATGGAATCCTTCTTGAATACTTCGGAAAGGAACAGCTCGCAAAGGGTTGTGGGAAGCTGGTAGATAAGACGGGCTATTCCAAGATTATCGTAGTTCATGATAAACTTGTCCTCGTCAAACACCTTTCCTACTTCCAATGCAATTCTTGCCTCTTTATAGCTTTTTGCTATATCCTTTATGCTGGAAGCTATCGTTCCGATACCTAAGTTAACGTCAACCATCGCTTCGCTTGTAACAGTATCTACAATTTTTGAAGCAAGCTTTTCAAGCTCCGCAGTAGTTGTTCCCATTTTCACTTCTGCTACTATGGCAATCATGTTGTTATCAAGGTCTATAACAAAATCCTTTCCGTTATCGGGGAAAATTTTGCTGATAATATCAAAAACATCCACTCCGCGGATTTCATCATAGCTAAGTGCAAACACTGCCCTGTCAACGTCAAATGCGAGATGCAATTCCTTACTCTTCAAGAAAATATCCCCCGGAAGAACACTGTCTGCAAGCATATTTTTGATAAAATTGGTTTTATCATACTTATCATTATGCATCTGGCGAACCGTTCCTATGTAGGAGGAAAGAAGCTCTGCCTGCTTTCCCATAAGGGGATCATCGTTTTTAATAAAGGTGATATATTCTACACGCCCACGTGAAATCACGGCAAAGAATGTATATCCCCCTGCCTGTATTAATCTTGATTTTGAGGTCTGATAGGCATCAATCACATCTGTAACATTCATGGAAATCTCATTGATTCCGGATGCTGTAACCACAGTGCCGTTACCCTCGATTATACCAACCTCGCATCCGAGTATTTTACTTGTCTGTATAAGGATATTGTTTAGGTATTTATTAACCATTTTAATTCCCTCCCCAAAATTTAATCGCAAAATAACCATATATAGTTATAATAACACTTTTCTTTCTTTATTTCAACATATTTTTGTTATTCTTTACGAATTTGTTACATTTTTTAATAATTCCTGTTCTCGATATAACCAAAGTGGTGTGCTAAGCATAAAATAAAGTATGTGTATTAAAGAAACGGAGAGATTTCAATGCTTGCAACAATGGCATCGGTTACATCTGCGACAAGGCTGAAACGGCACGCCTACGAATTAGGAGTATACTCCTCCGTTATTCAAACCCCACAGCAAATAGCTAAAGAGGGGTGCGGCTACAGTCTGCGTTTTGATGACAGTGCAAAAAATATAATAATGACTGCCGCCGGAGAGCTCGGTGTAAAAATACGCTCTTTTTACTATGAAAGCGATTCCGAGGGCAAGAAGACCTATTCAAAAGTGGTAGAATAAGGAGGAACGTGATGATTTACCTTGACAACGCCGCCACAACCTTTCCAAAGCCTCAAAGTGTAGTCGATGCTGTCTATGACTGCATGAAAAGCTACGGTGGAAACGCAGGACGCGGAGGGCATTATCTTGCAAGAAAAAGCTTTGAAAAGGTTTATGAATGCCGTGAAGTAATGGCAGATTTTATCAATGCAGAAAGTCCTGAGCAGATAATTTTTACAAAAAACACCACAGAGGCAATTAATCTTGCGATTAAAGGGGTTATTAAAAGCGGTGATGAAATTATTATTTCTTCAATGGAGCATAACAGCGTTTTAAGAAGCTGTATCAGCATGGAAAAGCGTGGAGCTAAGGTGAAAATCGTGCGTGCAAGCCATGAAGGATATGTTAATCCGGACGACGTCATCTCAGCAATTACTCCCCAAACAAGGCTGATTTGTATTATTCATGCTTCAAACGTTGTTGGCACGGTTAATCCCGTAAGAGAGATTTGCAAACGTGCACGTGAGAAAAATGTGCTTACTCTGACAGATGCGGCACAAAGCGGCGGAATACTGCCCATCGATACCTCCTGCGGAGATCTAATTGCATTTGCAGGGCATAAAGGGCTGTACGGACCCTTCGGCACAGGCGTTTTGTATATCCGTAAAGGTTTAAAGCTTGACACTTTGATTGAAGGCGGTACGGGAAGCTTGTCCGAAAGTGCCTTTATGCCCGAAAGTCTCCCCGAACGCTTTGAAGCAGGTACTGTTAATACCTGTGCAATAGCAGGTCTGTGTGAGGGAATCAAGTTTGTAATGCGTGAAGGAGTGGCGGAGAAAGAAGCCGAGCTTGGTGCATTTTTTAAAGAGCAGCTTTCCACAGTAAAAGGGATAAAGCTATTAGGAAAAAGCGACACCGCCGTTATGGGAGTTCTCCTTAAAAATCACGATTGCGTTGAGGTTGCAGAAAGACTGGATGGAGAATATCACATTGCAACACGTGCAGGGCTTCACTGCTGTCCTATGGCACACAGGACCTTAGGAACAATCTCAAGCGGACTTCTTCGGTTTTCAGCAGGTTATTTTAACACAAAGGACGAAATAACAACTGCTACGCGAGCACTTGAAAATATCATTGCAGAGTAATATATTTTACAATTAAATTAAATTATGAAAAAAACACTTTCATTAACTCAATTTTTATTGTATAATATTATATTATACGTAAAGGTGGTTGGAGTTATTGTTTGAAGCTTTAATGAGCGACCTTGCATTGACATTATCATTCCTGCGTCTGACAGATATTATTGATATTGCAATTGTCGCATTTGTTTTTTACAAATTATCTTCTCTGGTACGAGAAACCCGAGCCGGAACACTTATCAAGGGAATTATACTTCTTCTGATTTTCACATGGATAAGTGATGTCTTTGAGCTTACTACCATTAATTACTTACTGCGTAATCTGATGCAGTTTGCACTTATCGCCTTTATTGTAATTTTCCAGCCGGAGCTGAGGCGTGCACTTGAGCAGGTGGGCAGAGTAAACTTTTCCTCCCTTTTTACACAGGAGGAAAAAAATGATACGGAGCTTCTCGCCTCGGAAATTGCATCTGCCGCTGTGGCTATGTCCAGCCGCAGAATCGGTGCACTGATGGTAATTGAGAGAGAAACTAAAATCGGTGATATTGTAAGAACGGGCTGTGAGCTTAACGCCGATGTGTCCAGCGAATTACTTATAAACATATTTATTCCCAACACCCCACTGCACGATGGTGCCGTTATAATCAGAGATAATAAAATCATAGCGGCACGCTGTATTCTCCCCCTTACGCCTAATGAAACCTTGAGCCGTGAGCTGGGAACAAGGCACAGAGCCGCCTTGGGACTTTCCGAAAGCTCGGATGCGGCAGTCATAGTTGTCAGTGAGGAAACGGGTAAAATCAGCTTTACTCTGGGCGGTAACATGAGCCGCAACTATACTGAAGATTCTTTGAAAAAGGTTATTATGAAAGTTCTTGCCTCCGATTCTTCAGATAAAAACGACACTTCTTTGTCAAAGTGGAAGGAGCGCTTAAAATGGAAAAAATAATGCAAAATAAGCTTGCTCTTAAAATTATTTGTACATTACTTGCCGTGGTGCTTTGGATTTATGTTTCCTATCAGGAAAACCCCACCATGACAAAAACCATTGATGATGTCCCGATTACACTTTCGGGGGAACAGGCACTTAACGAAAACGGACTTTCGGTTTATTCCGTTTCCGACAACAGTATCTCGGTAATAGCAAATGCAAAAAGATTAACCTTGGCACGGCTTACCAACAAAAACACCACCGGTGTAATAAATGTTTCCTCTTTCAGAAAGCCCGGTAAATACTCTGTCCACGTTGCAGTATCATCAAATGTTACCTCCGACCCTGTTTTTACGGCAAAGGGCAAAAATATTTCAGTGGTGATTGAACCTATAGAAACGAAAACATTTAATATAGATGTTTCATTTGAGCAAGGAAAAGCCGCATCGGATTTTAAGGTAGAATCTCATAACGCATCGGACAAAAAGGTTACTGTAAAGGCACCCGAAAGCATACTTAATCTCGTTTCCTCTGTCAAGACGGAAACGCTCTCCCCTGCCAAAGAAAAGCAAACTGCAAAGCTTATCGCCTATGATAAAAACGGAGTCGTTCTTGAAAGGGTAGAGTGTATACCTGCAGAAACCGATGTCACCTTTTCGTTTTATAGTTTCAAAACAGTTCCCGTGGTGTTAAAGCTGAAAGGCGGTGCAGAGCACAAGCTTCCCGAAAGCTCAAACATAAGAATTTTCGGTGAAAAAGCCGATATTGAAAAGATTGAACAAATCAAAACCAAACCGCTTGATATTTCTGTCTATGAAGCAAACAGCGACGTTGAAGCAAGGCTGTCGCTTCCCAAAGGAATTTCCCTCTATGATTCAAAGGATTCCATCGTGGTCAGTTTAAAGGAAGAATATTTCAAGTGATACCATATAGCAAAAAAAGAAGCGTTCCGCTTCACCCTCGTCGCACCCGAACATTACACGAACACAGTTTCATGCGAATTAAATTTACGCAATTTTCTATACGGCAAAAAAGAAGCGTGCCGCTTCACTCTTGTCGCACACAATCCTTGTGCGAACATGGCTTCATGCGTCTTAATTTTACGCAATTTTCTATACGGCAAAAAAAGAAACGAAGCACGGTTGCTTCGTTTCTTTTTTGCTATAACAACTATTGGGGTGAAGAGATTCCTCACTTACACTCGGAATGACAAATGAAAAAGCTTTGTTACTCTTAAAATGCTTTATGTTATAGCGGAATTTCTGAGCTGATTATTTCTAGCCGACGAGAAGTCGAACCCCACACGCCCTGACTTGTTAAATTCCCATAATACGAATTTGTCAGTCTTGAAGGGCGACAGCCCATCTGCGACTTCCGCATCCGTCTTATGAAAATTTTCCTATGTCAGGGTTCGCAGAAGTTTTAAGAGGATGAATTTTTCTCAAGAGAAGACAAAATACGCAGATAATACTTTCGTATTTTCAAGGATTTTAACGCACTATTGGGGAAAATTCACCTCTTAAAACCGTGTGGGGTTCGGCTCCCCGTCGGCTACCATTCGGGAAATCCCCCCATGAAAAATAAACCTCGGAAACAGAGTGTTTTCTTTTTATAATACTGTCGATAAAACTGTTGTCACTAAATAATTGGTATCCGACTGCAAATTTCATTCTTTCCACCTCAGATATCATATTTCATATTGACTATATCACATTTTCCTGCTACAATGTATAACAGAAACAACAAAAAATATAATAAAACAAACAAGGGCGGACTTTTTATGAAAATTTCAGATATTAACCCCCATATACGCTACGCAAGAGTACATAAGGCATATTTTCGCACAAAGAAAGACATCAGTAAGTGTTATGACTGCAGGATTTTTTTCTTCAACAATGTGACAGGCAGCGTTACGGTAAACGAAAAAAAACATAATATTTTAAATAAAACAGCAGTATTTTTCCCTCCCGAAACGGAATATAAATTCAATGTCACATTCAAAGAAAACGGCAGTGCGGTTGTAATGGATTTTGACCTCGACAACAGAAACGAAAGCCTTAAGGCTTCTTTGGGGACTGCCACGGTGTCAACTTTTGATAATAGCATTCTCCCTCCCTATAGTACTATAGAAGAACTGTCCAAGCCCATCGTCAGAATAATTCCGCAGATTGAAAGAATGCTGATGCAATGCACGGAAAACTTCATTTTTAAAAATCAGTTCTACAGAGAAAATTCCTCTGCATTATTAAAGCTTTGCCTTTTGGAGTTTATAAAGCAAAACAGTGCACATTCGCAATCAGAGCTATGCGAGGAGGTTCTTTCCTACATACACGACAACTTTGCAAGCAGTAATCTTACAAATGAAGATATTGCTGAAAATTTCAATTACCACCCTTACCATTTAAGCAGAATTTTCAAAGAGGAAACGGGAAAAACACTTCACAAATATTTAATGTATTACCGCCTGCAGATAGCGAAGGATTATCTCCTTACCACAAAGTATGATATTTCACAAATTGCGTGGCGTAGCGGCTTTTGTTCCTCAGCGTATTTCATTAAGATATTCAAAGAGAACGTTGGCATGACACCTAAGGAATACAGGCATTTGCAGATACATACTGAAATATAGCAGGGATACAAAAAGTGGTTGCAAAAAATTGCAACCACTTTTTGTGTTCTGTAGTTTTTTAATCTTAATTAATCGTCTCAAGTATGCCTTTTACAATAGCTTCGGCAAGCTTTGCCTGTCCATCCTTGCTCATAAGGAAATTACGGTCGCTTTCATTACTGATAAACGCAGTTTCCACCAATACGGCAGGGCTTGTAGTTGTGCGGATAACATAAAGATGTGAGCCGTTTTGTGTCTTTTTCGGGGCAAGCTTTGTCATATCAACAATATTGTCGTATATACTCTCGGCTAAAGCCGTACCCGTTTCGGAAGCAGGGTGATAATATACCTGTGTTCCGTTCACATCACCGCTTTCAATGGAATTACAGTGTATGCTTACAAAAAAGTCGCACTCGCTTGTATTTGCAAGCTCGGCTCTTTCCGTCAGGGAAAGGTAGGTATCCGTATTTCTTGTGTAAATTACTTTTACACCGTTTGCTTCAAGCTTTTCTCCTACCATAAGTGCAATCGCAAGGTTGATATGACTTTCATACGCCACCGCCTTGCCGTTTCTGTCATAACCCACTGCACCGGGGTCAGTTCCGCCATGACCTGCATCGATTACAATAAGCTTCTTTCCGTCTTTATCAATAGTCGGTTTATCGTCTGCAACGGGGTTGTCCGTCTTATGGAAGCCTTTTTCCGCTGTGTAAAAAAGCTTATTGCTTCCGTCAACGGTAATGTTACAACCAAGCTGTGAATTTGTAATTATAATTTCATAAATTATTCCGTCATCAATCTTTATTTTCTGATTCTGAAGCTTAAGACTGGTAAAGGTTACGCTATAGCCGTTATCCACCTTTTTTCCCGAACCGACATACGCTTTATCAAAATAAACCTGCTGCTTGAAGGCATCATATATAAGCTGTGTATTGTCGGATTTCTGCACTCTGATAAGGATTCCTTTTTCGTGAGAGAGTATCATTGCCTGTGTTTTGCAGGACACATCAAGAACTACCCTTGCAAAGCCCTCTCTGTTTGCGTAGCGTACAGAGTCCACACAGTTTCCGTCTGTCTCCACCGTTCCGCCCATTTGGGGGAAAGCGGCATTTTCAAAGTCAAAAACTATACGCTCAGGATTAGTATAACGTGTAACAGTGGGTGAAATTCCGTAGCGTGTTGCAATGTAGATATAATCAAAGGTATCATCGCTCTCTACGCTGATTGTACCAAATTCACCCTCTTTTTCAGGTATTACCGTTTCATCGTCTTTATTTTCTTCATCAGGCTTTGTATTATTTTCCCCGTCGCTTCCACCTATTATAACCTCATCCTCGGAGGACTTTGGAGCAGAAACAAAAACTGTACGTGAGGAATCCTCCCACGACACATCATATCCCAATTTTTCTGCAACGAATCGAATAGGAACCATAGATTTAAGAACTTCGGGGCTGTTTCCTATAAGCATCGGTAGAGGTTGCGGCTGGGAAATAGGCACGATTTCATCATTTATCACAGTGTTCCTGTCGCCAATTTTTACAAATATGGAAATGCCGTTATTTTTAATTTCCACACGGCAGGTGTCGTCATGCCAGATAACTTCGCAGCCCAACGCTTCAAAAACCTCACGAACGGGAACCATTGTATAATCATTAATAACAACGGGCTTCATGGGAAGATTTTCTATCTGTTTTCCATTTACCGTTAAATGTATATCACCTGCATAGTAATCATGGTATTCATCATTATAATAAATCTTTGCCGCATTAACATTAAAGGCGGCAATCATCATAATTATAACAAAAAATACTATAAACGCTGTCTTTTTCACGGCTTCACCCCTTTTCAAAACAGTATTCGACATAATATGCCGTAATTCCTGTTTCGATTTGTCATTTGTAACAAATTTGTAATATCAACCATTGAAGGATTGTCCAATTATTCCCAGGAAATCTGTCCTTTGGGAAGATCTATACCATAATGCTTATACGCAAGAGGAGTAACGCATCTTCCCCTTGGTGTTCTGTTGATAAATCCAAGCTGAAGAAGGTAGGGTTCATACACGTCCTCTATTGCAGAGGAATCCTCCCCTATGGTTGCGGCAAGGGTATCAAGACCTACGGGGCCTCCTCCGAAGCTGTAAATTATGGAGGTAATCATTTTCTTATCCGTTGCATCAAGTCCCAAAGAATCAATTTCAAGCATCAAAAGTGCCTTGTCTGCAACTTCTTTTGTAATTCTTCCATCAGCACAAACCTGTGCAAAATCACGCACTCTGCGAAGCAGTCTGTTTGCAATTCTGGGAGTTCCCCTTGAGCGTGAGGCAATCTCTGCCGCACCTTCGGGGGCGATATCCACATTCATTATCTGTGCACTTCGTGACACAATCGTTGTAAGGTCTTCTTTCGTATATAGTTCCAATCTTGAAATCACACCGAATCTATCCCTGAGTGGTGCTGAAAGAAGCCCTGCACGGGTGGTTGCACCAACCAAGGTAAAGGGAGGAAGACTCAGCCTCACCGACTGTGCACTGGGACCCTTACCGATAATTATATCAAGAGAATAGTCCTCCATTGCAGGATACAATATTTCCTCAACTGCACGGGAGAGGCGGTGGATTTCGTCAATAAACAAAACGTCCTGCGGACCTAAATTCGTAAGAATTGCCGCCAAATCCATCGGTTTTTCGATAGCAGGTCCGCTTGTCACTCGGATATTAACGCCCATCTCGTTGGCAATAATTGATGCTAATGTGGTTTTACCAAGTCCCGGAGGACCGTAAAGCAGACAATGGTCAAGTGCCTCATGCCTTTGAAGTGCGGCATCAATATAAATTTTCAGACTTTCTTTAACCTTATCCTGCCCGATGTATTCCTCCATGGTTTTCGGACGGATGGAATATTCGGCATCGCTGTCACCGTCAAGCTGTCTGCTTGAAATAATGCGTTCATCAAATTCCATTTGACATTCTCCTTAAAGCTTCTTTAATAACTTCCTCCGTGGTAAGAGAGGTAGCATCTATCTGCATAACAGTTTTCTGTGCCTCTGACGGAGATGCTCCCAATGCAATAAGGGCATTTACCGCACCTGTATCTGCACGCACTGAAGAAATCGGTGCTGAAGCTCCCCAGTCGGGAACTGCCACTGCATCCTGAGTATCTATTTTACCTTTAAGCTCTAAAATTATCCTCTGTGCCGCCTTGGGGCCTACCCCGGGTGCACGGGTGATTGCCTTTACATCTTCTGATATAATCGCAAAGGCAAGGTCCTGCACTGAGAGCGTTCCCAAAACGGAAATTGCGGCCTTAGGACCTATTCCCGAAATTGAAATAAGCTTATTAAAATAATCTATCTGCTCGTTTGTAAGGAATCCGAACAATCCCACCGCATTTTCACTCATATGAAAATGAGTGTATACCGTCACCCTGTCTCCGATATCCCCTATTTTTGCAATATCACTTGCAGGCATACTGACACTGTAGCCTACGCCGCCAACGTCAATTATAACACCGCTTTCGCTTTTCCCTGCCAAAGCACCTTTTAAGAAAGATATCATAGCATTAATCCTCCAAACTGTTTGATTGAGTTAAAACGCATACTGTTTCCGTGGCACACGGCTATCGCAAGTGCATCTGCCACATCGTCGGGCTTGGGAATTTCGGTCAGACCCAACATTGATTTCATCATTTGCTGAATCTGCATTTTGCTTGCACGCCCATAGCCCGTAAGTGCTTGCTTCACTTGGAGAGGCGTATATTCAAAAATCGGTACATGATTCTGGTATGCCGCAAGAATTATAACCCCTCTTGCCTGACCTACCGTGAGAGCCGTCTTTGCGTTATTGTTGAAAAACAGCTCCTCAATGCTCATTGCATCTGGCTTGTACTCCTGAATAATTTGGTTAATTCCCATGTACACCTTGGCAAGCCTTTCCTCAAGAGGGGTATGTGCCTTTGTTGTAATAGCATCATAGGCAATGGTTTTGTAGCGGTTACCCTCTTTATCAACTACGCCGTATCCTACAATTGCAATACCGGGGTCTATTCCCAATATACGCATACTATCACTCTGCTTTCTTATCTATTACTCTGCTTTCTTCCTTATCATTGCATCCTTTACCACGGGAACATCGGTTTTAATATAAAGCGTCATTGCCGCATGGTTTGCAACCTCTATATCATTCATATTTTCATCTTTCAAAACTTCCACCTTCTGAATGGTGAAGTCCTTTCCCGGCTGCATAATCTCAATTTCGTCTCCTTTAAAGAAACGGTTTCTCTGCGTTACCTTTGCAAGTGAGGTTTCGGGGTCGTAATCAAGCACAATGCCTGCAATATCATATTCACGGATGTAAGAGCTTGAACCGTAAATCTGTGCACCCGTATCGGGTATTCCGAAAAAGAAGCCTGTATAATAATCACGGTGGCTTACCTTTTTCACTTCATCAAGCCAGGTGGGATTAAACTTATACTCTGCAGGGTTTTCATAATAAGCATCAATGGCTTTTCTGTACGCTGCAATAATTGTTGCAACATAGTACTCACTCTTTACCCTACCTTCGATTTTCAAAGAGTAAACACCGCTTCCCACAATTTCGGGAATATGCTCAATCATACACAAATCCTTTGAATTCATTATAAATGTACCGCGTTCATTTTCAAACACGGGAAGGTATTCGCCGGGGCGTTTTTCCTCCATAAGAGCATAGTTCCATCTGCACGGGTGCGAGCATGCACCGTAGTTACTGTCACGTGCCGTCATATAATTACTTAGCAGGCATCTTCCCGAATAAGAAACGCACATAGCTCCGTGAACAAATGCCTCAAGCTCGCAATCGGAGCTTATGTTATCACGAATCTCCCTTACTTCGGGAAGCGTCATTTCACGGGCAAGGACAACTCTCTTTGCCCCCATTTCATGCCATGACTGCACTGTGGCATAGTTTGTATTGTTCGCCTGAGTGCTGATATGTATTTCAAGCTTCGGGGCAACTTTTTTGCAAATGTTGAAAGCTCCCAAATCAGAAATAATTACTGCATCGGCACCCATATCGTCTATTTCCTTAAAGTACCTTTCCATTTCGGCAAGGTCACGGTTATGGGGAATAATGTTGGCTGTGATATAAACCTTTTTCCCCATGCTGTGGGCAAATTCTATACCCTCACGCATTTCTTCGGGCGTAAAATTATCTGCGGCAGTACGAAGCGAAAAACATTCCCCACCGATATATACCGCATCAGCACCGTATTTCAGTGCAATTTTCAATTTATAAAGATTTCCGGCAGGTGCCAGAAGCTCAACTTTCTGCATAACAATTTGTCTCCTTATTTTTTAACAGACAGTGCTACACCGTCTCCTATAGGAATTATAGAGGTGGTGAGCTTTTCGTTTGACATAATTTCTTCAAGATACATATGAAGCCGCTTCACGATTGTGATTTTTCGTCTTTCCACCTTATCCTCATCCTCAATCATTCCGTGATAAAGGATATTATCGGAAAGAAGGACACCACCGGGATTAAGAAGTCTTAATATATCGGGCAAAAATTCTATGTACTGACCTTTTGCCGCATCGAGAAAAATAAAATCAAATCCACCGTCAAGCCAATGCAGCACCTCTGCTGCTTCACCCTCAACAACTCTTATTTTCTTTTCATATCCCGAAGCAAAAATATTATCAACAGCAATATCGGCATGTTTTTTATAGCGTTCTATGGTAATAATCGAGCTGTCATCGGGAAGATTATCAGCCATCAGAATTGCACTGTAGCCCACTGCAGTCCCAACTTCCAGCACTCTTTTGGGTTTAATCATCTGAAGAAGCGTTACTATAAGCTGCTCGGTAGGCTTTTGCACAATGGGTGCGTAGCTTTCCTCAAGAGAGGATTTATATCTTAAATTGTCTAAAAAATCACTCCGCTTTGGTATAAGCGAATCAAGATATTCCTGTTTCATAATTCACGTTCCCAAATTTTAATACTGAATCTGTTTTCTGATTTTATCTGCCACATCGTTTGACTTAAGCTCCGCAGTGATTGCAAAGCCGAATTTGTATGCACTGCCCATGCCGTCAGAGGTTATAAAGTTATCTGACTTTACAACAGATTGCTTCACATATTTTCCGCCCTTAAAGCTATCCTCAAATCCGGGGTAACAAGTAGCTTCTCTCCCGTCAAGCAGCCCTTTATGCCCCAAAATTGAAGGTGCTGCACAAATCGCACAGATAAGCTTATTATTTTTATTTGCATAGTCTATTGCATTTTGCACCCTTTCATCCTTTTCAAGATTTGTCGTTCCGGGAAGTCCACCGGGAAGAACCACGCAATCAAGAGCAGAATAGTCAACTTTCTCCGGCAAGATATCTGCCTTTACAGTGATATTATGTGAACCTGTTACATATTCACCTGTTACTCCGACTGTCAAAACGCTGATATTAGCCCTTCGCATAATATCAAGAGGTGCAAGTGCCTCTATCTCTTCAAATCCGTCTGCAAGAAAAATGTAAACCATATTTAGTCCTCCCAAAGATAATATTTTTCCACTAAAAATTCAGGCTGATAGCTCATTTTTGCCTTTCTGAGTCCTTCTATTCCCATATCTTCTTCACGATTGACATAGGTGAAGCTTTCCCATTCGTTTTCACAGAAAAGCTTATTAATTGCCTGATATGCTCCACGGTAGTTATCATCCGCCAGTTCTATCTGTATAAGTGCAGTATCATCAGAAATTTTCTCACCAAAGCTCATTGCCGCGATTTCGCCGTCAATTTCAAGCATTGCACCTGTCTGATTAAACTCAAAAAAATGTTCAAAATAACTTTTCATTGCACCAAGCTCGAAAGAATTTCTATTCTTTTTCTTATTGGCGACAAGCTCATAGGCTTTATCCGCACATTTTTCCAGAGTAGCTTTATCCTCAACTTTTACATATCTGTAATTGTAATTTTCAAAAAAATAGTTCAAATGATTTCTTTTTGAATGAAGCTTCTTCCCCGAAAGGGAAATCATTTTCTGTGTAAGATACACATAATCAAATGAATCACGTGATTCCTTCACCGAGAATCTATCACCAAAGGCTTCTATAAGCTTGTCCTTATTTTCCTTGGAAACAAGGCGAAAACAAAGCTTTTCACCTTTTGATGCGGCATAATCCGAAAGCTCTGCAAGAGCCTTATCTATGTTACCGCTTCCTATTGGAAAAAAGTAAGACGCCTCTTTTCCTTTTATGTTAAACCTCAGGAAAAAGAATTCTCCGTTTTCACTGCATTCAAGATTATAGTAGTTATTCCATATAAAAACAGTTGTAAATGACGATTCCGAAGCGGCAGAGGGATCTTTGTCACGGTATTTATAATATCGCTCATAGTCCTTTGGCGATATAGGTGAAAACTCAAGCATATGTCAACTTCCTTTATTTGTTTTGATACTTTCTTCCTTTAAAAAGAACTTTGAAACCGAATTTGGGAAGTGCCAGCATACGCACAAATCTTGACGGCTGCTTTACAAGGCGGTAGAGCCATTCAATTCCATGCTTGCAATAAAAATCGGGAGCACGCTGAACAGTACCTGCAAACACATCAAGACAACCGCCTGCACCAATGGCAAGACGTGCGTTAAGCTTTTCACGGTTGTTATATATCCAGTTTTCCTGCTTGGGGAAACCAAGGCACACCATCAAGAAATCAGGTGATGCTTCGTTAATTTTTTCTATTACAGGCTCGTCCTCTTTAAAATAACCGTCATGAGTTCCGGCAATTATGAGACCGGGGTATTTTTCTTCAAGCTTTTTTGCAGCTGTTTCAGCCACACCCGGCTTTGCCCCTAAAAGGAAAACGCTCTGCTTCTTCTCCGCCATTTTCGGCAAAAGGTTACATACAAGGTCAAAGCCTGCAACACGTTCTTTAATAGGATTTCTCAAAATTTTCGCACCATAAACCACACCGATTCCGTCGGGGATTACCATATCCGCACTGTTAAGTACATCGGTAAACTCCTGATTATTCGATGCGTAAAGTATTATTTCCGAATTAGGCGTAAATATCATACTAAGACCGTCAGTAGCTAAAAGCTCTTCAGCATTGCTGACAGCTTCATTCATAGAATATTTATTTACATTAACGCCCAAAATATTAACTGTTTCCATTATTAAAGCCCCTTTTTAGCACATATAATATCAAAATATATTATACCATACTATGCACGGCAGTGCAACAAAAAAATACGGCGATTCTCCAAAAGGAAAACCGCCCAAAATTACTGTTTTAAAATAACATCTTCTATCTCAATTGCACGGCTGTCAGCATCAAGTCCGATACATTTTCCGCAATTGTCACAAATTTTTCCGGGAGTAAGATCACACTTGTCACATTCTCCGCAATCACTGCAGATTTTATTTTCATCAAGTATACATTTATTCAATGTCATCATTCCTTTTAAAAAGATGTCTATATTATATACTACCGATACAATTTTTTCAAGTGAGAAATTGAATAAATCATTTACTTACAGGAATATAAAGCAATTGACCGCTCACTATATTACAATCCTTTACGCCGTTGGTTGCAGCTATCTCATACATAAAGTCACGGGTATCCTCTCCTGCATTTTTGTATTCAAGAGCAATTTCCCAAAGAGTATCACCGGGCTGAACTGTTACGGTAATAACTTCCACCTTGTCATTTGCGGATTCCTGCTTAGAAAAAGCGGAATGTGCAAATAATACAAATACAACCATTAATATGGAAAAGAAACGTCTACGCTGACGCTTTAACTTTCTTATTCTCTGTAATTTTCTTAATTTACTGCTTGTCTTC
>JAZQAB010000091.1:0-2804 GCA_045545055.1 Clostridia bacterium | reverse complement strand
CGGTATACTGTTCTTTTCTCCCGATTTGTAAATTTTGAAATAGGGGAGGAAAATTGCAGTCATCATGAAAGCAATCGAAAGGAAAAAACCAAAGGAAGGCTCTTCTTTAAGGAAAAAAAGTCCTACCAAAGAAGGAATAAGTGTAGAACCTGCGGTTGTTGTAATAGCGTTTACGGAAACACTTGTACGGGAAAGTGAAAGAACTCCCAAAACGAGAACAATAATTACCGTTACGGCAAAGATAAACGAAAACAAAAATGTAATCGCATTCATTTTTAAAGAGAAACCGGACGCAATAAAAAAGCAGACTGATGAAAAGCAGGCATTGATGAGATTATAAGAGATAAAATTATATGTATCACTTTTAAATCCCTGTTGAAAACGCTTTGCGAGCCAGTTACTGAGAAATGTTATCAGGAAACTTATAAAGAAAAGTAAACCTACAAACATAATAACACTCCTAAAATCATTGTTTGAATACAAGGTCATTATACTCTTTTAATTTTCGCAAATCAAGGGGAGAAATGTGAGGTTTTGGTGGAATAATTTTTTGATTTTATATAAACTGATTCTTTGAAAATTCACATGTGATTTATAGTGAGTAGCTTCATTAAATTTTAAAAACTTAAGTGACTAAAAAATATAAACATTTATGCAATATGGATATTGATTTTTTCCAAACTGTATGGTATAATAATAAAATCAAAAAAGTTATTGTAAATTGACTGCGTGGGAGGAATTTAACTATGAACACAAACGTAAGACCGGATTCTATGGAGCGTATTACAACAAAAGCTCTGGCAGAAAAATTTATTGATGAACAAGTTAAGCTTATCCGTGAGCAAGTT
This sequence comes from Clostridia bacterium, assembly GCA_045545055.1. Taxonomy (GTDB): domain Bacteria; phylum Bacillota; class Clostridia; order UMGS1883; family UMGS1883; genus UMGS1883. Next base: position 1,956 of record JAZQAB010000091.1, on the reverse strand, counting down.
GGAGATAAGAAGGTTCTTCTTGCTCTTTCAGGAGGTGTTGATTCCTCTGTTGTTGCTGCACTTCTTATTAAGGCTGTCGGCAAACAGCTTGTATGTGTACATGTTAACCATGGTCTTATGCGTAAAGGCGAGAGTGAGCAGGTTATTGAAGTTTTCAAAAACGGTCTTGATGCCAATCTTATTTACGTTGATGCTACAGACAGATTCCTTGACCTCCTTGCAGGTGTCAGTGAGCCTGAAAGAAAGAGAAAGATTATCGGCGGAGAATTTATCAAGGTGTTCGATGAGGAAGCTGCAAAGCTCTCCGATATCAAGTTCCTTGCACAGGGTACAATTTATCCCGACATTCTTGAAAGCAAGGGCGTAAAGGCTCATCATAATGTAGGCGGGCTTCCCGAAGATATGGAAATGGAGCTTGTAGAGCCTGTTAAGCTTCTTTATAAGGATGAAGTAAGAGTTGTCGGCTCTGCTCTCGGACTTCCCGATGAAATGGTATACCGTCAGCCCTTCCCCGGACCCGGTCTTGGTGTAAGATGCCTTGGTGCAATCACCCGTGACAGACTTCATGCACTCCGTGAAGCCGATGCAATTCTCAGAGAAGAATTTGATAAATGCGGTCTTGCAAAGACTGTTTGGCAGTACTTTATTGCAGTGCCCGACATGAAGAGCGTCGGTGTAAAAGACGATAAGCGTTACGAAGGCTGGCCTGCAATTATCCGTGCGGTTAATACAACCGATGCCATGACAGCTACAATTGAAGAAATCCCCTATGAAGTTCTTCATAAGATTACAGCTCGTATCACCTCTGAGGTAGACGGCATAAATCGCGTACTTCTCGATCTCACACCTAAGCCCATTGGCACAATCGAGTGGGAATGATGTATGTGTTAAAGGGTAACCTCGGATATCGTGCAAGGGGCAAAAATTAATATTCTTGAAAAACAAAAAACAGACCTTGAGATGTAAAAATCTTGAGGTCTATTTTGATGCCACAAATCTGAAAATATAGGGGAATGTAGCGTATAAAATAGTGATTTTATGTGCAAAAAAATATCGTAAAATTAAATAGGGTAGAGGATGCGTAATTTTGCCCTTTTGAGAATGAGGGGTATTGCCCCGTAACATAGTATTTTTTTAAAATCACGTTTTTGGGAAAATCGCATTATCTGCCACAAACCCAATTATATAGGCGTTTGTAAGGTTTTTAGTTTTTCCCAAAAATAACGTTTTTGGGAAGTAAAAATGCGTTTTTGGGGATTTTACAACGTTTTTGGGAAAATTTTTGGGGATTTAAATCTGTTCCAAGTCCTACTTTAATATTCACTTTTGCACATTAGCATAGACCTCTGTTTAATGCATATGATACCAGGTTTCTATCTATAGGTCAAGTGTTATAGTGGCATTTTAAAATAGTGCATATAATTTTTATAATAACTATTTTCAAAGAAAATTAATACGACAAGCATCACGTAATGCTTGCAGACTATGTTTTATCTTTTGAATTTGAGATAAACTATAAGCAAAAAAATGCTTATAGGAGGACTATTATGTTAGATCCCAAACTGTTAGGAGGAAGGATTCAAAGGTTTAGACGTAAGAAAAATCTATCAGCAGAGAGGTTTGCAGAGCTTATTGATGTAAGTGTTCCATATGTGCGAGAACTTGAGAGAGGTGCAAAAACACCCTCGATGAAAATGTTTGTAACTATAGCAAATGAGCTGGAAGTTACAGCTGATGAGCTTTTGTGTGATTCTATAGCCATGGATAATCAAATGGTACTGAGCGAATTTGCTACCTTAATAAGTTCTTGTTCAAGGGAAAAGTCAAAGATTATTATTGCGGTAATAAACAGTTTAATAAAAGAACTATAATACAAGCCCAAAGGAAACTCACATTTTTGTGAGTTTTTTTGTTGCATTTTGTAAATAAGTATGCTATTATAAAACTATTAGCATT
>JAZQAB010000090.1:0-20800 GCA_045545055.1 Clostridia bacterium | reverse complement strand
CACCCTTCATATCACTTGTAAGCGAATCTCCTATGATGAGAACCTTTTTCTTATCAGTTATCCCAAGCTTTTCAAAAACGCAGTCAAAAAATTCCCTGTCAGGCTTTTCCGCCCCGACATTTTCTGATATAAAGATTTCATCAAAAATCTTATCAAGTCCGGAAAGAGAAATTCTCTTCTCCTGAGCAAGCTTCGTGCCATTTGTAACTGCGGCAAGGACAAATTTCCCTTTTTGAGAAAGAAGTGTTTCTTTCGATTTATCAATAAACTCAATATAATCGCCAAGCGTTATTTGATAGTCCTTGTTAAAGGGTTCTGCAAGTGTTACATCTATTCCCGTAATTTCAAAAAACTCTCGGAATCTTCCAACTAAAATCTCAGGCTTGGTAAGCTCATTTCTTTCGAGCATCTGCCAGTATTTTGTATTTATTTGCGAATATAGTTTCAGCATTTCGTCGCTACATTCACCAAGCTTATATTTTTTAAACAAAGCTCTTACCGCATACGCCTCTGACGCCAGAAAGCTTAGTACCGTTCCGTCTATATCCCACAATAAATATTTATACATTTTAAATCCCTCGTTATAAATTATAAAGTTATTTTTTCCCTGTTGTCTATATGTATTTCGTGGCTTTCCTGCTGCATTTCCTCCACCTCTACAAGTCCATCGGGAGTTTCAACCATATCATGGCGATTAAGAAGAAAACGCCTTACAGCGAAAAGAACAGCAATTGCAATTACCGTGATAAGATTCTCCAAGGGGGTTGCGTGTACTACAATAAGATGACGTGCCAATGCAAACGCCAAAACCTCAATAACGGTTTCGGGAGTATGCTTGCAAAGCATCTTTATAAGCTCCGCTCCGATTGCCAGTATAATAGCATCGTCTAAAATTTTCACCAGTGAATCCGCACTGCTGAAATAGCCGTGGGTCGTTGCCGCATCATATATCATTCTGCCTGCCAAGACTAAAACGGCCGCCCCTACCATCACTGATATCAAAAGCTCAAAAAGATAGCTTATCTCAAACATGGCGTCCTGTAACTTTTTCCTCATATGTAATCCTCCTTGTCAGCCGACGGGAAGTCGGCTATTCATGATAATATTGTACCACAAAAAAAATTCAAGGTAAAGAGCTTTTACTCTTTACCTTGAACTTTTTCGGGGTTAAAAATCAAAATTCCTTCTTTAACTTCTGCTATAGCCACCATTTTTCCTTCTTTTAACTGAAAATATTTTCTGTACTCCTTTGGGATTGTAACTCTGCCCAACTTGTCCAATTTTCTTCTAAAGCCTGTTTTCATTTTTTACCCTCCGTTTTGGGGCATGAATTAAAAAGACGCATAGCTCACAGAGAGACTATGCGTCGAAAAATACATAGCCCTTTTTTGTAGCCAAACAAAATCATACGAACCTAGAAACAGTACCTATATGAAGGCTATGTATTTTTACCGAAGTAAAAATACAATACTGTTTCTTCTGATTCGTAAACACTATTCAGATTTTGTTTGGCACTTTTATTATAACACTTAATGAAACGGATTTCAACAACTTTTAACACATTCGACAAAAAAACCTATTTTGTTTTCATTTTTGCACTAAAAACCAAAAAAGAAGCGTGCCGCTTCACCCTTGTCGCGTCCGGACTAAGTTTTAAACGAAAAAGTTTTGCTCGCGATTAAATTACGCAAATTCCTATACAGCAAAAAAGAAGCGTGCCGCTTCACCCTTGTCGCGTCCTAACTAAGTTTTAAACGAAAAAGTTTTGCTCGCGATTAAATTACGCAGTTTCCTGTACGGCAAAAAATACCCGCCTATCTCCGCAATAGATAGACGGTTCATCATTATCATTTATGGTATAAACTTTTATTTTCGTACTTTGCTTCACAGCTTACGTTAATTCCGAGGCGTTTTAGAATTTTCTCATCTTCCTCGCTGATTATAACGGAGAAATGGGCATTGCTTCCGTGAAGATTGGAGAGCTGTTCCTTAGCCGCATTTGCAACGGGGTTTGAAAGTGCCGAAATCGTAAGCGACATTAAAACCTCATCAGTATGAAGTCTGGGGTTTTTATGCTTCAGATAATTTGTTTTAAGAGCACATATAGGCTCAAGCACGTCTGCTGAAATAAGAAGCAGCTCGTCATCAATATTTCCCAACGCTTTAAGTGCATTAAGGAGAAGTGCCGATGCCGCACCGAGAGTGCTTGAGGTTTTTCCCGTGATTATTCTGCCGTCGGGAAGCTCCATTGCTCCTGCAGGTGCACCCGTTTCCTCGGCTTTTTTAAGTGCTGCCTTGATTACGGGGCATTTTTCGGGACGCATTCCTGCCTGATTCATAAGAAGCTCCAGCTTCATTATATCATTATCATCGCTGAAGGAGCGAAGCTTATTCACGCTCGCACTGTAATAGCGGCGGATAATCTCCATTTTAGATGCATCACAGCAAACCTTATCATCAATAATACAGTTACCTGCCATATTTACGCCCATATCGGTAGGAGATTTATAGGGCGATGTTCCCTGAATCCTTTCAAACATGGCATTAAGCACAGGGAATATTTCCACGTCACGGTTGTAGTTAACCGCCGTTTCCCCATATGCTTCCAAATGGAACGGGTCAATCATATTTACATCATTTAAATCTGCCGTTGCCGCTTCATACGCAAGATTCACGGGGTGCTTAAGCGGAAGGTTCCAAATCGGGAACGTTTCAAACTTTGCGTAGCCTGCCGTGATTCCACGCTTATGGTCATGGTAAAGCTGACTGAGGCAGGTTGCCATTTTACCGCTTCCCGGTCCGGGAGCAGTGATTACCACAAGGGAACGTGTTGTTTCAATATAATCATTCTTACCAAGCCCCTCATCGCTTACGATATGCTTTACGTCCGAGGGATAGCCTGCAATGGGATAATGCTTGTAGCACTTGATTCCCAGTGCGGTAAGCTGCTTTAAAAATGCATTGGCACTTGCCTGACCGTCGTAACGAGTAAGCACCACACTTCCTACATATAAATTAAGCTCACGGAAGGTATCGATAAGCCTGAGGACATCTTCATCATAAGTAATACCGAGGTCTGCACGCATTTTATTGGTTTCAATGTCTGCCGCATTGATAGTCATAACGATTTCAACATCGTCACTAAGCTGCTGAAGCATACGCATTTTACTGTCAGGCTCAAAGCCCGGAAGCACACGCGAGGCATGGAAATCGTCAAAAAGCTTTCCCCCGAATTCCAGATACAGCTTCCCTCCGAAAAGAGCAATACGCTTTCTTATCTGTTCCGACTGCATGGAAAGATATTTTTGATTGTCAAATCCGATTTTACCCATTCCCTTCTCACCTCGATTAAATAATACAAGAATTAGTATACCACATTCGTATCTAATATTAAAGTGTATTTTTCAAATTTTTTCTATTTTTTTAGTTTTTATTTGACAATATTTTCTGTGAGTGTTATAATAGCCGCGTTGTGTAAAATTTTATGGAGGATGCATATATGAATAAAGCAGTTTCTTTTATGAAAGATAATACTGTTCTTTCCGTTGCTTTTTTTGCCGCACTTGTTACAAGCTTTATAGTGGGAATAGACGGAGAATATATCGGGTATTTTGATTTTAAAACGCTTACCTGCCTTTTTTGTGTGCTTGCCGTTGTGTGTGCACTTAAAAACATTAATTTCTTTTATATATTGGCACAGAAAATTGTGCAGTGCTTTAAAAATGCAAGGGCGGCAATCACTGCAATTATATACATAACCTTTATCGGCTCGATGCTGATTGCAAATGATATGGCACTTCTCACATTTCTTCCGCTGGGTTATTTTGTGCTAAACTCTACTCACAAGGAAAAGTATATGTGCTTTACCTTTATCATGCAGAACATCGCCGCAAACTTAGGCGGTATGCTGACGCCCTTCGGAAATCCGCAGAATCTTTTTCTTTACACAAAATTCAATATTCCCACCGATGAGTTTATGGGAATAATGGCACCACCGTTTATTATCGCAATAAGCATTATTACTATCTGCTGCTTTATTTTTGTTCACCCCGAACCACTTAAAATAAACGAGGCTTCGCCTAAGCTCAGCAAAAAAAAGACTTTCATCTATTTAATTCTCTTTGTTCTTTCAATTGCAATTGTATTTCGGACAATTCCTTATATAACGGGGCTTATTATTATTCCTCCTGTACTCTTTATTATGGACAGAAAAGCACTTAAAATGGTGGACTATCCCCTGCTTTTAACGTTTGTGTTTTTCTTTGTGTTTGCAGGAAATATGGCAAGAATTGAAGTCGTTCAGAATTTATTTGAATATCTATTGGGTAAAAGCACGCTGCTCTTTAGTATTCTGTCCTGCCAGATTATAAGCAATGTTCCCTCTGCAATACTGCTGTCGCAGTTCACAAACAACTACCGTGAGCTTCTTTTAGGGGTGAATATCGGCGGTGTGGGAACGCTGATTGCTTCCTTGGCAAGCCTTATCACTTTCCGTGAATACACAAAATACAATCCCAAAAGAGCACTGCAGTATATAGGAATGTTTACGGCATTCAATTTCGGATTTTTAATACTGCTTATCCTTTCAGAAATGATTATAATGCAATAAAAAAGAAGGCATAGCCTTCTTTTTTATTGCATTATTTTACAAAAGTGTTTTGTTTGAGTTACGGGTTTTCAATAAATTTATTCTGCTTCGTTTTGCTCTTTAATCATGAACACCGATGGAACGGGAGCGTTCTTTTCTTCCTCCGACCATTCCCACTGCGGAACAAATTCCTTTGCCGTTCCTATAATAATATACTTGCCGTTGGTGGATTTCAGATCAAACCCTCCGTCGGGTAAAAACATAACAATTGCATCGAAAGAGTCAATACGATTGTTATTCCCCTGTGTAAAATACAATTCTGCCGAGATGGTATTTTCATCAATAACCGTCATTTTTGAATTTACTTCGGTGTGTATTCTGTAAAATTCCATGTCTGCACCGTTACTGCCATTATAGTTGTCAAACTGTATGTTTACGTCAATTAGCTTCTTTTCCTTGTTATACCAGAAATTGCTTTGTGTCTTGTTACCTCGGCTAACCTGTTTGCCGTTTAGCTTAACGGCAGACGGAACGATAAATTTTTTGACAGTATCGGGAAGCTCACTCATTTTGCCTACTTCCCTTGCTCTTTCATCATATTCGTCAGATACAGTATTGAAGCCGGTAAAGAACATATCAATATTCAAATCGCCGATTTTGACCTTGGTATTTGAAAAATCCAGCACTCCGTCACCTGCCGGAATGGGAAGCTGTATAATATTGCCTTTTTTGTTATCGTAAACAGTTTTGCCGTCAATTACTACAGTAAACAAACCCTCTATGTCACTGCCTTTGCTATAAATACGGGTTACCTTGTTCAGCTTTATTTCCACATGTCCTTCTTTTTCGATATCATTTAGGTCAAAATAATCATACGAAGCTTCAAATTCGGTGCGGTAGCCTGTTTTTGATATTTTCGCGTTGCCATTGTATGTCATGCTTGAAACTGAACTAAACGGCTCTCTGCCAAGCAAATTTTCCATTTGAATATAGTCGGTATAGTACTGTGTGTTTGTACTGTCAAAGCCGAACAGCATCATCGAATCAAATTTTGAGGTTGTTCTTCCTCTGTGCTTTGCTATATTTGCACTCGTGTACTTATTTTCGTACAGCTTTAATTTTTTCAGATACTCGTAGGGAACATAAGTAATTCCGTTCTCAAGATAAGGAGCATTGGATAATGTGTATTTTTCTCCTGCAATTTCTACTTCTTTACTGCCGATTTTGCAGCTTGTTGACCATGAATATTCGGCAGGGAGTGTCTTACTTTTCTCTTTTTCATGTAAAGTGGGATCGCTGCCGCTTGGTTTAACAGCTACAGAAACCACAGTCATTTCATTTGTCCAGATGTCAATCGTGATTACACCATTGTCATATTTGATTTTATCGTTTTCAACATCTGATTTATTCAGAAACTCCCTCAGCGGCAGATAGTATTCTCCGTTCTTCTCTACGGGGACGAATTCATTGTAGCCTTTACCGTAACCGTTATCTCCCCATGTTGTTATATAAACATAGTCATCCTTCAAGGCGGAAGAAATTAAAGGTGCAACCTTATTTGCCAATACGATACTGCCACAGGTTAATGTAAGTATCAGCACTGTGCATAATGCTGTTCTAAAAACGCTGAAGCTTTTCTTTTTCATAATCATCTCAAACCTCCTTTTAAGCTGTTTTTTGTTTTTAACCATATTGCTTGACAAAGCAGGTGAAGACTGGCATACCATAGAGAGTATCATAGTGCTGTACTGCTTCTTGTCTGCCAAATCCATTTCCTTTGTTACTTGCTCATCACAGGCATATTCGCATGCTTCTCCGATTAAATTCACCATAAAATATGTAATGGGGTTAAACCAGTGAATCGAATTAACGATTACTGCAAAAAGCTTAATCCATGAATCATGATGCTTATAATGCACCATTTCGTGCTTAATTGCAAGGTTGTAATCGCCCTCTTTCATTTCAATTTCGGGAATTGCAAGCGTTGGCCTGAAAAATCCGAAAATCATGGGAGAGGTTATCAAGGGGCTTTTAATTACCTTTATACCGTTTATATTTTCGTGTGTATCAAAAGCACAGATTTTCTTCTTGAATCTGAAATATGATATAAAATATCTGCATATTGAAGCAACAAAACCTAAAAGCCATACCGATATTAAAATCTCCTGCACAGTAATGGGGTTAGACCTTCTTACAATATTTGACGGCTTTGGTAGTTCCTTATGCTGTTGCTCCTGCGGAGCCCTCTGTGTTGTTTGCACCAAAGCATTATCTGTATTTTTAACAGGAGCTTCTGTATTTACTTCTGTTACATTAACTTCCTGATGTATGGGTGCTTTGGGAAGTGATAATTCACCGATATTTATGGGAAGAATAAAGATAAGCATTGCAAGTAAGCTTATGTAGTATAGTGCTTTACCCCCAAAAAACGATAATATTTTGTTTTTAAATATCAGCAATGCACTGCAAACGACAGAGCCTGCAACGGTTGATATAATTACCGATTCCATCATAATTCATCACCCTGCTTTTCTATGAACCTTCTAAGCTCATCAATATCCTCCTTGGTAAATTCTTCATCGCGGAAAAGTGCTGAAATAAGGCTTTTTGCACTTCCTCTGTGAATCGATTTTACAAATTCCTTTGTTTGCATTGCCTGATATTCCTGCTCCGAAATAATTGCCTCATATTCGTGAACATGACTGCGACCAATCTTTTCAGATTTAAGGCAGCCCTTATCAATAAGCCTTCCTGCAAGGGTGGAAATAGTCGTAAGCTTCTTATCGGGCATTTTCTCGGCAAGCTCGCTTGTTGTTACCTTATCGCCTTTATCCCAGATTATCCTCATAATTTCCATTTCTGTTTCTGATATTTTCATAGTAGCTTCCTCCTTCGTTTCTACATCTTGTTTTTATTATACACTGTGTAGAATCGATTGTCAACAGTTTTGCAAAAAAATATTTCCTGCCCCGAAAAGGAGCAGGAAATAATACATTGATTTTTCAGATAATGTTTCTATATTCAGTCTTATTAATTTGCAAAGGCATAGCGTCCCATAAAGAGTGTTTCGCCGCTTATGTTGTCACGGATTGCAAAATAGAACGGTTTATTGAACCTAAGCTCGACAGGCTCAGGCGGAAGTGATGAGCCTCCCATGCTGATTGAAGTAACTGCGGCTGCTTCGGTTCCCTTTTCGTCCACACTTATAAAGGTTTTGTGAAGCATATCGGTAAAAAACATATTTCCGTTATAAAACATCTTGGTAAAGTCTGCCTCTCCCTCATCAAATGCTGTGGTTATGCCCATATTCATAAGCATGTCATTCATCTGCGCAGAATACTCAATCTTGAATTTAGGCACAGCCAGCTTGATGTATGTGCTCTTAAAAGCATCATCGTTTATTGCAGCAGTTAATTCCTGCTGGGCATTAATGCCGCCATCTGCCATAATAAGATACATACTTACATCAAGGTCTTTATAAACCTCTGTATCAAGATATTCTCCGCTGTCCGAGAATTTTTCCACACGGTTTTGATAAGGAAGCTCTATCATCTGCACCGACTTTGTTTCGGCATAGGGTATCCAGTCCGTAGTATTCATAAAATCGGTTGTAATCTTTGTTCCGTCTGCATTATTAAATACGTCGGGCTTGGTTGCATTTACATTAAACTCATCAAGCCATGCACCTTTAAAGTAAATGGCATTAATAAGCATTGCCCAAAAATCGTCTGCACTGTCTATTATAGTTGGGATTTTGCCATTCGTTTTGTCATTTACCCACGAATTGATTTCGCTTACTGCCAACGCATCGGCGACTGTATTTGCATCAGCCTTATAAAACTCCGTAGCAATGCCCTTAAAATCATTACTGAATTGCTGAGAGGTTTTATCCTTGTTTATCCAGATTGAATTTGCAATGTTAAGGCTTAAAATATCCGCCTTGGAATATCTTTCTATCAAATCCTTTGAAAGTGCATTAAATTCATCAAGGCTTGTAACTCCCAACGCATTTAATATCTGCTGCTGTGTTTCGCCCGATGCCCCGTTTGCCGCAAGGGATAAAGCCATTTTAATCGACAATGGAGAAAACATATAGTTTTTATCCTGTGGCATCTGTACGTTTATCTTATCCGCAAAGAGCATATCGTCTGAAATTTTCACAGTCTTTTTAAGTCGTCCGAATCCTGCACCTTCAACGCACTGCTGACCTGCCTCTGTGAGCATAAATTCTGCCATTTTCCTTGCAGGTGCGTCTGCAGGAGTATCTTTTCGGAGGACTGCATAGGTGTTATTGGAAAGCGGATATGAGCCGTCTGCAATGGTTTCATCAGTAGGCATCACACCGTCAATTGCAAGAAGCTTTAAATGACGCTTTGTGTCGAGCACCGCATCTACATTATGATAGTAATAATAAATGCTATAGCCAAGTCCATAGCCTAACGGACTGTCAGTTTTTGCCGCTATAACATCGGTTAAAATATCCGACATGGTTCTGGAGGTTTCTCTCTGTACTTCCTTATGTATCTCATTTTCTTTAAGGAAATGCTTTTCCATCTGTGCATGACTGCCGCTGTCGTTATTTCTGCAATAAGGATAAAGAAGTGCGTCGCTACCCCCTACCTCCGACCAGTTATCATAGGCATCATTCACATAGATATCAGTTATCTGCTCCTTAGTAAGCCCCGTTATCGGATTATCATTATTGGTAAAGAATATCATCGCATCATACGCAATTGGGATAAGCTCCAGCTCCACGCCTTTTTCTTCTGCCATTTTCAGAATATCACTCGCAGGGTAAACGGAAGCAAAAAGCATATCAACCTCTCCGTTTATCAGCCGCTGATACGAAGCATGGCTCTTTGAATGTTTTTGCGGATAATCGGGGTGTGTCTGCCCGTTACGGAAAAGCGTATTATAAACCACCTGCGTAAAGGGATATGTTGAGGTTGAGCCATCAATTTTGGGCATTTCTTTGTCAAAGCCGAACATCTTTGCAAGCTCCGATGCATACATCTGGCACTCGTCCTGAACGTTATTTAAAATATAGGCAACGTTTGCTCTTGTAGCCGCTTTCTGCGGATATAGAAACTGTTCGGGGTTATCCCAGTCAATATTTTCCGTATTCTGCGGATAGTCCACTATGCAGTTATATCCGAGATAATCGTACGCTTCTTTCGCCCAATCGGATATACTTTCTTTGTCGGCAAAGTTTTCGTTTTGACGAACAAAGCACCTTAGATTTGCATACTGCAAGGCTCTTGCAACCATAGCCGTAATTTCTTCCCTCGTTACATTTCTGTAAGGAGAAAAGACGGTCGGACTGTCGCCCTCAATAATTCCGCAGGCACGGGCATAATTCACCACATAATAAAACCAGTCTTTTTTGGAAACATCCTCAAAGGTTACGGTTTGAGTATATCTACCTGAAATTTCATCTGTATATTCCCATGCCAGACCTTCAAGCCCCATGAAACGCATTACCATAGCAACCGCTTCGGCACGGGTTACGTTATCATGAATATTTGCCTCGCCCTTGTCATTTCCACGAACAACACCGACACGTGACAACATTTTAACGTCATGAAAATCAAAATCCGAATCATCAACATCGGTAAATTCCACTGCTTCGGTAACGAAAGCCTCAATTCTGCGGTCCTTATTCTCCACGGGGACTGTTGCGTACACATTCCCCTCATATACAAGTGATAGCGGAATGATTTCTCCGCTGTCTACATACCTTGCATGTGTAATCCACGAGTTGCGGTCTTCAATACTGTCGGGGAACGGAATTTTGATAGTTGTAAATGCCGATGCCTGTGTCTTTTCAGTTTCCTCGGCAAGGGTAAAGCTTTCAAAGCTCATCACCATACACAATACCAAAATCAAGCTTATAAATTTTTTCATATGCTTTCGCCTCCTCATACATCTGCACTTTTATTTTATCAATATTTATCCGATTTGCGCTATCTCTCCTGCAAGATTCTTCCATGTGAAGCTTCCGTTTTCCAAAATCATATATCCATGCCACGAATTCTCCTTGGGAATAGATACAGACCCCGGATTCAGATAGCGAATGTCTTCTTTTACATAGTCGGCAGGAACATGGGTATGCCCTGAAAGGACTACCTCTCCCGGCTGCAAAGCAGGGAAATCGTGATGACCGTGGGAGGCGTAGATTGTAATTCCGTCCCAACAAAGCATGGCAGAATCGGATAAAACGGGGAATTCCAACAACATCTGGTCTACCTCTGTATCGCAATTACCACGGACACAAAGAAGCTTCTCTTTTATTCCATTGAGCATCTTGGCAACCTCTTTAGGTGCGTATCCCTCGGGAAGATTGTTCCGCGGTCCATGGTAGAGTAAATCCCCCAAAAGCAACACTTTGACGGGATTTTCGCTTTTTATTGCTTCTATTAACTGACGGCAATACTCCGCTGACCCGTGAATATCTGATGCAATCAATAATTTCATAATTTTTCCTCCTGTATATCGTTAAAAATTATATAATTTTCACCTGTATCAAGTCAGGCTAAAATGAATTGACAACTTTGTTGTCATGAGTTTGCTTTGCAATCTCATTATATCATGCCAAAATTATGCAGTCAACAAAAAACGTGAACCAGAAAGAGCAATTACTGTTACAACTATCCACCGATTTCACCTTAACTGCAGGCAAAAATATTTTTTTAGAAAAGTACAAGAAAAACAAAAAAAGTTAAAGTCATTCATGTTGAAAAGTGCAATTTTTCAATGTATAATTAATATACAAAAAACAATGAAGAAAGTGTGACAGACAGTATGAAAAAGTACGATATTGCGGCTTATGTTTGGCCCTCATATACAGGAGATGAGCCAAGAAGCAGAATTTTTTGGGAAGAGGGAATCGGAGAATGGCAGACCGTGAAGAATTCTATGCCTAAGTCCGGCGGATATTATTGGAAAAGAAAGCCTTTATGGGGATATGTGAACGAGGCTGATTCGTGTGTAATGGAAATGCAGATTGAAGCGGCGACTGAACACGGTGTGAACGTCTTTATATATGACTGGTATTGGTACGATGAAAGACCTTTTTTGGAAAACTGTCTTAATGATGGCTTTTTGAAAGCCAAAAACAACAATAAAATGAAGTTTTATATTATGTGGGCAAACCATGACGCTAACTATCTTTGGGACATAAGGAACAGCGACTCGGTAAAAGAAACGATATGGAAAGGCAGTGTCAACAAAGAACAGTTTCAAGTAATAGGAAAAAGATGGCTTAAGCAGTATTTTACCAGAGATAATTATTATAAAATTGACAATAAGCCTGTTGTCAGCATATATGATATGAAAAATTTCATAAGCGGTCTGGGCGGATACGAAGCAACTGCCGAAATGATGAAATGGCTTGATGGTGAATCAAAAAAAGCGGGGCTTAACGGAGTGCATTATCAATTCGTAAGATGGAACGGAGAAGAACATACTGTAACCGGAGTTGATGGAAATACAATTGAAACAACACCTGAACTTGTGGAAAAACTGGGCTTTGATTCGCTTACAAATTATCAGTTTGTTCATTTTACAAATATGAACAGGGACTATACGGAAATTTGTGCCGATGCGGTGAAAGAGTGGGATTGCATCGGGAAGCAATATAATATTCCTTATTTTCCTCATGTTTCCGTAGGATGGGACAACAATCCGAGATTTAAAGAATTCGTTAATTATATAACCAGTAATAATACTCCCGAAAACTTTGAAAAAGCACTCAGGCTCGCAAAGCAGTATGCCGATGAACATAACGTATCCCTAATAACCATAAACAGTTGGAACGAATGGACCGAAACAAGTTATTTGCAGCCTGACAATAAGTATGGTTACGGATATCTAAAGGCTATCAAAAAGGTTTTTTCGGAAAAATGATTTTATAAAACAAAATTTCAGGACGCCTTGAAAAAAGGTAACGTTGACAGTATTACTGTTTTTGCAAAATGCCACCATAGTCTTTGCTATTATCCCACCAAAATCGGCACCGTGCATCCTCACCTTAATTTTGATTTAACGGGAGCTATGATAGAAGCAGCACACGAAATAGGTGTTCGTGCCCCGATATACATTACTGCAGACTGGTCGGATAAAGATGCCATGATACGATTATTGTTTCTTCCGGGGCTGAAATGCAAGATACCGCCCTTGATTCATTTAAAGTCTTTCTTTCAAAGGGAGGAAAGGCAATTATAATGGCTGATGCTCTTGTGAAAAACGGCAATTTTTTAATTGATACAGGTCTTATGTATATCGGAGCACCTGAGTTTGACTGTGACTATCTGGCTCACCCATTGGGAAGACAATATAAAATATATGGCTCAATTTTTCACAAAAAATACTTTATGCAGGCGTTGAAATTGGTGTATGAAGGGGCTTCCCTTTGTGTAAACGGGTTAGGTGCACAGGGCAGAGCAACAGCGAAGATTTGAAATTTTCTTTTCAGGATGGAAAGGTTTCCTTTGTATTACCCGAGCTTAATTGTCATGTTTCAATAGCTTGCGAATACTAAACCGTCGCATGACAGTAGATAGGCTCTGCAATATCTGTTGGAGTAAAATCAACAGATATTGCAGAGCCTTTTCTTTTTTGCTTCACGTTTTTATTATCCTATTGTTACTGTTTCACCTGACGGGATTTTATATGTAACACCGTCCTGATATACCCATAATTCATAAAGCGTGGGGTTATACACTTTTTTGCCGTCGGCATAATATTCAAGGCGGTTATATGCTTCAATATAGTCGTATATTTCTATATTTGTAGCATACCAGATTTCTTCGTTGTCGGACATTTTTTCGCAGAAATCTTCAATCACATTCCAATTCTGCTTCTGATTAAACTCATAGCTATGTCCCCACACGTAGAAAAGCCTCGCCTGTCTGTCAATGTTATGTTCAAGAAACTGCTCCGCCAGCTCCATAAGCCGTGGATTTTTATGATGACATGTCGCAGGGAGTCTTAGCCAGTCAGTGGGAATTTTAAACTGCTCCGTAGAAACTGTAGTTCTGCAATACTTGATTCCACAAAGGCGAAGTGCCTCCACAACATCATCATTATAAGTGCCGAAGGGATATGCACCGCCTGTAATTTTCTTCACGAACATTTCCTCCAGAGCTTTTCTGTCCTCAATAATTTCTGACACCATCTGAGACGTGGGAAGCCGTTCTAAATACGGATGCGTATACCCGTGAATAGCCACCTCGTGCGGACTGTTTGCATAAAGTGCGTATGCCTCGCTCTTGGGAAGCCGTCCGCTAACCGCATCGGGAGGATATACTGTTCCCTCCGGAGCAAAAAGACCTGCATTTATATTAAATGTGCCTTTCATTCCATACTTATCAAATATTCCGATAAGACGTCTGTCGGGATGCACCCCGTCATCATAGCTGAAGGTCAGTGCCTTTGCCCTGCCTCCGGGGAATCGCATAAATCTCATACCCATAGAATTTCACTCCTGTTAATTTTTCGCTTTCATTTCGCAGTAGATACATCTGTAAACCTTGTTTTCGCGATCTGTAAGCTTAAAAACATGGTCAATTTCCTGCTCGACAGATGTAATGCATCTGGGATTTTTGCATTTAACCACGTTTACAATTCTTTCGGGAAGCTCACAGTGGCGTTTGTTGGTTTTAACTCCGTTTTCAATGGTGTTTATGGTGATACCGTTATCAATATAGCCCAGTGCGTCGAGATTAACATCGAGGGCTTCATCAATTTTAATGATGTCCTTTTTTCCCATTTTCTTACTGTTTACATTTTTTATAATTGCAACAGAGCACTCAAGCTGGTCGAGGTTTAAAAGCTTGTAAATTTCCATGCTTTTTCCTGCCGCAATATGGTCGATAACTATACCGTTTACAATTTCATCAATATGCATAAAATCCCCCTCCTATTCTATACCAAGCAGTTTCAGAATGAGTGCCATTCTGATATACTTTCCGTTTTTCGCCTGTCTGAAATAGCAAGCCCTTTCATCCTTATCCACTTCAACGGAAATTTCGTTTACTCTGGGAAGCGGATGAAGAACACGCATTGTGGGCTTTGCATGCTCAAGCTTGTCGGGAGTAAGGATATATGTGTCCTTCAAACGAACATAGTCAGCTTCGTTGAAGAATCTTTCCTTCTGAACACGTGTCATGTACAGAATATCAAGCTCCGGCATCGATTCTTCCAGGCTTTCAGTTTCAACAAATTCAATGTTCTTCTTAACAAGAACCTCATTTATAAGATATTCGGGAAGCTTGAGCTCCTTGGGAGAAATCATGATAAATTTAATATTATCGTAACGAACCATTGCCTGAATAAGAGAATGAACTGTTCTGCCGAACTTAAGGTCACCGCAAAGACCGATTGTGAGATTATCAAGTCTTCCCACTTCTCTTTTAATAGTAAGTAGGTCGGTAAGGGTCTGCGTGGGATGATTGTGTCCGCCGTCCCCTGCATTGATAATGGGAATATCCACCTTTGTTGCAGCAACAGTGGGAGCACCCTCCTTAGGATGACGCATAGCAATAATATCGGCATATGCCTCTACCGTTCGCACAGTATCGGACACGCTCTCCCCTTTCGCCGCGGAGCTTGACTGAGCCTCGGAAAAGCCCAGAACGTTACCTCCAAGCTCGTACATTGCCGCTTCAAAGCTGAGCCTTGTACGCGTGGAAGGCTCAAAGAAAAGAGTGGCAAGCTTTTTATATTTACACTTTTCCCTGTAGTTTTCGGGATTTTCGATAATGTCGTTTGCAACCTCTATAAGCTTATCTATTTCGGGAATACTAAGGTCTAAAATGTCGATTAAATCTTTCATTTTTTATCATCCTTTCCGTAAAATTAGGCTGTAGTTTTATGCCTTTAGCCTGAACTTAGCTGTCCGAACACGCCTGAAATAGCTGAAAATAGGCTTTTTCTGCGTTGTCGGTCTTGAAATACACAAAGTATTCCTTTGCCCTTCCGCCTTGAAAAATCTCAATTTTGAGCTATTTCAGGTTCAGGGAATTTTTTGCAAACTATTTTTCTGCCGATACAAGGCAAAAACGAAGCCTATACTGTCGTATTGGCAAGGCTTTTAACGCAGTAGCGGCGGAAAATGGGAAGTAAAAAACGTGGTTCGGATAGCTCAGTTCAGGCTATCCAGCTTTCATCGGAAGGGTTATTGCGGAATTTGATAAGACGCTCTTTGTCCTCTGCCTTAATATAATTTTCATTAGCCGCAACCTCAACAATTGTGTCAAAGTCTGTAAGGCTGATGTTCTTTACGTTTGCCGCAGAGAGCCTGTCAAGACCTTTCTGCATTCCGTATGTGAAGATTGAAGCAATACCCAGAACCTCTGCACCTGCAGCACGGAGTGCCTCTACAACCTCAATAACGCTTCCGCCTGTGGAGATAAGATCCTCAATAACTACAACCTTATCACCTTTTTGGAGCTTGCCTTCAATCTGATTCTGTCTGCCGTGATCCTTCGCACCGCTACGCACATAACCCATGGGCATATCAAGAAGGTGTGCAGTAATTGCCGCATGGGCAATACCTGCCGTTGATGTACCCATAAGCACCTCGGCTTCGGGGTAATGTGTCTTTACAACCTCGGCAAGGCTTTTTTCAACGTCTGTTCTTACTTCAGGTGCTGTAAGGGTAAGACGGTTGTCACAATAAATGGGGCTTTTAATTCCGCTCGCCCATGTAAAAGGCTCGTCGGGGCTAAGGAATACCGCTTTGATTTTAAGTAAGTCTTTTGCAATTAGTTCTTTCATTTTTATAAATCCTCTCTTTAAGCCGATGGGAGCCAGCCCCCATAAGCCTTAAATTTGTTAAATTTTTATCCTTTAAATTTGTCGTCCTCGTGAGGCGACAGCCTAACTTCGTCCTCCGCATTCAAATTATATAAAATTTTCCTGCATTTAAGGTCGAAGAGTTTAAAAACTATTAATTTTGATGGAAGACAAAGAAATTTCAAGAATAATACTGGCGTATATTCGCAGAAATTTCTGTAGTATTACGCAAAATTAATGTTTTTAAACCTTGTGGGGGTTGACGCCCATCGGCTTTAGTCAACAAATTCGCGAACGCATCTTTCATATGCGGCTACAGGGTCGTCTGCCGCAGTGATGGGTCTGCCTACAACGATATAGTCGCTTCCCACGCTCTTAGCTTTTTCAGGAGTCATAATTCTAACCTGATCGTCTGCCGCACTGTCTGCAAAGCGGATTCCGGGGGTAACGGTCACAAAATTCTTGCCGCAAACCTCTTTAACCCTTGATGCTTCATGAGGAGAGCATACAACGCCGTCAAGTCCGCTTTCCGATGCACACTTTGCGTAATGCTCAACAACCTCTGCCAGAGGAGCATCTATAAGAAGGTCATTTTTCATTCTTTCTTCGCTTGTGGAAGTAAGCTGTGTTACCGCAATAAGAATGGGGCGTGTTCCGTCCTCACGGGTTAAGCCCTCTATTGCGGCTTTCATCATTTCCTTTGTTCCGAATGCATGAAGATTCGTCATATCCACATCAAGATTTGAAAGAACCTTCATTGATTTTTTAACTGTGTTGGGAATATCGCAAAGCTTAAGGTCGAGGAAAATCTTATGTCCTCTTTCCTTTACTGCCTTTACAATTTCAGGGCCTTCTGCATAGAAAAGCTCCATACCGATTTTTACAAAAGGTTTTCTGCCCGAAAACTTGTCGAGAAATTTTACAAGTGCGTCCTTTGACGCAAAGTCACACGCTACGATTACATCCTTACCCATTAGTGAGCACCTCCGATTATACTTTCTAAAGATTCTATATTATATTTTGCCATAGCCTTTGGCAGTTCTTCAATAATATTTTTACATGCGTACGGCTCTATAAGGTTTGCCGCACCGACCTCGACAGCCGTTGCACCTGCAAGCATCATTTCGATAACATCCTCCGCAGTTGTTACGCCGCCCATACCGATGATGGGGATATTTACTGCCTCATACACTCTGTAAACCATTGAAACGGCAACGGGGAAAATCGCACTGCCCGAAAATCCGCCCGATTTATTAAAGAGTATGGGCTTTCTGTTTTTAAGATTGATACGCATTCCCAGAAGCGTATTAATCATTGCGATGCCGTCTGCTCCTGCTTCTTCACAAGCCTTTGCAATAGAAACGATGTCTGTTACATTGGGTGAAAGCTTCATGTAAACAGGCTTTGTGGTAACGCTTTTTACTGCACAGGTAATTTCCGCCGCACTCTCCGGGCTTGTTCCAAAGCTCATTCCACCGTGCTTAACATTGGGGCAGCTTATATTTACCTCAAGGATTCCCACCTCGTCCTGCTTGTCCATTTTTTCGCAGGTATAAACATAGTCCTCCAAAGAAAATCCGCTGACATTGGCAACAGCTTTTTTGTTGAAGCATTTACGGAGCTTGGGAAGCTCCTCGGAAATAACCTTTTCAACGCCGGGATTCTGCAGTCCCACGGCATTAAGCATACCGCTTGAGCATTCAGCAATTCTGGGAAGAGGATTTCCGTAACGAGGGTCACGTGTTGTTCCCTTGAGAGAAATACTTCCTAATATATTTATATCATAATATTCCGCAAACTCATAACCAAATCCGAAAGTACCGCTTGCAGGGATAATCGGATTATCAAGCCCAAGCCCGCTTAAGTTTACGCTCAGTTTGCCCATTTTACTTCCTCCTTTACAAGAACAGGTCCGTCCTTACAAATTCTTTTGTTTCCGTAAAGGGTTTCGCAGGTACAGCCCATACATGCACCGAAGCCACAACCCATGCGTGCCTCAAAGCTGAGCTGACCGCTCGTATTTGTATTGTCATACAAAGCCTTTAACATAGGCTCGGGACCGCATGTGAAAAAGTATGTATATTCAATATCCTTTATCGCATCGGTAACAAAGCCCTTTATACCATAGCTTCCGTCAGCGGTTGTCACCACGGTGTTAATTCCGAGAGCCTTAAATTCTTCTTCGTAGAAAACCTCACTCTTTTTGTTAAAGCCAAGCACAACCGTAGGGGTTTTTCCCTGTGCCAAAAGCTCGATTGCCAGCATATACATGGGAGGTACGCCTGCACCTCCGCCCACCAGGAGAGGCTTCTCTCCGCTTTTATCAATATCGTAGCCGTTACCAAGTCCTGTCAGAATATCAAGCGTTTCGCCCTCTTTCATTTCCGCCATAACCTCTGTTCCCTTTCCCACAACCTTGTAAATGATTGTAAGAAGGTTGTCCTTGCTGTTACATACCGAAATGGGACGACGAAGGAAAAATCCGTCAAGCTTGATATTGACAAACTGCCCCGGCTTGGTAATATCCGAGCAATCGCCACGAAGTACCATTTCATATGTGATGTCGGCAATGCACTCGTTTGATATTATTTCAAATATACTCTGTTTCATATTTCCCTCCATACAATTTCGCCGTTTGCCACAGTCATCTTACATCTGCCCCAAACCTTTTCACCCTCAAAGGGAGTGCTTCTTCCCATTGATAGGAACTCATCGGGGTTTATGTCATAGCTTTCTTCAAGGTTAAACACCGTAAAGTCAGCCTTAACGCCCTCTTTTATCACGCCTTTTCCAAGATTAAAACGCTCTCTGGGATTCTTCACAAGAAGGTTTATAAGCTGCTCCAGAGTCATTTTGCCCGTCTTTACAAAGTGAGTATACATCAGTGCAAATGCCGATTCTATACCGACAACGCCCATCATACTCTTTTCAAGACCTTTACCCTTTTCCTCGGCACTGTGGGGTGCATGGTCTGTAGCAATCATTTCAATCGTTCCGTCAAGAACTGCTCTTATAAGTGCCTCCCTGTCCTCTGTGTTTCCTAAGGGAGGATTCATTTTAAATCTGCCGTGTTCCTGAAGGTTATTTTCAGTTAGAATCAGGTAATGAGGTGCAGTTTCCGCCGTCACATCAACACCACGTGCTTTAGCTTCAGCAATAAGCCTTACGCTTTCTTTTGTGGAAACATGGCATATGTGATATCTGCAACCGATTTCCTCTGCAAGCTTAATATCACGCTCAACCATCTTCCATTCGCTTTCGGGAGGGATTCCTCTATGACCGTGTTTTTTACTGTAAACGCCGTCACGTATATACCCTCCGAAAAGAAGCTCATTCACTTCACAATGGGCAGAAATTATCTGATTATTGTTTTTTATAAGCTCCATTGCCTGACGCATCATATCATCGCTCTGCACGCCTCGTCCATCGTCGGAAAAGCCCACAGCTATAGATGAAAGGGAATCAATGTCGGAAAGAACTTCCCCTTTTTCTCCTACGGTCAAGGCACCGAAGGGGTGAACGCCTATAATGGCATCGTGGGAAATGATATCCGTCTGCACCTTCATATTCTCTATACTGTCGGGAACGGGGTTAAGATTTGGCATGGTGCAAACATCCGTATATCCTCCCCGTGCACAAGCGGCAGTTCCCGATTTAATTGTTTCCTTATATGAAAAACCCGGTTCTCGCAAATGCACATGTACATCAGCAAAACCGGGGAAAATGAAACAATTATTAAAATCGAAAACCATAGCGTCAGAAAGAGCACCGCCGCCGAGAGAAACAACTATCCCGTTGTCAATATTGATATCAGTTTTTACAAAACCGTTTTCAGTTAGAACTGTAGCATTTTTAATACTGTATCGCATGGTGTCCTCCTGTTAATTTATTCCCATACATTATACCACAGCTTGCAAAATGTGTCAAATGTTTTTAGCCCCTCTTTCGTGTAAATATTTTTCCTAAAAAACTCTTGATTTTCATTTATTTATGATGTATAATATCAAGGTATCAAATAAGCAGGTATGGCGGAATTGGCAGACGCGTACGGTTCAGGTCCGTATGAGAGCAATTTCATGCAGGTTCAAGTCCTGTTACCTGCACCAAACAGTAGAAATCCGAACCTTGTACCAATTGGTGAAGGGTTCGGATTTTTATTATATCTCGATTATCCTAATTTTAATAGTAAACTTGAAAAACGCTAATATCGAAATCTCAGGAGATAAAACTTCAAAATGATATGCACCCCAAAAGTTAGACACTTTTGGAGGTGCTTATTTTTATGAGCAAAAAAGGGCAAAAACAAAGAAAGTACTCGCCAGAATTCAAAGCATCTGTTATAATGGATATGCGGGAACATCGATTATCATATTGTGAAACGGTTAGAAAGTATGAATTAGGCAGTACACAAAGCGG
>JAZQAB010000089.1:0-15013 GCA_045545055.1 Clostridia bacterium | reverse complement strand
AAAAATGCGACACATTGGGGACAGTCCCCAATGTGTCGCATTATAATTTTGGAACAGTTTGGGGACGTGTCACTTTCTGTTACAAATTTAAGAAGTCACATAAAAAGCATAAAACACAAAGCCGAAACGATAGCTTCGTTTCGGCTTTGATAATTTATGCTTTTTAATTTTCAGATATCTTACCAACTCACGGCAGACAAATCAAAAACATCTCCGTTTTTTATGTCGTTTTCAGCTTGTGCTATAGCCTTAATTTCGTCTTCCGAAGCTTTTGCCTCAGGTATAAATTTCACCAAAACATTATATATGGTGTCAATATCGGTTTCATTCAACATATCAATCAAATTGTGCAAAATTGTTTTACTCAAATCTAATACTCACCTCTTTACATACATTATACTTTATTTTTTTTGATGTCAACATTAAAAAAGGTATCTGGTTTTTCTTATTGGTTATTCTGCTACATAAAGTTTTTACATTAATTTAAATTTTGTCAAATTTTTTCTTTACTGATGTGCTGTTTTTATGGTATAATAAATTGGTTTATGATGAAATTGGGCGATTATTTATAATTATGCATAAATTTCATCGGCGAAACCGCGTATTTTTCCGTTAATTTATAAAATTTTAAGAATTTTTATACAAAACTATTGCATAATTATGCAAAATGAGTTAGAATATACAAAACGTTATTTATTAAATGGAGTTGTTTTGTGATGAAAAAGGTGTTCATTGACGGCAGTGCCGGCACTACGGGACTTCGCATAAAAGAAAGGCTTTCAAAGCGAAGCGATATAGAATTAATTATTCTCCCTGAGGATCTGAGAAAGGACAGCGAAGCGAGAAAGAAAGCTCTCAACGAATGTGATATTGCTTTTCTCTGCCTTCCCGATGCAGCGGCTATCGAGGCGGTAAATATGATTGAGAATGAAAACGTGGTTGTGCTTGACACTTCTACGGCACACAGAACCGATGAGGGCTGGGCGTATGGCTTCCCCGAGCTTTCCGATAAGCATTGGGAAAAGGTAGCTTCGTCAAAAAGGATTGCCGTTCCCGGATGCCATGCCAGCGGATTTATCGCACTTACATATCCTTTGATTGAAAAAGGAATTATTGATAAAGAAACACGCCTCACCTGCCACAGCATCACAGGCTACAGTGGCGGCGGAAAGAAAATGATTGCAGAGTATGAGGATAGCGAAAGAGATACTCTCTTTGATGCTCCGCGTCAGTATGCTTTGGGGCAAACCCACAAGCACATTCCCGAAATGACAAAGGTGACAGGGCTTGAAAATGCTCCCGTATTTTGTCCCATTGTTTCGGATTTCTACAGCGGAATGGTTGTAACAGTGCCGATTTTTAAAAGTCAGCTTAATTCCGGTTTCACGGCAGAGGACATTAAAAACGCCTATAAAGAGAAGTATACCGGTGAAATTGTTAAATACAGTGAATCAATTTCCGAATCTGGTCTTATCAGCGGCAATGCACTTTCTTTTAAGGACAGCATGCAGATAACCGTTGAGGGTAACGATGAAAGAATCCTTCTTATCGCAAGATACGACAATTTAGGCAAGGGTGCTTCAGGTGCCGCACTTGAATGTATGAATATTTCAATGGGTGCATCACCCTCCGAAATGCTGGATATATGAAAGGAATGATACATATGTTTAAAATCATAGAGGGCGGTGTTTGTGCTCCCAAGGGATTTTCCGCAAACGGTATTCATTGCGGAATCCGCAAGAACCGCACCAAGCGTGACATTGCACTTGTTGTAAGTGATGTTCCTGCGGCAGCCGCGGCAACTTATACAACAAATCTTGTTAAGGGTGCTCCCCTTACAGTTACAAAGGATAATATAAGAAACGGATATGCACAGGCTGTTATCTGTAACAGTGGTAATGCAAACACCTGCAATGCAAACGGCATTGAGGTAGCACAAAAGATGTGCAGCCTTGTTGAAAAATATACTGATGTTAAGGCAGAAGATGTTATTGTCGCATCGACAGGCGTTATCGGTCAGCCTCTTGACCTTGAACCCATTGAGGGCGGAATGGAAGAACTTGCAAAAGGACTTGGTAAGGATGCCGAGCATGCAAATTACGCCTCTGAGGCAATTCTTACAACCGACCTTGTAAAGAAAGAAATCGCCGTAAGCTTTACCCTCGGTGGTAAGGAATGCACCATTGCAGGTATTGCAAAGGGAAGCGGTATGATTCATCCCAATATGGCAACCATGCTTGTATTTATCACAACCGATGCTGCCATTTCTCCCAAAATGCTTCAAAGGGCACTCTCCGCTGACATAAAGAAAACCTTTAACATGATAAGCGTTGACGGTGACACCTCAACAAATGACATGGTATCAGTTATGGCGAACGGCCTTGCGGGAAACACTTTAATAGAAGAAGAAAATGAAGATTTTGAAATCTTTGCAAAAGCACTCAACACTGTTACAATCCACCTTTGCAAAATGATTGCAGGCGACGGCGAGGGTGCAACAAAGATGCTTGAATGCTCCGTCAGTGGTGCAAAGGATGAAAAATGTGCGAAAACAGTGGCAAAATCTGTTATCTGCTCCTCGCTTCTTAAAGCGGCAATGTTCGGTGCAGACGCCAACTGGGGCAGGGTGCTTTGTGCAATAGGTTACAGCGGTGCAAACGTTGATGTAGATAAAATTGATGTGTCTTTCGCTTCAAAAGAAGGCATAATCAAGGTTTGCGAAAACGGAGCAGGCGTAGATTTTTCTGAAGAAATTGCAAAGAAAATATTGCTTGAAAAGGAAATTAATATTATAATAGACCTTAAAGACGGTGAGGAAAGTGCTACCGCATGGGGCTGCGACCTTACTTATGATTATGTTAAGATAAATGGAGACTATCGTACTTGATTTAAAATTGAATAAAGATTTTCGCCACAAGCGAAAATCCACCATAATTTCGAATTTCGAATTTCGAATTTCGCACTTAAGTTACGGAGGAAATTACAATGACTAATGCCCAGCGTGCAGAAGTGCTTACCCAAGCACTTCCTTATATACAAAAATACAACAACAAAATAATCGTTGTGAAATACGGCGGAAACGCTATGATAAACGATGAGCTTAAGGATGCCGTAATGGGTGACATTGTACTTTTGTCCCTCATCGGTATTAAGGTTGTTCTCGTTCACGGAGGCGGTCCCGAAATCACACAGATGCTTAAGCAAATTGGCAAGGAGTCCAAGTTTGTAAACGGACTTCGTGTAACAGATAAGGAAACCGTGGACATTGTGCAAATGGTGCTCGCAGGTAAGGTTAATAAAAACCTTGTAAACCTTCTTCACCATAAGGGTGGCAATGCTATCGGTCTTTGTGGTATTGACGGTCATATGATTGAGGCAGAGGTTCTTAACCCTGAACTTGGCTTTGTCGGTGAAATCACCAATGTAAACGTACAGCCCATCACTGACCTTCTTGAAAAAGGCTACATACCCGTTATTTCCACCGTTGGCTGTGATAAGGACGGCAATGTTTACAACATTAATGCTGATACTGCCGCTTCTAAAATCGCAGGTATTTTGGGTGCGGAAAGCCTTATTTCCATGACAGATATTGAGGGTATTCTTCGTGATAAGGATGACCCCTCTACTCTCATTTCCAAAATTTGCGTAGAGGACGCTCCCCAGCTTGTCGAGGAAGGCGTTATCTCAGGCGGTATGATTCCCAAGGTGGAATGTTGTATCGACGCTATAAAAAGCGGCGTAAGAAAGGTATTTATAATCGACGGCAGAATCCCCCACTCCATACTTATCGAAACCTTGACTAATGAAGGTATCGGTACTATGTTTGTCCGCGGGCAGTAAATGTTTTACGGTGCATAGCAAAGGTCTATGCACCGTAATTTGGGATATATAAGGAGAATTATTTATGAACACTTTCGAGAAAGACAAACAGTTTGTCGCACCCACATACGGGCGTTTTCCTGTGGAAATTGTCGGCGGAAAAGGTGCTGTTTTAAAGGGTAGCGACGGAAAAGAATATATAGATTTGGGAAGCGGAATTGCAGTAAACACCTTCGGTTTTCGTGATGATGAATGGGTAAATGCAGTAAAAGCACAGCTTGACTCTTTTGCACATACTTCAAATCTTTACTACACCTCCCCCTGTGCCGACCTTGCAAAGATGCTTTGCGAAAGGACGGGAATGAAGAATGTTTTCTATTCAAATTCCGGTGCGGAGGCAAACGAATGTGCAATCAAAGCCGCACGTCGCTATGGTTCATTGAACAAGGGTGAGGATTATTATACAATCATCACTCTTGAAAAAAGCTTCCACGGCAGAACGCACACAACACTTGCTGCAACAGGGCAGGAAAGCTTTCACAAGGACTTTCTCCCTCTTACCCCCGGTTTTGTTCATACTCCGCCAAATGATATTGAGGCTTTAAGAAAAGCCGTAAAAGAAAATAAGTGCTGTGCAATAATGATGGAAATTGTTCAGGGCGAGGGCGGTGTATGTGCACTTGAAAAGGAATTTATTCTTGAAGCCGAGAAGCTTTGCCGTGAAAATGACCTTGTGCTTATAATAGATGAGGTACAGGCAGGAAACGGCAGAACGGGTAAGCTTTACGCATATATGCACTATGGCATTTCTCCCGATGTGGTAACTACCGCAAAAGGACTGGGAGGCGGACTTCCAATCGGTGTAACCATGCTTGGCGAAAAGGTAAAGGATATTTTTGCTCCAGGTCTTAACGGCTCTACCTTTGGCGGAAACCCGGTATGCTGCAGCGGTGCAATCAGTATTCTTTCAAGACTTACGGACAAGTTTTTGGAGGAAGTAACAAAAAAAGCCGAAATAATAAGGGAAGCCCTAAGTGGCAGCGAAGGAATCGAAGATGTTTCGGGGCTTGGACTTATGATAGGAATTAAAACAGTAAAAGAAGCAAAGGAAGTAGTAAATAAGTGCATTGAAAACGGTGTGCTTGTC
Organism: Clostridia bacterium; assembly: GCA_045545055.1. Lineage (GTDB taxonomy): Bacteria > Bacillota > Clostridia > UMGS1883 > UMGS1883 > UMGS1883. The sequence continues at coordinate 10,047 of JAZQAB010000089.1, read as the reverse complement.
CTTACCGCAAAGGATAAGGTAAGGCTTCTTCCTCCGCTTAACATAGACAACAATCTGCTTAAAAAAGCACTTGAAGTAATTAAGGAGGCATGTAAATAATGAAGCATTTATTAAAGCTGGGCGATCTTACCAAGGAAGAGATTGTAGAAATCCTCGACCTTGCAGATAAGCTTAAATACGAAAAGAGAAACGGAATTGAGCATCATTTGCTCAAGGGAAAGACACTGGGAATGATTTTCCAAAAGTCCTCCACCAGAACGAGGGTTTCCTTTGAGGTTGGTATGTTCGACCTTGGCGGAAGTGCACTTTTCCTCAGCCCCAGAGATTTGCAGATAGGCAGAGGTGAGGTTGTGCAGGATACTGCAAGAGTTCTTTCCAGATTCTTAGACGGTATTATGATTCGTACCTTTGAACAAAAAGAGGTTGAAGATTTTGCCTCTTATGGCGATATTCCGATTATTAACGGACTTACAGACTACTGCCACCCCTGTCAGGTGCTTGCTGACCTTATGACAATCCGAGAAAAGAAAGGCACACTCGAAGGTCTTAAAATGTGCTTTGTAGGTGACGGTAACAATATGGCAAACTCCATTATCGTAGGCTGCATTAAGATGGGCATGGAGGTTTCCATAGCTTGTCCCAAGGGCTATGAGCCTGACAGCGATATCATGAAATGGGCAAGCGAAACAGGAAAATTCACCTGCACAGAGGACGTAATGGAAGCGGCAAAAGGAGCAGACGCTCTTTATACTGACGTATGGGCTTCCATGGGTCAGGAGGAAGAATTTAACGAAAGAGCAAAGGTGTTTAAGGATTACCAGATTAATTCCGAAGTTATGAAGGTTGCAAATGAAGGTGCGATGGTGCTTCACTGCTTACCTGCACACCGAGGCGAAGAAATCACAGCGGAAATAATCGAGCAGCATGCCGATGAAATTTTCGAAGAAGCCGAGAACAGACTTCACGCACAGAAGGCTGTTATGGTTAAGTTGATGTCATAATCGGTATTTATATCTCTTATATACTACAATTCAGAAAGGCATGGTTTTATGAAAGCATATTTGACTTTGGAAAACGGAAAGGTTTTCACAGGGGAAGCCTTCGGTGCGATATGCGACGAGGTTGGAGAAATTGTATTCTCCACATCTATGGGCAGTTACATTGAAGCACTTACAGACCCCTGCTATTACGGACAGATTCTTGTCCAGACATATCCGCTTATCGGTAACTACGGTATGATTTACTCCGATATGGAAAGCAGTAAGATTCACTTGAAGGGTTACATTGTGCGTGAGATTTGCGATACACCTTCAAACTTCCGCTGCGAGGGACTTCTGGAAGATTTCCTCAAGGAGCAGGGCGTTATGGGGATTTCGGGAATTGATACACGTGAAATCACCAAAATTATCCGTGAAGAGGGTACTATGACAGCACGCATCTCAACTAAAGAGCCTTCAGGCGAAAAGCCCGAGATGCCGGATATTAAAGATGCGGTTAAAGAAGTCAGTGCGAAGGAGAAGTACACTGTAGGCGATGCAGATGTGAAAATTGCACTCCTTGATTTGGGAACAACCAAAAGTGCCGTTAAAACACTTGCAGATAAGGGTGCACAGGTAACAGTTCTCCCCTGCAGTGCAAAAGCAGACGAACTTCTCTCCTGTGATGCAATTTATCTTTCCGACGGTCCCGGAAATCCCGAAGACTGCACAGAAATTGTAGAAATAATAAAGGAAGTATTCGGCAAAAAGCCGATATTTGCAACGGGACTTGGTCATCAGCTTCTTGCTATGGCAAACGGTGCAAAAATACACAAACTCCCCTACGGTCACCGCGGTGCAAATCAGCCTGTTAAAGAGACAGATAGCGGCAGAGTTTACATTACTTCACAAAATCACAGCTATGCTGTAGTTTCCGAAACTCTTCCCTCTTACGCTAATGTTACTTATGAAAATCTTAATGACAAGAGCTGTGAGGGTATCGAATATACAGACAAGAATGCCGTTTCAATTCAGTTCCGCCCCATACCGGGAGACGGTCCTAACGAAACAGACTTCTTATACAAAAAATTCTTTGAAATGATTGGAGGAAGCAAGAATGCCTAAGAATAAAGACATCAAAAAGGTACTCGTTATCGGTTCGGGTCCCATTGTAATCGGACAGGCTGCCGAGTTTGACTACGCAGGTGCACAGGCTTGCCGAGTTCTTCGTGATGAGGGTGTAAACATTGTCCTCGTAAACTCCAATCCTGCTACAATTATGACGGATAAGGCATTGGCTGATGAAATTTATCTTGAGCCGCTTACCTCCGACACAATAAAAAGAATCATCGAAAAGGAAAGACCTGACAGTCTCCTTGCTTCCCTTGGTGGTCAGACAGGTCTTACCATTGCAATGCAGCTTGACAAGGAAGGCTATCTTGACAAAATGGGCGTTAAGCTCATCGGTACAAATGCCGAGGCTATCGACCGTGCCGAGGATAGAGAGCTTTTCAAGGAAGCAATGCTCAAAATCGGACAGGGTTGTATCCCTTCCGACATTGCTACAACAGTTGATGAATGTCTTAGTATTGCAGAGAAAATCGGCTATCCCGTAATCGTACGCCCTGCATTCACACTTGGCGGTGCAGGCGGCGGTGTTGCATACGACAGAGACACTCTTGCAAAAATTGCAAACAACGGTCTTACACTTTCCCCCATTACACAGGTACTTATTGAAAAGTACATCTACGGCTGGAAAGAAGTAGAGTTTGAGGTTATGCGTGACCACGCAGGTAACGCAATCACCATCTGCAGTATGGAAAACGTTGACCCCGTTGGTATTCACACAGGTGACAGTATAGTTGTTGCCCCTGCGGCAACTCTTTCCGATAAAGAATATTCAATGCTTCGTAAGGCGGCTCTTGATATTATCACAGAGCTGAAGATTGAGGGCGGCTGTAACTGTCAGTTTGCACTTAATCCCGATAGCTTTGAATATGCGGTAATCGAGGTTAACCCCAGAGTTTCCCGTTCCTCCGCACTTGCAAGTAAGGCTACGGGCTACCCCATAGCAAAGGTTACAACAAAGATTGCCCTCGGCTACACACTTGATGAAATTAAAAACGATGTTACAGGCGTAACATATGCTTGCTTTGAGCCTGCCGTTGACTACATGGTAGTTAAATTCCCCAAATGGCCCTTTGATAAATTTGGATATGCCGACAGAAAGCTCGGCACTCAGATGAAGGCTACGGGCGAGGTTATGTCTATCGGTAATTCCTTTGAATCGGCACTTATGAAGGCTGTAAGAGGTGCAGAGCTTAAGACAGAAACACTCCGCCATAAGGAAGTACAAGCAATCGAGGATATTGAAAAGAAGCTTCATGACCTTGACGACCTCAGAATTTTCACAGTTTACGAAGCACTTGTAAGAGGAATTACTGTAGAGAGAATCAATGAAATCACAAGAATTGATAAATGGTTCCTTTCCAAGATTAAAAATATCGTAGATTACGAAAAGAGCATTGTGGGAAATCTTACTCCCGAGCTTTATGAAAAAGGTAAGAAGCTTGGCTTCACCGATAAGATTCTGGAAGAAATCAGCGGAGAAAAGGTTCCCTGCCACAAAAACTGCGTTTACAAAATGGTTGATACCTGCGGCGGTGAATTTGCGGCAAAGACTCCTTACTTCTACTCCACCTATGACAATGAATGTGAAGCACGGGCGGTTGCTACAAACAATAAAAAGGTAATCGTTCTCGGCTCAGGTCCTATCAGAATCGGTCAGGGTATCGAATTTGACTACTCCTCCGTTCACTGTGTATGGGCACTCAAAGAAATGGGCTACGAGGTAATTATTATTAATAACAACCCCGAAACCGTTTCCACTGACTTTGATACAGCAGACAGGCTTTATTTTGAGCCGCTTACCCCCGAAGATGTAATGAACGTAATCGAGGTTGAAAAGCCCGAAGGCGTTGTGGTTGCCTTTGGTGGACAGACAGCCATCAAGCTTGTTAAATTCCTTGACGAAAGCGGAATTAAAATCCTCGGCACATCTGCCAAGAGTATTGATATGGCAGAGGACCGTGAGCAGTTTGATGCACTGCTTGAAAAGTTCAGCATCAAGCGTCCCAGTGGACTTACCGTTATGACACGCAATGAGGCACTTGAAGCGGCTGAAAAACTTGGTTATCCCGTGCTTCTTCGTCCTTCCTACGTAATCGGCGGTCAGAACATGACAATCGCTTATAAGGAAGAAGACGTAGAACGCTACATGGATATCATTCTTTCACAGAAAATTGAAAACCCTGTTCTTGTCGATAAGTATATGATGGGCAAGGAGCTTGAGGTTGACGTAATCAGCGACGGAAAAGACGTTCTTATCCCCGGTATAATGGAGCACGTTGAACGTGCAGGCGTACACAGCGGTGACTCTATCGCAGTATATCCGCCCTTTAACGTAACCGATAAAATGCTTGATAAGATTGTTGACTGCTCAATCAAGCTTGCTCTTTCCCTTAAAACGCAGGGACTTATAAATATTCAGTACCTTATCTATGACAATGAGCTGTATGTAATCGAGGTTAATCCCAGAGCATCAAGAACAGTTCCCTATATCAGTAAGGTAACGGGTATTCCCATGGTCGACCTTGCCACACAGGTTATGCAGGGTACTCCCCTTCTTGACCTCGGCTACGGCAGCGGTCTTTACAAGATGCCCCCCTACTATGCAGTTAAGGTTCCCGTGTTCTCATTTGAGAAGCTTTCGGGCATCAACTCTATCTTAGGCCCTGAAATGAAGTCCACAGGTGAGGTTTTAGGTATCGGTAAAACCCTTAATGAGGCTCTTTACAAAGGTCTTATGGCGGCAGGCTTCAATCTTGAAAGCCGCGGCGGAGTATATATCAGCGTTGATTCAAAGGATAAATACGACCTTATCGAGCTTGCAAAGAAGCTTTACGATGCAGGTCTTGAAATCTATGCCGATGAAACAAATGCAATCATTATAGATTCATTGGGAATCCCCGTGGAAACAGTTGAGGGAGAAAAGATTTATTCACTCCTTGAAAGCGAAAAGATTGGTTATATCATTCACACCAATTCAGGCAGACCTAAGGAAATTGAAAGGTTTATCAGACTGCACCGCAGAGCACTTCAGCTTAGCATTGCATGTCTTACCTCTCTTGATACGGCAAATGCACTTGCAGATATTCTTCTCAGCCGATTTAATCAGTATAATACAGAGCTTACCGATATTGCAAAGCTCCGCACGGAAAAGCTGAACATTCCCTTTATCAAAATGCAGGGAACGGGCGACGACTATATCTTCATTAACAACTTTGACGGAAATATTGCATTCCCCGAAGCACTTGCAATAGTATTTTCCGACCGCCGCAGAGGTATCGGTGCAGACGGACTTGTCCTTATCGAAAAATCCGATGTGGCAGATGCCAAGATGCGTATATTCAACACTGACGGCAGCGAGGGCAAGATGGCTGGTAACGCTATCCGCTGCGTAGGTAAATACCTTTGGGATAACGGCTATGTAACACATCGCCATATCGCAATTGAAACTGCAAGCGGTATAAGGAAGCTGACGCTTCACCTCTTTGACCACAAGGTTACAAGCGTAACTGTTCAAATGGGACAGGCACAGTTTGCTCCCGCACAGATTCCCGTGGATATGCCCGGTGACAAGGTAATTAACGAAAAGGTTACAATCGGCGGAAAGAAGTACGATATTTCATGCGTATCTATCGGAAATCCCCACTGCGTTGTTATCTGCGACAATGTATATAACATTGATGTGGAAACAATCGGTCCCAGATTTGAAAATGCACCTATATTCCCCGAAAGAATCAACACAGAATTTGTTAAGATTATTGACAAGCGAACTATCAGAATGAGAGTATGGGAACGCGGCAACGGTGAAACACCTGCCTGCGGAACAGGGGCTTGTGCAGCGGCTATTGCGGCAGTTGAAAACGGCTATTGCGAAAAAGACACCGATATTTCCGTAAGAGTTGAGGGCGGCGAGCTTATCGTACGCTATACAGATGAAGGAGTATTCTTAACCGGTGATGCCGAAAAGGTATTTGAGGGAACATACGAATATTAATGCGGAATGCGGAGTGCGGAGTGCGGAGTTAATGCTCCCCTCTGCAATTCCCTTTATGCATAACAATGCATAAAAACAGTGTTTATACAGATTTTTCAAAATATTATGAATTTTTATGCAAAAAAGCTTGCATAATTATACATTTGGTGTTATACTCTATTCATTGAAAGATTGAAATCAAAAAAGGAGTTAATTATTATGGAGAAGAAAGACATAAAAAAAGTAGTTCTCGCCTACAGCGGAGGACTTGATACATCAATCATTATTCCGTGGCTTAAAGAAAACTACAATAACTGTGAGGTCATCGCCGTTGCAGGTAACGTAGGACAGAATGACGAGCTTGAAGGACTTGAAGAAAAGGCTATAAAGACAGGTGCTTCCAAGCTTTATGTTCTTGACCTTACTGAAGAATATGTAAATGATTACATCATTCCCACAATGAAGGCAGGTGCAATTTACGAGGAATATCTTCTCGGTACAAGCCATGCACGTCCCTGTATTGCTAAAGGTCTTGTAGACATTGCAATTAAGGAAAATGCAGATGCTATCTGCCATGGTTGCACAGGTAAGGGTAACGATCAGGTTCGTTTCGAGCTTGCAATCAAGCATTTTGCACCCAAAATGCCCATTATTGCTCCCTGGAGAATCTGGGATATTAAATCCCGTGAAGAGGAAATTGAATATGCGGAAGCACACAATGTTCCCCTTAAGATTAACCGTGAAACAAACTATTCTAAGGATAAGAACCTCTGGCACCTTTCTCACGAGGGTCTTGACCTTGAAGATACAGGCAATGAACCGCAGTACGAAAAGCCCGGCTTCCTTGAAATGGGCGTATCTCCCATTATGGCACCCGATGAACCTACATATATTACACTTGATTTCGAGCAGGGCGTTCCCGTGGCATTCAATGACAAGAAAATGAGTGCAAAGGAAATCATTCTTGCCCTTAATGAAGTTGGCGGAAAGAACGGTATCGGTCTTCTTGACATCGTTGAAAACCGTCTTGTAGGTATGAAGTGCCGTGGCGTTTATGAAACTCCCGGTGGTGCAATTCTTTACAAAGCTCACAGCGTTCTTGAATCTATCTGCCTTGATAAGATGACACTTCACGAAAAGCAGAAGCTTTCTATCACATTTGCTGAGCTTGTTTATAACGGACAGTGGTTTACTCCTCTCCGTGAGGCTCTCAGTGCATTTGTTGACAAGACTCAGGAAAAGGTTACAGGTAAGGTTCGTCTCAAGCTTTACAAGGGTAACATGATTAATGCAGGCGTATGGAGCGATTACAGCCTTTATTCTGAAGAAATTGCAACATTTGGCGAAAGTGACTACAACCAGAAGGACTCCGAAGGCTTCATCAACCTTTACGGTCTTCCCATTGCAGTACAGGCAATGGTTGATGCAAAAAACAAATAATTCTGAAAGAATAATTTGTTTTTTGCAAATGCGGAGTTTGAAGTGCGGAATGCGGAATGAAAATTCTTATCTTTCCACTCTCTCCTTATATAAAAAATAAGGCTGGTGACTTTGTCACCAGCCTAATGATTTAAAGAAGGTGTTTTTATGGACAAGATGTGGGCAGGGCGTTTTTCAAAAGCCCTGGACAAAGAAGCTGATGATTTTAATTCATCAATCCATTTTGACTGCAAAATGTACAGGCAGGATATAGAGGGCTCTATTGCCCATGCGACGATGCTTGCCGAGTGTAACATTATTTCAAAAAGTGACAGCGAAACAATAATTTCAGGACTTAAAGAAATTCTTTCCGACATTGATAACGGTAAGCTTCAGTTTGATTTTGATGCGGAAGATATACATATGTTTGTGGAGGCAGAGCTTACAAAACGTATCGGTGATGTGGGTAAAAGGCTTCACACCGCAAGAAGCCGTAACGACCAGGTGGCACTGGATATCCGCCTTTATATGCGTGATGAGGCGAACGAGGTTATTTCCCTTATAAAGAAGCTCCTCGGTGCAATTTTAGTTCAGGCAGAGGCTAACAAGGAAACCATTCTCCCCGGCTACACACATCTCCAGCGTGCACAGCCCATTATGTTCGCACATCATCTTTGTGCATATGCAATGATGTTTATTCGTGACATCGGAAGAATAGAGGACGCACTTAAAAGAATGAACTTCTCCCCCTTAGGCTCGTGTGCCCTTGCAGGAACAACCTATGAAACGAACCGTGAAAGAACGGCAGAGCTTCTTGGCTTTGACGGAATCACCTTAAACAGTATTGATGGCGTTTCCGACCGTGACTTCTGTGTGGAGCTGATGAGTGCATTTGCACTTGTTATGACTCATCTTTCCAGATTTTCTGAGGAGGTTATTCTCTGGTCATCATGGGAATTTAAATTTGTGGAGCTTGACGATTCCTATACTACAGGTTCTTCTATTATGCCACAGAAGAAAAATCCCGATATGGCAGAGCTTGTCCGCGGTAAGACAGGCAGAGTATACGGCGATTTGGTAGCTATGCTGACTATTCTGAAGGGTATTCCGTTAGCGTACAACAAGGATATGCAGGAGGACAAGGAAGCAATATTTGACAGTGTGGAAACGGTTAAAAAATGTCTTAGCATTTTTGCACCCATGATTGAAACTATGTCAGTGCGTAAAGACAAAATGTACGCCGCCGCAGGCGAAGGCTTTATCAACGCCACAGACCTTGCCGACTACCTTGTAAAGAAAGGTCAGCCCTTCCGCAGTGCGTATAAGACAGTAGGACAGATTGTGGGAAAATGCGTGGCTGAAAAGAAAACCCTTGAAACGCTCACCCTCCCCGAATACAAGGAATTTGATGGACTCTTTGAGGAAGATTTATATCAGGAAATCGACCTTAAAAACTGCGTGGAAAAACGAATTTCTGCAGGAGGCACCTCAGTAGCTTCCATTAATACACAAATTGAATATATAAAGAAATTTGCATAATAAAAATGTCAGGCAATTTGCCTGACATTTTTATTATATCACACCGTCATATATATGCTTTCGTTTTCTGAAATATATGAAGTTTATAATGAATAATACGGAATGAACAGCTATATGAATCGGGACAATAATATCTATTCCACCGATTGTGCTATACGTGGGCTCGTACACCATATTGATAAAGTACATCATATTGGTTGTGATAAAGAGAAAATGCGTGGCATAGGTAAATCGGGGACCTATCTTTTTATAGGTTAAAAGCCCGTATATAGCCACAATTGAAGCTAACGCCTGTATCACTCCGCCAAAGCCTAAGAAATTTTCCATAGATTCAATATAGGAGCCGAGATAGCCGTATTTTCTCAGGTAATAAACGGTTTCAAGATTTATCACCTTAATTCCGTCTATTGCCACCCAAAGTGCATCAAGAGCAAGAAGCACGCAAAATATCTTTGCCCAAAGAGTAGAAAGAGCAGGCTTTGAAAAATAACTCTCAACATTCAGTTCTGCCTCTAAATCTGCATTGCACATGGGACAATTTGGCAGATTGCTGTTAAAAATCCCTGCACCGCACTTAGGACAATATCGCATTTTCACTCACCTCATATATCATGTTTCTACTACTCCATTTTTGTGTAGAAACAATCATCTTTCCATCTTATAACATTTGTATCTATATATTCCCATATTTTCTGATAGTCATTTTTGTCCCTGATTATATGGTCGTGGAATGAATTTTGAAACAATTGTTTTTGCTTAAATCCTATCCTTTTGCACAATAACGTTGTTATTGATTTGAACGAACAAACGACTTCTGATACCGTAGGCAGGGGCTTGCTCCTGCCGTTAGAGAAATTAAAATATGTATATGATTTGGCATAATAACATATTTATCAATACTAATTCCCGAATATCTTTCTTCAAGTAATTCCATCTGCTCTTTTGCAATATTACCATACTGTGATAATAAATTCTCGGCAGGAGCAAGCCCCTGCCCTACGGTTATTTTTG
>JAZQAB010000088.1:0-18107 GCA_045545055.1 Clostridia bacterium | reverse complement strand
AACCCTCCGGGTCAACGCGCGGGTAGCCTTTTTATGTTTATTGTGGTTTGAATGAACTCTTCAGCGGTGCTGTACGGTTAAACACGTTCTCATTTTTACTGTCACGGGTGAAATAACCCATGCGTACAAACTGGAACTTTTCGCCCACCTTTGCATCGGCAAGGGAAAGCTCACCGTAAGATTTTTCATAAACAATCAAGGATTCAGGATTGATAAATTCATCAAAATTATCATCCTCTAAAAGTGTTGCCACATTTTCCTTGTTAAAAATATTATCAAACTGATGGACGGAAAATTCTACCGCAGTTTCACGGCTGAGCCAATGAATATTGCCCTTAACTTTTCGTCCGTCAGCGGGCATACCATTTCCTGTTTCAGTATCAACACTGCAAAGAAGCTCAGTCACATTGCCGTTTTCATCGTGGAGGACTTCGTCGCACTTCATTATATATGAACCCATAAGGCGAACCTCGCCCTGTGGCTTAAGACGCTTGAAACCGGGGATAGGCTCCTCCATAAAGTCGCTCTGCTCAATATAAAGCTTATTGGTGAAAGGAACTTTTCTTGTACCAAGCTCAGGCTTTTTGGGGTGATTGGGAAGCTCAAAGTATTCCGTATGGTTATCGGGAATATTTGTTATTGTAACCTTAAGTGGCTCAATGATTGCTACACGCCTTTGTGCGTTTTCATTCAATTCCTCACAAATACAATATTCCAGAAGCCTTATATCCGCCATGCTGTTTGCCTTTGCAACACCGCTTCTCTCAATAAAATCAAAAATTGCGGTGGGGGTGTAGCCTCTCCTGCGAAGACCCTGCAAGGTTGGCATTCTTGGGTCATCCCAACCATCAACAGTACCTGTTTCCACAAGCTTGCGAAGGTACCTTTTGCTCATTACCGTGTACGTCATGTTAAGACGTGCAAATTCATACTGATGTGGCTTATGCTCAAAGCCCACGTTATCCACAACCCAGTTATAAAGCGGACGATGATTCTCAAACTCGATGGAACAAAGAGAATGTGTGATTCCCTCAAGTGCGTCCTGAATTGGGTGAGCAAAGTCATACATGGGATATATACACCATTTATTACCCTGTCTGTGATGATTCATATGGAGAATACGATATATAACAGGGTCACGCATGTTCATATTAGGCGAAGACATATCAATTTTAGCACGGAGCGTACGCTGACCGTTTTCAAATTCTCCGTTTTTCATTCTTTCAAAAAGCTCTAAATTTTCCTCAACACTTCTGTTTCTGTAGGGGCTTTCCTTACCGGGCTCTGTAAGAGTGCCTCGGTACTGTGCCATTTCCTCCTGTGAAAGGTCGCATACGAAAGCCTTACCGTCACGAATCAGCTTGCAGGCAAACTCATAGCATTTATCAAAATAATCACTGCCGTAGAATATTCCACCCGTAGGGTCTGCACCAAGCCAATGTAAATCCGCCTCTATAGCTTTTACGAACTCATCGTCTTCCTTTACGGGATTAGTATCATCATAGCGAAGGTTAAAGACTCCGCCGTATTTTTTTGCGGTGCTGTGATTAATCCATATTGCTTTGGCACTACCTATATGAAGATAACCGTTAGGTTCGGGAGGGAAACGAGTATGAACCCCGTTTTCACGACCTGCCGCAAGGTCTTCATCAATAATATCATGAATAAAATTTGAGTAACCCTCTTGCATTTTTAAGAAGCCTCCGTTTCTTTATGACTGTAAAAATTGCACTGTTTGAAAAAATTACAAACACTTTCCACTTATTATACCACTAAATTACAATTATTTCAATAATAAAAAGTAATATTTCCGGAATAAAAAAATAATATATTTTCGGAGGGGTGTAATATGAAGAAAACTGCTATATTGATACTATTTTGTATGATTAGTTCTTTTGCTTTGCCTGTGTGCGTCTTTTATGCACGGGGAGGCAGAGCTTATGATAATGAAATAACTGAAAAACTGCGTATGTCCGAAGATATCAGTGTTTTTTTTCACAACGAAAACAAAACCGTGTCAATGCCAATAGAAGAATATTTGTGCGGTGTAGTATGTGCCGAGATGCCTGCGAGCTTTGAATACGAAGCCTTAAAAGCACAGGCGGTAGCGGCACGCAGCTATGCCAGATACAAGCAAAATGAAATAAATGCACAACACCCCGAAGCAGCAGTCTGTACTGATTATACCCACTGCAAGGCATACAAAACCCTTGAAGAAAATGAAAAAGCATGGGGCAAAGACAGCGAAAAATACCGTGCAAAAATTGAAAATGCAATTATAGAAACCCAAGGGGAGGTAATTACCTATAACGGAGAGGTAGCACTTGCCGTATTCCATTCTCAGAGCGGAGGAGGAAGAACGGAAAATTCAAAAGATGTATGGGGAGGAAATGTACCATATTTGGTAAGTGTTGAAAGCCATGGGGAGGAGAGCTCTCCCAATTTTTATTCCGATGTAACAGTTTCCTTTGAAGATTTTAAAAATACCATTATCAGCCTTAACCCGAATGTTTCGTTAACAACTGCCAATGATATCGGACAAATTGAAAAAAGCGAGGGCGGAGCAGTAAAGACTATACAAATTGGCGGTCAGGAGTTTTCGGGGAAAGAGATAAGGAGTGCGTTTGGACTTAGGAGCAGCTGCTTTATAATTAATTCAGAGGGGGATAATATACGTTTTGAGGTTACAGGCTACGGACACGGTGTAGGTATGAGTCAGTACGGGGCAAACACTATGGCAAAAGAAGGCTGCGATTATAAGGAAATTCTCAAGCACTACTACAGCGGAATAGAGATAGAGTATGTTTAAAAGGGGAGAATTTGGCAATAATGTTACTGAAGAAGCATTATATTTTGAAGGGGAGAACGCAATGAAAAGAATTTATTACCTTTTGGCATTTACACTTCTTATGTCAGTATTTACAGTTTGTTTTTTGATAGGCAGAGCAATGGTGATAAAAGAAGATTCTCCCACCGTGCCCATAGAAAATGACGGTGTAGTCGCAATTCCTTACGGAGAAAAAGACGTAAAAGAAACTGCATCCGAAGCTGAAAACATTGAAAAAGTTCCTCAGATTGATGAAACTGCAGATAATGATGACGCAAAAGAAGAAATAGTTCCCGACCGAATGCAGTTTCCAAGCTCGAAAACAATTCTTCGGGATTACTCTCAAATGGCAATCTACTCAAAATCCACCGATGACTGGAGAGCACATCAGGGAATAGATTATAAAGCGGAGAAAGGCAGTAATGTTGTAAGTGTATACGACGGAACAGTGACAAATATATATGAGGACAAGCTATGGGGGAATTGTATTGAAATCATTCATACCGGAAATATTTTGGGAATTTACCGAAATTTAAGTAAGGACATTTTGGTTAAGGTAAACGAAAAAGTTTCGGGAGGACAAGCTATCGGGAAAGTGGGAAACAGTGCTTCGATAGAAAAAGCCGAACAGCCGCATCTTCATTTTGAGCTTTGGTTAAACGGCGAGTCAATCAATCCAAGCTCGTTTATATACTAAAAATTTTTGGAGATTACTTCTTTTGACAGGAAGCATAAATTTTTATTTGTGCCTCCTTTTTTTGTTGCATAAAAGGTGGTTTTGTGGTATAATGAACTAACCATGTTTGGACAAGGAGGATTAATATGCCGCTTGATGCAGTTGCACTGGGTGCAATTACCTGTGAGCTTTCCAATTTGCTTACAGGTGCTAAAATTGAAAAAATTCATCAGCCGGAAAAGGATGAGATTCTCCTTGTTCTCAAAGGCAGCTTTGGAACAAAAAAGCTTGTCCTTAGTGCAAACAGCATGAATGCTCGGATTCATCTTGTGGAGGAAAGTAAGGAAAATCCTTTTGCACCGCCTATGTTCTGCATGCTCCTTCGCAAGCACTTGACAGGCGGAAAAATTGTAAAAATTGAAAGACTTGGATTTGAACGTGTTACCGATATTGAAATCTCCTGCCGTAATGAGCTTGGGGATATTGTAACACGTCACCTGATTTGCGAAACAATGGGGAGAAACAGTAATATAATTTTTCTTGATGAAAACAGAAAAATTATAGATTCTGTAAAGCATGTTGACTTGACAGTAAGCTCGCTGCGTAATATTTTGCCCGGACTCTTTTATATGATGCCCCCCGAAAGCGGAAGACTTAACCCTCAAAACGCCACCTGTGATGATTATATCAGAATACTCAAAAATGCCCCCGAAGGCAGAGAAGCAGACCGTGCAATCACTGATTCTGTAATGGGAATCAGTCCGCTTCTTGCAGGTGAATGTGTATACAGTGTGTGTAAAGCAAGAAAGCTTTTTATTGGTGAACTTTCTGACGAACAAATTACAGGAATTGCAAATGAACTTTACTCTCTTTTTGAAAAAGCCGAAAAGCAGGATTTTTGCCCGACTGTAATTTATTCTGTTGATGGGAAGAAAGCGATTGACTTTGCTCCCTTTTTAATAACGCAATATGAAGAAGGGGCAAAGGTTATACGGGCAAAAAGTATGAATGAGGCGGCGTGTGAGTTTTATTATATACGTGATCTTAACGCCCGTATGTCCGACCGAAGCAGTGCAATAACAAAAGCAGTAAATAATAATCTCAGCCGTGCCCGTAAAAAGCTGGATATTCTTCAAGGAGAGCTTAAAGAAGCTGAAAACAGAGAAAAATATAGAGTTTTCGGAGATTTAATTACTGCGAATTTGTACAGAGTAAGAAAAGGGGACAGGGTGCTTATCGCACAAAACTTTTATGATGAAAACGGTGAAGAGGTTAAGATTAATCTTGATGAAAAGCTTTCCCCTTCTCAGAACGCAGCAAGGTATTACACGAAGTACAAAAAGGCAAAAAATACAGAGCTTTATGCTTCGGAACAAATCAAAATCACGGTAAAGGAAATTGAATATCTTGATTCTGTTCTCTACAGTATATCAAATGCACTTACGCCAATGCAGCTTGGAGAGATTCGTGCAGAGCTTGCAGACTATGGATATATTAAGAATGAAAGCAGTAAGCGGAAAAAAGAAAAAAATCCTCAAGTCGGAAAGCCATATGAATTTGAATATAACGGCTATACAATCTACGTCGGAAGAAACAATGTGCAAAATGATATTCTGACTTTTAAAATGAGCAGAAGCAGGGATTTATGGCTTCATGTAAAGAATATGGCAGGCTCACATACTTTAGTAAAATACATGGGAGAGGCTTTTCCAAATGATGTTATAGAGGTTGCGGCATCTATTGCAGCCTTTTATTCAAAGGCAAAAAATGCACCTTACGCCGAAGTGGATTACTGCCCTGTAAGCCATGTAAAGAAACCAAACGGTGCAAAGCCGGGTATGGTAATATATGACGGTTATAATACGGCATTTGTAAAGCCTGACGGAGAAATTGCCGATAAATTAAGGAAATGATACTATGGACAAATATCTTGATGTGGTGAAATATCCTCAAGACCTTAAAAAACTTAATCAAAAACAGCTTGATGGTCTGTGTGAAGAAATCCGCGAGCTTCTCATAAACACCGTTTCTAAAAGCGGTGGTCATCTTGCCGGAAATTTGGGTGTTGTTGAGCTTACGGTTGCTCTTCACAGAGTGCTTGATGTGCCGAAGGACAAGCTTATTTGGGACGTTGGGCATCAGTCCTACGTACACAAAATCCTAACGGGTAGAGCAGACAGATTAAATACCTTACGTCAGATGAATGGACTTTGCGGATTTTGCAGTCCAAAGGAAAGCGAATATGACATCACATATACGGGTCATGCTTCAGCCTCATTGTCGGCGGCTGCAGGATTGGCACAGGCTCGTGGGATAAACGGAGGAAATTACGAGGTTGCGGCTGTTATAGGTGACGGAGCTTTTACCGGAGGGCTTGCCTTTGAAGCGTTGAATAACATTGGTAATTTAAAGTCCAAGATGCTCATTATTTTGAATGATAACGAGATGTCAATAGCCGAAAATGTAGGTTCGTTTTCTGCGTTTTTGTCGCGTGCGAGAACCAATAGAAAATATACAGCCTCAAAGCGTAAAATAGTTGAAAAATTGAAAAATATGCCTCACGGCGGTGAAAAATTGATGCGTGTTTTACATAAAGTCAAGAAACGCATCAAATCTGCCGTAGCTCCCAATATGCTTTTTGAACAGTTGGGAATAACATATTTAGGTCCCGTTAACGGTCACAATATTGCAGATATGGAAGAAATATTCAGCCGTGCATTACTCCTGAACGAGCCGGTGCTCGTTCATGTTATAACAAAAAAAGGCAAGGGATACGCTCCTGCGGAGAAGCTTCCGCAGGTTTACCACGGAGTAGGGCCTTTTGAGAAAACAACGGGAATGGTTTCGGGTAAACACGGGTCATATTCGGAGGTTTTCGGAAGAAAGCTTTGCACTCTGGCGGAGAGTAATCAAAAAATAGTTGCGATTTCTCCTGCTATGATTCCGGGAAGCGGACTTAAAGCTTTTTCCGAAAAGTTCCCCGAAAGACTCTATGATGTAGGTATCGCTGAAGGATATGCGGTTACTTTTGCAGGCGGTATTGCCGCAGGAGGAGCAATTCCTGTTGCTGCAATATATTCGTCATTTTTACAGCGTGCCTATGATAATATTATTCATGATGTAGCACTGGGTAATTACCATGTGGTGTTTGCAGTAGACAGAGCAGGTTTTGTAGCAGGTGACGGAGCTACTCATCAGGGGCTTTTTGATATTTCTTATCTGACAAGTATTCCAAATATGGCACTTCTTTCGCCGTCCTCCTACAGTGAGCTTGAAAAAATGCTTGATTACGCTGTGAACATACATGAAGGCCCCATAGCAATCCGCTATCCCAGAGGAAAACAAAAGGCGGATATTGATAACGGTGAATTTTCTTTATCGTCAGCAAAGGTGATAAAAGAAGGCAGTGATGTTACCGTTGTTGCCGAGGGGCAGAGTGTCAGCATTGCACTTATGGCAGAAAAGATACTTTCGGAAAAAGGAATCAGTGCGGAAATTATTGATGTAAGAACAGTTAAACCGCTTGACTATGATACAATATTTGAGAGTGTGAATAAGACGGGGAAACTCTACTCCATTGAAGAAAATCTTAAACGAGGCGGTATGGGAGAAATGTTGGCGGCAGAAGCAAAGCTTAGAAATATTAACTCCAAGGTTTATGTGAAAGCTGTTGCAGATGAGTTTGTGCCACATGGCTTAATCTCGGAGTTGAATGAAAAATACGGATTTACACCGCAGAGTGTTGCTTCGGAAATAGAAAGGGTGTTTGAGCTTGAAGCAAAGGCTTGATATATATCTGGTTGAAAACGGACTGGTTTCAGGTCGTGACCTTGCAAAAAGCCTGATAATGGAGGGCAAGGTATATGTTAATAACCAAAAAGCAGACAAAGCAGGAGAACAGGTAGGAGAAAAGGACAAGGTAGAGCTTCGGGGAGAAACGCTCAGGTATGTAAGCCGTGGCGGTCTTAAGCTTGAAAAGGCGATGAAATCCTTCCCCATATCTCTCGACAAAAGTGTCGCCATGGACATAGGTGCTTCTACAGGCGGTTTTACCGATTGTATGCTTCAGAATGGTGCAAAAAAGGTGTTTGCCGTTGATGTAGGCTACGGTCAGCTCGCTTGGAAGCTTCGTACAGACGAGAGAGTTGTAAATATGGAGCGTACAAATATCCGATATGTAACATTAGAGGATATAGGCGAGGAGCTTGATTTTGCTTCTGTTGACGTTGCGTTTATTTCGCTTAAGCTGGTGCTTCCCGTTGCATTTAAGCTGCTTAGGGATAATGGCGAAATTGTTGCACTCATTAAACCTCAGTTTGAGGCAGGCAAAGAAAAAGTAGGAAAGAAGGGCGTTGTAAGAGAGCCTTCTGTGCACGCTGAGGTTATAGAAGAAGTAACTAAGTTTGCTCAAAACACGGGCTTTCAGATTCTCGGACTTGATTTTTCCCCGATAAAAGGACCTGAGGGGAATATTGAATATCTGATGTATGCTAAGAAAAGCAAAGATTTTGAAATAATTGACTATTCTCAAGAAATTGCTTCTCTGGTAGCAAAAAGCCATATTGAGGCAAAATAGAAACGTGGTGTTTTACAAATGAATGAGAAGAAAAGCTTAATGCTTGTGCAGATAATGATTGCATTCACTGCGGTTGCTCTACCTGCGTTAATAGGTTTTATCCCAACGCCGGTAGGGTTGTACATGCTATTTACACTTTATTGCGTTACCCTTATCTGCAGAATAAAAAAAGCTAAAAAAATTGAATCAACCTTATTATCTCTTGTTGTAGGAGCCCTGCTTGGCTACGCATTGCTATCGTCTTTGTGGGTGAACAACAGAGAGGGACACTTGTTGTATACAACCGGACTTGGCATTGTTTTAATGTTTGCATCGCTTTTTACAGATAGCTTTTTGGAAACAAACGAAGAACACACAACACGCAGATTCATGTATTTAATTTTGTTTGGTGGTGTATTGTGTGCTGCGGCAAATATATTTTATTGGCTTTTTGAAATAATCCCTTACGGTAAGAATGTCAAAATGTCCCTTGGGTTTGGAAGCAGTGATTTTCTCTGTGTATTTATGCTTTCTTGTTTTTATTTGGCAGGCAATCTTATAAAGGGTAACTCCAAAATGAGAAAAGGAATCCTTTGTATGTTTATGCTTGCAGTAGGATTTGTTTTTATAATGACAGCAAGCATGATTATTTGGGTTATGGCATTACTCTTTATTCTTTTATGCTATATAAAAAAGAAAAGCAACAATATTTTCTTCAAATCTTCGCTCGCAATAGCGGGATTTTTCTTTGCTTTTACGGCGGCTTGGGCGTTAAGAGAAAATAGTGGTGGAGTGTTTACTGAAACCTTCCTTTATGGAATCAAAAGTATTTTCGGAAAGGGAGGCGGTTACCTTAGCGGTAATGAACTTTTTGCCACTGCAGCTATACCCTTTAATACTACAGGACTGTTTGCATATCTTACGGCCTGCTCGGGGATATTTGGGATTGTTACAGCTGTACTTTTGGTTTTGGTGGGGTATATAAATTTTGTTAAACTTAAAAATCACAGCAGTCTGTTTTCTCTGTTCCTTACAGCTCTCATTATGTTTTTACCCTTTGGAGGAATTTCTACACTTTTGCTTTTTTCGGGAATCACAGTGTACAATTTGTGCCTGTCGGGGTTAAGCGTAAAAAGGAATATAAAGAAATCTGATGAACTAAAGCTAAAAAGAACAATAACCTGCTTGATAATAGTATGTTTTATATCTGTGCTCCTTCTTTCTTCCGCATTTGTAAGAAACTTTTCTGATTCTTTGTACCGGAAAAAAGAGTATCGAAAAGCATATGAATATTACAAGGTGGCGGCATCAATTAATCTTTCCGATGCAAAAAGCTGCAATGGTGCGGCTCGTGCAATTCGCCGCGGAAAGATGCTTGCCGAAAACAAGGAAGAAGCAATCAGCCTTATAAACCATGCTATAAAAAGAGAACCTGACAATCTTGAGCACATAAGAGAAAAGGCTTTGATTTATAAGACCTGCGGAGATTATACAAAGGCTGCACAACAGTACCGTCATGCAATACATAGAGCAATAAATGACGATGAATATAATTTACTGCTTTCTGATGTTCTCTATGACTTAATCAAGCTTTGTCCCAAAGGAAGTGTGGAATCAAGAGAAATTTACAGCGAAATTCTATTGCTTGCACAAAATACCGAAAATCTTGACCTTAGAAAGCAAATAAACGATATTGCAGATAAAGCACTTGTATTCAAAAAGGGAGAAATAGAAAATGTCGGGTAAAGAAACAGCTAAAAATGTAATTTTCTTTATTGTTATAGTACTCATGCTGGTGTTTCTTACTGCATCGCAGGTATATACAAAGAGGGAACGGGAAAAAACAATAGGGATTCATATTAAAGGTGCGGTCAATAATCCCGGTTATTATGAGGTTGAAAACGGAAGCAGGCTCAACGATGTAATCGATAAAGCCGGAGGCGAAACCGAAGAAGCTGATTTAAACCGTGTAAACCTCGCTCAAAAGATACTTGACGGCGAAGAAATAATTATCCCAAAAAAAGGAGAAGCTGCTGATATATCCATCAACAGCAACGTATATTATACTCAAGAGAATAAATCAGACAAGAAAAGCAATGCGGAAATTATAAATATAAACAGTGCCGATATGTATCAGCTCTGTAAAATCAGCGGAATAGGAGAGTCTATCGCTGAAGAAATAATGGCATACCGAAAGAAAAACGGTGGATTTAATAGCATTGAAGATATTAAAAATATAAAAGGTATCAGTGAGAAAAAATTTCAAGAAATAAAAGACGAAATTACTGTTTAGAATAAAAAATAGCAGAAAGAAATGCCGACTCGGTATTTCTTTCTGCTATTTTTTACAAAGAAACCTGTTAATTGACAAAGGTTTCGTTTTGTTTAAGTAAAACAATATGGTAAAATGTATTTAGTTTGGGAATAGCAAACCCCATATTGGTGTTTTACCATTCCCGAACCAAATACAAATCAGGAGGAATCGATATGGGCAAGGATTTTATAACCAAAAATGACACCTTGATTATTTGCCTGAACGGCGAAATTGACCAATATGCGGTTGCAATATTGAAGGAGAAAATTGACATAGAAATTGAAGTCACGTCAAAAAAGAATCTTATTTTTGATTTACGTGATGTAACGCTGATGGACTCATCGGGAATAGGGCTTATATTGGGGCGTTATAAGTTAGTAAAGATGCTTGGCGGAGGCGTGGCTTTGTGCAGTGCCTCACCGGCGGTAAAAAAGATAATTGACCTGAGCGGAATAACAAAAATTATTCCTCATTATAAAAATCGGGAAAGTGCCGAAAACTCATTTGATAAAACCATTAACTCTGAAAGGGGAGAAAGCAAATGAACAATTATCTGAAAGCTGAATTTTGTGCAAAGGGGATTAATGAAGGTCTGGCGAGGATAATAGCGGCAGGGTTTGTGATGCCGCTTGACCCTACCTTGGAACAGCTTGCCGATATTAAAACTGCGGTGTCGGAGGCAGTTACAAACTCAATTATTCATGGTTATGGTGAAGCAGAAGGAAAAATAATTCTGGAATTTGAAATTAAGAATCGGGTTTTACATATCAAAGTGCAGGATTTTGGAGTGGGAATAGAGGATATAGAGCAGGCAAGGATGCCAATGTTTACATCAAAGCCTGAAAAGGACAGAAGCGGTATGGGATTCACCGTCATGGAAAGCTTTATGGATTCGTTGCTCGTCATCAGCGAACAAAATACGGGAACAACGGTTATTATGACAAAAAAGCTATAAAGGATGTGCAGTAATGAAAGAAGAATGTTACCGTTTAATTTCATTGGCACAATCTGGAGATGAAGAGTCGTTGGAAAAGCTTGTACTTCAAAATAAGGGACTTATATGGTGCGTTGTAAGAAAATTCTCCGGCAGGGGAACGGAAGCTGATGATCTGTTTCAAATTGGGGCAATCGGGTTAATTAAGGCAATCAATAAATTTGATGCAAGCTTCAATGTAGAATTTTCCACATATGCAATTCCGATGATTTTAGGCGAAATACGCAGATTTCTAAGGGATGACGGTATTGTAAAAGTAAGCAGAACTTTAAAAGAAACTGCGTCAATGGCAAAGGCGGCGGCAGAAAAAATCAGTAATGAAAAGGGGAGAGATGCTACTGTAAAGGAAATTGCAGACGCAATTTGTAAAAAACCCGACGAGGTTATGCTTTCACTTGAAGCAACACAGCCAACAGAGTCACTTTACAAGACCGTTAACGATAGCGAAAGCAGTCCCATACTTTTAATAGACAAGCTTCATTCTCAAAGCAATTATAACGAGGAGAGGTTTCTTACATCAATTGCATTAAAGCAGGCAATAGAAAAATTACCGGCAAAGGAAAAACAGATTCTTCTTTTAAGGTATTACAAAGAAAAGACACAAAGTGAAGTTGCACGGATAATGGGGGTAAGCCAGGTTCAAATATCAAGAATTGAAAAAAAGCTGCTTGGTGTTTTAAAGCAAAACATCAGCTGATTTATTATAATCTCCGGGAGCTTTTCCCGTAACACGTTTAAAAGCATGATAGAAATTAGCCATGTTGTTATAACCGCATTTGAATGCTATTTCTGATTTTGACATGTCGGTTGTTTTAATAAACGTAATTGCTCTCTCCACACGCTTTATGGTTATGTATTCCCAGGGGGAAATGCCGTTAAGCTTTCTGAATTGACTGCAAAAATAGGTTTTACTCATATGTGCGACATCTGAGAGCATATCCAGTGTTAATTCGTTTTCAAGATGCTCGTCAATATAATTTAGTGCATCCTCCATATATCTCAGCGACTGACTGCCGTATGAAATATCAGTTTGTGTAAGGTTGTCTTCAAAAAACCTGAACATTTCCACAAGAATATTCACCAAATGTATTTTTAGCATTGTGTCATATTCGTTCTTTTTTAAGGATATTTCATTTTCCATTCTGAAAATAAGAGCTTTTATAGCTTCGGCCGCATCGGTCTTAAAAGCAATTTTATTAAGCGGTTTTTTCTTTCTGTTAAAGAAAATTCTTATAAGGTCTTTGTTTGAAAATCCAAAGTTGTCCGACCAGATAAATCTCGGCTCGAAATGAATATTTATAAATTCGGAATCATGCTTGAGACTTTTTATCCAATGAAATTCATCGGTACTGAAAAAGAATATATCTCCGCTTTTGAATGTAAATTCAGTAGACTTTGTAGCGTATATACCTTCGCCGTCGAGCACCATGGTAATTTCAAAAGCCGTATGATGATGTTCCTCAAATATATCCGTCATAAGCGGAACTTTTGAACGGAATATGGTCATAAGCGAGCTTTCATTTTTAAAAATTTCTTGCTTAAGGGGAGCCTTATTTACTTTTTTCACAAAAATTCTCCTTTTTGAAAATCGTAATATATTTGATATTTAACAAAATATAATTGTTGACTGATATACTTCCAAATGTTATTATATAGTTAAGATGACATATTGTCAAATATATTATGTTTTCAAAGGAGAGGTAAAAAATGGCAAAGGTAGTTACTATGGGCGAAATTATGCTTCGTCTCTCAACTCCCAACAACGAAAGATTTCTTCAGGCGGACGAATTTGATGTTTGCTACGGCGGAGGAGAGGCAAACGTTGCAGTTTCTCTCGCAAATTATGGACATGATGCAGAGTTTGTTACAAAGGTTCCCGCAAATCCCATTGGTGAATGTGCAGTAGCTGCTCTTCGTAAAATGAATGTAAAGACAGATAATATTGCTCGCGGTGGTGAAAGACTCGGAATTTACTTCCTTGAAACAGGTGCTTCCATGCGTGCGTCCAACGTTGTTTACGACAGAGCACATTCTTCTATTTCAACTGCTGTAGCGGAAGATTTCGACTTTGATAAGATTTTTGACGGTTGTGACTGGTTCCACTTTACAGGTATCACTCCCGCAGTTTCCGATCAAGCTGCAGAGCTTACAGAAGCTGCTCTTAAGGCTGCTAAAGCTAAGGGCGTTAAGGTTTCTTGCGACCTTAACTTCAGAAAGAAGCTTTGGTCAAGCGAAAAGGCTCAGCGTATTATGACAAATCTTATGCAGTACGTTGATGTATGTATCGGAAACGAAGAAGATGCAGAAAAGGTTCTTGGCTTTAAGCCCGGAGATACAGACGTAACAAGCGGTGAGCTTGAGCTTGCAGGCTACAAGAGCATATTTGAGCAGATGGTTGAAAAGTTCAACTTTGAATATGTAATTTCTTCCCTTCGTGTTTCTCATTCTGCTTCCGATAACGGCTGGTCTGCTTGTATCTACTCAAGAGATACAAAGGAATTCTATCATTCCAGAGAATACAGAATCTGCCCCATTGTTGACCGTGTAGGCGGTGGCGACAGCTTTGCAGGTGGTGTTATCTGCGGTATGCTTGACGGAAAGAACTTCAAGGATGCTCTTGAATTCGGTGTTGCTGCATCAGCTCTTAAGCACACAATTCCCGGCGATATGAACATGGTAACCCGCGGTGAGGTTGATAATCTTGTAGGCGGCGACGGTAGCGGTCGTGTACAGAGATAAATAGGGAAAGGAAGATAAAACAATGGATATGTTAAAACAGATTTATAACATCGGTATTATTCCCGTAATTAAGATTAACGATGCATCAAAGGCTGTACCGCTTGCAAAAGCTCTTATCGACGGCGGTCTTGCTGCTGCAGAAGTTACATTCAGAACAGATGCTGCTGAAGATGCAATTCGTGCAATTACCAAGGCTTATCCCGATATGGTTGTAGGTGCAGGTACAGTTCTTACAATTGAGCAGGCACAGAGAGCACTCGATGCAGGTGCTAAGTTTATCGTAAGCCCCGGCTTCAACCCCAAGGTTGTGTCATGGTGCCTTGAAAAGGGTGTAACTCCGCTTCCCGGTTGTACAACGCCTTCTGAAATTGAACAGGCACTTGAGCTTGGTCTTAAGGTCGTAAAATTCTTCCCCGCGGAGCAGAGCGGCGGTCTTGATAAAATTAAGGCTATGTCAGCACCCTACGGCAATGTTAAGTTTATGCCCACAGGCGGTGTTAGCCTTGATAACGTTAATAATTACCTCGGCTGCAACAAAATTATTGCATGTGGCGGTAGCTTCATGGTTAAGGAAAGCTTTATTGATAATGACCAGTGGGATGAGATTACAAATCTGACCAAGAAGTCCGTAAGCACAATGCTCGGTCTTGAAATAGGTCATATCGGTATCAACCATGAAAACGAGGAGCAGGCAAAGACTACTGCAAATATGCTTTCACTCCTTATGGGTAAGGAAATTGAAAGAGAAAGTGCAAAAGGTATGTTTGTCGGCACACAGTTTGAGATAATGAAGTCAATGGGACCCGGAAAGTGCGGTCACATTGCAATTCTTACCAATAACGTTGAAAGAGCCATCTACCATCTTGGTGCAAAGGGTGTTAAATTCAACGAAGAAAGTGCTACATATAATGACGACGGAACAAGAAAATTCATCTATCTTGCAGAAGAATTTGGCGGTTTCGGAGTTCATCTTATCCAGAAAAAGTAAAACTGAAAAACCAATGACAGACAGGCAGACAGGACGTTTGCTTGTCTGTTTTTTTGTTCACAAAAAAATGCATCCTTGAATATGATAAATAACGGGGATATCCCCACTATAACGCTTATGAAAGGAAGAAAACACAGTATGAAAGACTTGCTTAATATGCAGCTTATTCCGCTTGAGGAAAGAACATCGTGCGGAATTTATGATAATTACCCTCTTGCTTATGCTTACGTTCCGTACCAGAGGTATGAAACCCCATACAGCAGGGAAAAAGCATTAGAACGCGGAACAGCGTTTGCGTCCTTAGATAAGCCTCTGGGCATCTACGGAAAAGAATTTAATACAAAAGAGGGGGACAGAAAATTATGGTAGAATACAATGACAGACGTGAACTTTTAAAAAAGGTACAGGAGGCAGATTTCCTTGCTCTCGACCTGCAGCTTTATCTTAACACACATCCCAATTGTGAACGTGCCCTCAAACTTTACACCGAAACTGCTTCAAAAGCAAAAACACTCAGAAAAGAATTTGAGGAAAAATACGGACCGTTAACTGCAACTCATACTCCAAATAAGCTTCCGTGGCAATGGTCAAAGAACCCTTGGACTTGGGAAAAAGAAAGGAGTTAAATTATGTGGATATATGAAAAAAAGTTACAGTTTCCGATAAAAATTAAAAACCCTAACCCCAAAATGGCACAGGTGATATTATCTCAATACGGTGGTCCGGACGGGGAGCTTGGTGCATCGCTTCGTTATCTGAGCCAACGTTTTTCCATGCCTAATGAAATAACAAAATCGACTTTGAATGATATAGGTACAGAGGAGCTTGCTCACCTTGAAATGATTGGTACAATCGTGTATCAGTTAACACGTAATCTTACACCCGAAGAAATCAAAGCATCGGGCTTTGACAAATATTTTGTAGACCACAACACCGGTGTTTATCCGGCTTCTGCAGCAGGTGTTCCCTGGACAGCGGCATATATTCAGTCAAAAGCTGATGTTATAGCTGACCTTACAGAAGACCTTGCAGCAGAGCAAAAGGCAAGAGCAACCTATGACAATATTCTTCGCCTTGCAGACGACCCCGACGTTATCGAACCCATTAAATTCCTGAGAGAGCGTGAAGTGGTTCACTTCCAGCGTTTCGGTGAACCGATGCTACCTAAGTTAAACGATTTTCAGAGTGAAAATCAGGCGGTCATTCGAGTGAATGACCGCCACATTTTATATGTTCCATATTATTTCTGAACTACCATCCTCATACATAATAATTGATTTAATCAATACATTACAGATAGCTTTACGCTCTTTAAAGTTTGCCTTGTTCCATCTCTTTGCAAAATTGACGGTTTCTTTGACATTGTTGCTTGAAATAAGTAAATCATCAATGTTATCAAGATATTTTCGCTTTTCGTTTGTAAGTGTTTTTGCTTTTTCATTAAGTACAGAAATCATTTCTTCATTAAGAGAACCGGACAAAATGGCATCACTTAAAGTTGAAAGTTTTTGCTCAACCTCTTTTACTTTTAGCTTAATCAAATTGATTTCAGCGGTGTTTTCCTCTGAATGATGCACCCTTGATAATTTGAGTGAGTTTAGTTTTTCAGATATACAATCATCTATCATAGCTTCGATATCTTCTACATAAATAGTTTGTCTAATACCAGAGCAGGTTTTCTTGTGCGTTTTCCCAGCACACAAGAAATATTGTCTTGTAGAGCCTTTAACAGTTGTCATTGTATGTCCACACTTTGAGCATACAAGCTTTCCGGACAACCAAGAAGTATTATTACTCATAGCATTACCAATTTGTTTGTTTTGTTCAAGTTTCCTTTGACATTTCAGAAAGGTTTGTGAATCCACCAAGCCTTCACTTTCAAGCAAAACAATTTTCATATCGCTCCAATCCAAAAGATTTTTGTCGTGTGTAGATTTGCCATATAGTTGTATATTATGGCTACCGTCAAAATCTTCGATATTGCCAACAATATTTGTGTTCTGCCTTTCATAATATTCATAAATATCAGCATCCGCCTTAACATAGATAGGATTGCGTAGTAGTGTTCCAAGTTTTCCCGTAGTCCAATCTGTGCCGTATAGCGGTTTTATACCATTTTCCAACAGATTAGCCTGTAACATTCTCAAAGTTACTGCTTGTTGAGAATACACTTCAAATATATATTTTATATGCTCGGCTTCTTCTTTGTTTGGGACAAATCTTTTTGTTTTAATGCCTGAGATTATGGCATCTTGTAAATTGTATCCGTAAACTCGTCTGCCTCCGGCGTACAGCCCAAGGTCAGACCTTTTGGCATACGCATCTCTGATGCGATTTACGATTGAAGTTCTCTCGAACTCTGCAAATACCATAAGTAGCTTACATATCATCTCCCCATAGGGCGAAGATGTGTCGAAGCACTCCTGAGAACTTACAAATTCTACATTGAAATTCTTGAACTCTGCTAACATATCAACGAAGTCGATTAAAGAACGGCTCACCCTATCGAGCTTATAAACAATTACCTTTTTCACCTTGCCTCGCCGTATGTCCTTCATTAACGCCTGAAACTCTGGTCTGTTGGTGTTTTTACCCGAATATCCTTTATCTGAAAAAGCCTTTACTTTTAAGTGTTTTTCATCAGGTCGCACCATTGATTTGCAATATTCGAGCTGCGTTTCTATACTGATGGAATTTTCCTTATCTATACTTTGCCGGGCGTACAACGCTATATAATTCATAACATCAAACCTCCTTTTACCCACCATCAGAATAACTGACGGTGGGATAAATAGGTCATACGCTCACTTTACGATTACTTGTAAAGATGCGGTAAAGCTCTTCTGCAATCCTTTCTTCAAGCTCTCGTTTTTCTGTTTCTGTAAGCACAACGCTGTGCCTTACTGTATGTGTACGGGATTTAGAGTCAGTAAATTCTGAAATACCGATTTCTTTGGTAGCTAATTCATTGAAATTAAGCATTACTATGTACCTCCGTTTAATTTAATACATAA
>JAZQAB010000087.1:0-73951 GCA_045545055.1 Clostridia bacterium | reverse complement strand
CCATAATAATTACTTTATCGTAACGGAGCTTTTCCAAATTAAATTCTCCGCCTATACCTGTTCCGAGCGCCTGTATTACAGGAGTAAGCTTATCGTTTCCGTAAACTTTATCCTCTCTTGCCTTTTCAACATTCAGCATCTTACCCCAGAGAGGAAGAATTGCCTGATATTTACTGTCACGTCCGTTTTTGGCGGAGCCGCCTGCACTATCACCCTCGGCGATATAAATTTCCGTCATTGTGGGGTCTTTTACAATACAGTCGGTAAGCTTACCGGGAAGGCTGCTTGAGCCCAAGGGAGTTTTTCTGTTTGCCTCTCGTGCCTTTCTTGCGGCAATTCTCGCACGTGATGCCATCAGGGCTTTTTCAATTATTGTTTTACCCACGGCAGGATTTTCCTCAAGAAAATCTGCAAGCTTTTCACGGAGCATATTTTCCACAAGTCCGCGGATTTCGCTGTTTCCGAGCTTCGTTTTTGTTTGTCCCTCAAACTGAGGCTCTTCAAGCTTTACTGAAATTACGGCTATAAGACCTTCTCTTGCGTCCTCGCCTGTAAGTTCCTCATTATCCTTTATTATTTTATATTTCTTTCCGTATTCAACAAGTACCTTTGTAAGAGCTGCTTTAAAGCCCGTTTCATGAGTACCGCCCTCGGTAGTTGAAATATTGTTTGCAAAGGACTCTATTACTTCATCATATCCGTTGTTCCACTGAAGTGCAACCTCTGCCATGGAGCCGTCTTTCTCTCCGCTTACATATATTACTTCGGGGTGGATTTCCATAAGAGTGTCTTTTCTGCTTTTTTTATCATCAAGAAGATAAGAAACGAAGTTCTTTATACCTCCGTCATAATGGAGAATTTCCTCCCTCTTTTCTTCTCTTTCATCTTTAAAAATAATCTTAATACCGCCGTTTAAGAAAGCCTGCTCACGGAGTCTTTTAAGAAGAATATCATAATCGTAGACGGTTTCTTCAAAAATTTCCCCATCTGCCCAGAAAGTAACCTGTGTACCGGTTCTGTCAGTCTTGCCTATTGTATGAACCTCTCCGTCAGGGACACCTCTCTTGTAGCTCTGGAACCATATGTTTTCTCCGTCATGAACCTCTACCTCAAGCTTTGTGGAAAGAGCATTTACAACAGAAGCACCAACACCGTGAAGACCGCCCGAAACCTTATATCCTCCACCTCCGAACTTTCCGCCGGCATGAAGCACCGTAAAAATAACGTCTATTGTGGAAATACCCATTTTGGGATGAATTCCGTGAGGCATACCTCGTCCGTTATCCTTTACGGTAATTGAATTATCCTCATTTATTGTAACATCGATTTGTGTACAGTATCCTGCCAATGCCTCATGAATACTGTTGTCCACAATTTCATAAACAAGGTGGTGAAGACCCCTTGCAGATGTAGAACCGATGTACATACCCGGTCTTTTTCTTACGGCTTCAAGACCTTCCAATACCTGAATTTGGGTTTCGTCATATGAATTATTAACCTTCTGTTCCAATTGACTCATTCCTTTCTGCTCTTTTAATAAGTGTCTGTACAGAAATCTGCGTCATATAAACACTCTTTTTTTCTTTCGACTTTGTTACCACATATGTTCTTGGAATTTCTTCGCCCAAATACTCTACTTTTTTTTCTTTTTCGCTTTTGCGGAGAAATTCTCTTGTTTTTTTACTTACCGACGTATTTTCCAAATCAAAGATTCCCACTATTTCTTTTTTTCTTAAAACTTTTCCCTCGCCTATATGAAGAAACATTTTTATATCACCTTTTTACCGTCTTTGATTTGTATAATATTTGAATTTTCATTTATGAATGAATTTTCAATATCGGTGCATGTTATTATTATCTGCTTTCCTTTTATCTGACTAATTAAAAAATCACGCCTTTTTTTATCAAGCTCACTCAATATATCATCAAGAAGCATTACGGGATAATTTCCCGTTTCTTCCTTTATTATCTCCATTTGAGCTGTTTTAAGACATAACACTGCTGTCCTTATCTGCCCCTGACTTGCATAGCTTTTCGCGTTTTTCCCATTTATTAAAAAGTCTATTTCATCACGATGAACGCCTGCCATACAGAAAAAATTTTCTTTTTCCTTTTGTGTATAATCATTCAGCTTATTTATAAAATTTTCTTTGGTTTGTATAATGTCACCGCCCATTTTAACAGACGGATTATATATAATTTCGAGGTCCTCTTTTTCATTTGAAATCTCTTTTTGTATTTCTTTCGCTTTCTCTTTTACTCTTTCTATATAGCTTGACCTCATCATCATTATTTTACTTCCCGATTCGGAAAGCTTTTCATTCCATATATCTAAAGTTTTATAATCTCTTGATTTTAAAAGAGCCGTTTTCTGATTAACTATATTTCTGTATCTTATCAGCTCTTTTATAAACTGAGGTCGAAGCGGCATAATTGCACTGTCACAAAACTTTCTCCTCATTTCGGGCATTCCCTTTATAATGCCCATCTCATCGGGGGTAAAAAGAACACATATAAAATTACCCAAAAGCTGGCTTGTCTTTTTTAATTCAATGTCATTTACATATATTTCTTTTCTTTTTCCGCCTAAGAATTTTATTCTGCCCTCATATTTTCTTTCTTCATTTTCAAAATTAAGAGATATTGCACTTTCTTTTTCACCGTCTTTTATAATTTCCCTTCCTACGCTTCTGAAGCTTCTTCCGTATGAAAAATAATAAACAGCCTCAAGTATATTAGTTTTACCCATACCGTTGTCGCCGTATATTATATTTACTTCATCACCGAAAGAGATTTTTTCGTTTTCGTAATTTCTGAAATTGTAAAGACTTAACTCTGAGGCTCTCATTCTATTTCATATTCCTCATCAAAAATTTTAAATTTATCACCTTTATAAAGCTTTTTTCCGCGGCGAAGTTCAATTTCTCCGTTTACCTTTACTTCTCCGTCAAGTATAAGCTCCTTTGCATGTGCACCGTTTTCTGCAATACCACAGTATTTAAGAGCACTGTCAAGCTTTATAAATTCTGTTTTTATACTTATTTTTTTCATATTTTATCCTCTTATATACGCACGGGAAGAACCATGAAAAGACAGCTCTCGTCGTCTATTGAATTAATAATAAGGGGATTAAAGGGAGAATTCATTTTAAGTTCAATTTCGTCTCCCTCACACCTTGAAACAGCATCGTGGAGATATTTATAGTTGAATCCTATTTCCACAGCTTCGCCGAAGTAATCACATTCAACAACGTCGTTTACCTTACCCAAAACTGTTTCACAGCTAATAACTATATTTCCGTCACCAAATTTAAACCTTACGCAGTTTTTGCTTACTTCATCTATAATAGGTTCTACACGCTCGATAGCCTTTGTAAAGGCATATGAGTCCGTTTTAACAATATACTTTGATTCTGCGGGAATTGTGTTTCTGTATGAGAAAAATTCACCCTCTATAAGACGTGATGTTATTGTAACTCCTTCACCTTCTATAAGAGCATAATTCTCACTGAAAGATATTTTTATATCTTCTTCTTTATTTCCGCTTATAATTTTAGAAATTTCGCTTTGTGTTTTTCCGGGAATTATGAATTTAGCATCCTCATACTCACCCTCAAGCTTCATTTTTGTAAGAGCAAGTCTGTAGCCGTCAACCGCTACAACGGTAAGATTATTATTTTCTATTTCATATAATGAACCTGTTAAAATCTTTCTTGCATTATCAAGAGATACCGCAAAAAGAGTTTTTCCTATTATTTCACGAAGCGTTTCGCTTTTTAATGTAACACTGCTTTTCTTATTAACCATGGGAGGCTGAGGAAATTCGTCAGCATTAAGCCCAACAATTTTGTAATCTGCGTTTTTACATATAATAGAAACGTTATATTTATCATTTGTATTAACTTCGCAAACATCCTGGGGAAGCTTTCTTACAATATCATTAAGCATTTTTGCGTTAAGAACAATTCTTCCCTCCTCACTTATATTTGCACTTATGGAGGTTTTAATTGAAATTTCAAGGTTATTTGATAAAAGGGTAAGAGTACCACCCTTTGCATCAAGAAGGATTCCCTCTAAATGAGGAATGGGAGATTTAACGGCAACTGCTTTTGAAACAATATTTATTGCTTCCGAAAAAGCTTTTGTATCACAGAAAAATTTCATTTTTTATTTCATCCTTTCAGACAGAAAATATAATATATAATAATATTAAATAATAAAGTAACAGTAGTAAGGTTAAAACTGTCAGTAACCCTCAAAATGTGCTTTGTAAAAGGAAATAAGACCTTTTAAGCCTGTTAGTATTTTTGTAAATAAAAATTAATTATTTTTAAGGCTTTCTGTTAATTAACAGGAAACTGTTAGTTATTAGCCAATAAAGGATTATCCAAGTCCGCCTGAAACGGCTAAATTTTGGCATCTTTTAGCTTGTCGTCCTTGAAAGGCGTCAGTATGTGCAAGGCTTTTAACGACGTAGCGGCAAAAAAGAGGAAGCAAAAAACGTGGCTCGGATAACCCTTTATTGGCTTGTACCCTTAATGTCATTTATAAGACCTTCAATGTTAACCTTTATACCTATATCATTTTCCATCGCTTTCGTAACCTGCTTAATTGCATAAATGGCTGTAGCATGGTCTTTTCCGAAGAAAGAGCCTATTTTGGGAAATGAGAAATTAGTAATTTCCCTTATTATATAAATAGAAACCTGACGGGCAAATGCCACATCCTTTGTTCTCTTTTCGGAGAAAATGTCCTCTTTCTTAACATTATAAAACTTTGCACATGCCTCTATTATAGATTCGGGAGTTATTTTCTTTTCCTTTGAATCACCGTAATCCTTGAGAGCCTCCATAGCAACGTCAATTGTTATTTCCTTGTTAATAAGTCCGCGGTAAGCAACAACTCTGTTAAATACACCTTCAAGCTCACGGATATTTGATTTTATTTTCTGTGCAATAAATTCAATTATATCGTCGCTTATTACTACTCCGTCGTCCTGAGCCTTTTTCCTCAAAATAGCCATTCTGGTTTCATAATCGGGGCTTTGTATTTCACACATCAGACCCCAGCCAAATCTACTGCGAAGTCTTTCCTCAAGCGTTTTAATTTCGCTTGGAGGACGGTCGCTTGTAAGAACTATTTGCTTATTTGCTTCATGCAGAGCGTTAAATGTGTGGAAAAATTCTTCTTCAGTGGTAGTTTTTCCTGCTATAAACTGAATATCGTCCACCAGAAGTACATCTATATTTCTGTACTTATCACGAAATTCCTGATTTTTATTATCCTTAATTGAATTTATAAGCTCATTGGTGAAGGTTTCTGCACTTAAAAATACAATCCTTGCGTCGGGATTATTACTCTTTATATAATTTCCTATTGCGTGCATAAGATGCGTTTTACCAAGACCTACTCCGCCGTAAAGAAAAAGAGGATTGTAAGCATATGCAGGAGCCTCTGCAACTGCCAGAGAGGCACTTTGGGCAAACCTGTTTGAGTTACCTACAACGAAATTGTCAAAGGTATATTTTTCGTATGTATTTGAATAGGCAGGTTTTCTTTTTTCGTAAAAATTTTCTCCTATTACAAATTCAACATCAAAATATCTTCCCGTTATTTCGGCAAGTGTATTTTTTATAAGATCGCTGTAACGAAGCTCCACCATATTTTTAATAATGTTGGTGCTGACCGAGAGGGTCAAAACATTATCGTTGATTTTAACGGGCTTAATGTCTTTAATCCAGGTGGAAAAGCCTACCGGTGTAACCTCGTCCTCCATAAGTATAAGACACTCTGTCCATAACTGCATTAAATCAGATGTCATAAGTAAACATTCCTTCAAAAAATTTTTTAACAGTTATTAACAAGGTTGTTAAAAAAACCTGTTAATAACTCACATTTTATAGGGATATAAGGGCATTAAAGGTGTTAATAATAAAAAAATCAATACAAAAACTGTTAATAACTGCCCATATATATAATTATATTATCTAATATATTATAACAAATATAAAGACGAAATTCAACTAAAATATGTATTAAAATTAAAAAAATAAAAAAATTGTTGACAAAAAAGGTATCTTTATGTATACTAAATTGGTATCGTTATGGTAAACTCAGTGAAAATAGCCTCTGAGAGGCTTTTATAAATTTAAGGAGGTGCACAAGATGCTCAGAACTTATCAGCCTAATGTAAGAAAAAGAAAAAAGGATCACGGTTTCAGAAAAAGAATGAGTACCGCTAACGGAAGAAAGGTTCTCAGAAGACGCCGTCAGAGAGGCAGACGTGTACTTTCTGCGTAATTAATCTTTTTAAATGTAAAAGTATGCCACGGGCGGTTATATAATCGCCCGGCATAAATACATTTAAGTAAACAGAAGATTTTATTGCACAGAAAGAACATAAAAAGAATTAAAATGAAAATTATTTCCATCAAAGAAAACAGCGATTTTAAAAGACTTTATTACAGAGGAAAATCAGTCGTGAAAAAAAGACTGGTTTTATATTACAGAAAGAACAGATATTCTTTTACAAGATTAGGGATAACGGTTTCTCCAAAGGTGGGATGTGCCGTTACAAGAAACAGAGTAAGAAGGCTTTTAAAAGAAAATTACAGACTTTTAGAGGGTATACCCCAGGGATATGATTTGGTTTTGGTGGCACGCACAAGCAGTGCCAAGGCATCATTTCATGAAATTGGGAAAGATTTAGAAGGTGCGCTTAAAGAAAGCGGGCTTCTTAAGAGGGATTTAATTGATTAAGAACGTTTTTATCGGTTTAATAAAATTTTACAGAAAATATATTTCACCGCTTAAAAAACCTTGTTGCCGCTTTACGCCCACATGCTCGGAATATGCTTTGGAGGCATTTAGAAAGCATGGTGTTATAAAGGGGCTTTATTTGTCTGTAAGAAGAATTTTAAGGTGTAATCCGTTTTGTAAGGGCGGATATGACCCGGTTCCCTAAGAGGAATTTAAAAGGAGAGAAAACATGTACATTTTAAAGGACCCGCTGGCTTTTATAATAAGACCTATTTATAACTTAATAGGTAACTACGGTATTACGCTTATAGTAGCTACAATACTTGTAAGACTTTGTACAATTCCGCTTACTATAAAAAGTCAGAGAAATACTACGAAAACACAGCTTATTCAGCCTGAAATAATAAAACTTCAAAACAAGTATAAAAATGACCGTGATACTCTTGCAAGAGAGATGCAGAAGGTTTATAAGAAGTATGACATTAACCCCTTGGGCGGATGTCTTCCCCTTATTATTCAGATGCTTATTCTTTTCGGATTTATCGGTGTTATTTATAATCCTATCGAATGTATTCTTCAGCTTGACAAGGCAAGCATTTTAAAAGAAATGAAAGAGCTTGGTCAGAATAAAGAATGGATTGATGCCGTAAGAAAAATAAAAGGTCAGGACGTTAATATATGCGGTATGGACGGTGTTTCCGAGGCAATCAGATCACTTGGAAAAGAACCTGTTAATTTTGAGCTTTTCGGAATGAACCTTGCAAAGATTCCTTCCGGAACAAAAGATTTAATGCAGTGGGTTTTCCCTGCACTTGCATTTTTATCAACACTTGCGTCCTCATTTCTTACAAAAAAGCAGATGGAAGCCCAGAGTAAGGGTAACGAGCAGGCAGCAAGCATGGGTAATACAATGTTATGGATGATGCCTGTGATGACATTATTTTTCATATTTATGATGCCTATTGCAATGTCACTTTATTGGTTTGTATCAACAGCATTGCAGCTTCTGCAGCAAACAGTTATTAATAAGGCTATAACAAAGAAAATACAATCGGAAATAACTCTGAAAGGAAAAAAATAAAATGATAGTAATAGAAAAAAGCGCGAAAACAATCGATGATGCGGTAAATGCGGCGCTTAATGAGCTCGGAGTAACAAAGGAAGAAGTAGAAATAGAAGTTATTAACGAGGGAAAGCGTGGAATTTTAGGAATAGGTGCCGAAGAAGCGAAGGTAAGAGTAAAAATGGAGGAAACTCCTCTTAACAAAGCTGAAAAGTACGTTAAAAGCGTAATGGGAGGCTTTGGAATTGATGTAGAGATTAAAGCTTCTTACGAAGATGAAACCGTAAGTATTGAAATAGTGGGTGACAGCGAGGAAGTAGGAAAGGTTATCGGAAGAAGAGGAGATACTCTCGACGCTCTCCAGTACCTCACATCTCTTGTTGTAAATAAGGGTGAGGAAAACTACATTCGTGTTACCATTGATACTGAAAACTACCGCGGAAAAAGAGAAGAAACTCTTATAAAGCTTGCAAAGAGAATGGCAGGCATCGTAGCAAGAACAAGAAAGAGTATAACCCTTGATCCCATGAACCCCAATGAGAGAAGAATTATTCATTCCGCACTGCAGGAATACAGAAACGTAACTACTTATTCAACGGGTAAAGATCCCAACCGTTCAGTAGTAATTACAACGAAAAAGAAAGAATATGGCGAAGGATACGTTTCAAAGTATCGTTATAACCGTAAGGAAAATGAACTTGAAGGAGTTTAAAAACGATGAAAAGCAGCACCGACCGCAAAGAATAATAAAATTATAAATGTTGTCTTTTATAAAAAAATATAACAAAGTTTGTTTTATTTTTTATTGTAAAAATTCGTAAAACGAATTTTAAATTTTATTTCTTTGCTACAAACAAACTTCACCTCTCGACGTACCCACGTACGCCTTCGGGATTCAGTTTGTCCGTTCTGCACTACTTTTGCTCGTTTTTAAGTGCTCAGAAATTACTTTAATAAAGTGAGAAAGAGGTGAAAGGTCTTTCTTATAAGATAAAATCTTATGAGAAGTGAGCTTTTGCCTTTTTTACAGTATAGGAATTTGAGTAAATTAAATTCGCATGAAGCTGTGTTCGTGCAATGTTCGGGTGCGACAAGGGTGAAGCGGCACGCTTCTTTTTTATTTGAAAAAGGTGAAAAAAATGATTGAAAATAATACTATTTGTGCCCTTTCCACTCCCCGTGGAAAAGGGGGAATTGCAGTTATAAGAGTAAGCGGTGAAAAAGCCCTTGAAATAACTGAGAAAGTGGTTAAATCAAATAAAAAAATAACAGATGCCGACGGATACACCATTGTATATGGAAAAGCAATGTGTGAAAATAATGCTATAGATGAAGTGTTGGTAAGTGTTTTCAGAGCACCTAATTCCTTTACAGGGGAAAATGTGTGTGAAATAAGCTGTCACGGCTCACCTGTCAGCGTGGAAAGAATAATAGATGCACTTCTTCAGGCAGGATGCTCCATGGCAGGGAAAGGTGAATTTACAAAAAGAGCCTTTTTGAACGGAAAAATGAGCCTTACGCAGGCGGAAGCCGTAAGCGATATTATTGAATCCAAGACAGATGCCGCACTTTATGCCGCCGTAAACAGACTTGAGGGCGGCATAACAAAGCCCATTATTAAAATACGTGAGGAACTGCTTGATTTATTGGCATCAATACAGGTTGCAAGTGATTTTCCAGAAGAAGATATTGATACCTTTGCAGGCGGAGAATTGTCGGGAAAGCTTGAAAGTATAAAAAACGAGCTTTCGGGGCTTAAAAAAAGTGCAAGAAGAGGAGAGGCTTTAAACAGCGGCATAAACTGTGCCATATGCGGAATACCCAATACAGGTAAAAGCTCACTGCTTAATGCACTTGTTGAAAAAAAGAAGGCTATTGTTACAAATATTGCGGGTACAACCCGTGATGTGGTGGAGGAATATGCTGATATAGACGGGATTCCCGTAAAATTTGGTGATACAGCAGGAATACGCCAGAGTGATGACGTGGTTGAAAAAATAGGCGTGGATTTGAGCTATGACTATATTAAAAATGCCGATATATGTATATTTGTAACGGAATGTGGCAGGGATTTAACAAAGGAAGAAGAAGAAATCCTTGAAAGAATAAAAGAAAAAGAATTTATTCTTGTAGCAAATAAAAAAGACCTTGACGAAAAAGGAAAAGAAGGTTATATTGAAATCAGTGCAAAGGAAAATGACGGAATAGAAAAGGTTAAAAAAGCAGTGTCGGATATAGTGGGAAATACCGAAAGTACCGCTTTTATAGCAAATGAAAGGCAGTATGAAGCCGTGGTAAGAGCCTATGAAAGCATAGAAAAAGCAATACAAACAATGGAAGACGGCTTTTTCAGTGACCTTGCGGCGATAGACATAGGTAATGCGATAGAATTTTTGGGAGAAGCCGAGGGAATAAGCATAAATCAGGAAACGGTGAACAGGATATTTGAAAAATTCTGCCTTGGTAAATAAATGCGGAATTAGGAGTGCAGAGTGCGGAATGTTGGTTGATTTTAGCTACAGCTAAAATCTTTCTTAACTCCTTATTACGTACTCATAATTCTTCATTTGAAAGGATTGTAATTATGAAAGACAACACATTTAATTTTGATATAGCCGTTGTGGGAGCCGGTCATGCAGGCTGTGAAGCGGCACTTGCCTCTGCAAGATTGGGAATGAAAACAATTATTCTCACAATAAACCTTGATTCAATCGCAAATATGCCATGCAATCCATCTATAGGAGGAACTGCAAAGGGGCATCTCGTCCGTGAAATAGACGCACTGGGCGGAGAAATGGGAAAGGTAGCAGACCTTACCAAAATTCAGACACGAATGTTGAATCTAAGAAAAGGCCCTGCCGTTCATTCACTTCGTGCTCAGTCCGACAGGCGTGCATATCAGATAGAGATGAAAAAAAGGCTTGAAAAGCAAGAAAATCTCTATATAAGGCAGGCAGAAGTAAAGGAAGTTGAAAAAGACGGGGATAATTTTGTCCTTACTATACATACGGGAACGAAATTTTACGCAAAAAGCGTTATTTTGTCCACCGGAACATATATGGAGGGAAAAATAATAATCGGAGAATGTGCCTACAGCGGCGGTCCCGACGGGCTTTTCCCTTCAAGCGGCCTTAGTGAAAGTCTGCAAAAATTAGGTGTGGAAATGATGCGTTTTAAAACAGGTACTCCCACACGTGTTCACAGAAGAAGCATTGATTTTTCAAGGCTTGAAATACAGGAGGGTGACGAGGATATTATTCCTTTTTCCTTTGAAACGGAGGAAAAAGCTGAAAATAAGGTTTCCTGCTACCTCACATACACAAATACAAAAACCCACGATATAATAAGGGAAAATCTGCACAGAAGTCCTCTTTTTAATGGCTTGATTGACGGAGTAGGCCCCAGATACTGCCCCTCAATTGAGGATAAAGTGGTTAGATTCAGTGACCGTGAACGTCATCAGGTTTTTATTGAGCCTATGGGACTTACTACAGAGGAAATGTATCTGCAGGGAATGAGTACAAGCCTTCCCGAAGATGTTCAGCTTTCAATGTTAAGAACCATGGAGGGCTTAGAAAACGTTGAAATAATGAGAAGTGCGTATGCAATCGAGTATGATTGCTGTAATCCCCTGCAGCTTAAGCCTTCACTTGAAATGAGGGAAATTCCCAATCTTTACGGGGCAGGTCAGTTTAACGGTACCAGCGGTTATGAGGAAGCGGCAGCACAGGGACTCATTGCAGGAATAAATGCCGCAAGGAAATTAAAAGGTCTTTCCCCTGTTGTTTTTGACAGAAGCGAGGCTTATATAGGTGTTCTTATAGATGATTTGGTTACTAAGGGTACAAACGAGCCTTACAGAATGCTTACTTCACGTGCGGAATACAGGCTTTTGCTTCGTCAGGATAATGCTGATTTACGCCTTACCCCCACGGGATATGAAATCGGGCTTATTTCCAGGGAAAGATATGAGAAATTCCTTGAAAAGAAAGCAAACATAGAAAAAGAAATTGAAAGAATAAACTCAGTAAATATACCGCCGAGTAAGGAGATAAACAACTATTTGGAAAAAAATGGAAGTCAAACCCTTTCAACAGGTATAAAACTGGCAGAATTAATAAGAAGACCGGAGCTTGACTATGATTCTCTCGCCCCCTTTGACAAGGAAAGACCTGTTCTTAAAAAAGAAGAGTGGCAGCAGGCGGAAATTGCCGTAAAATATGAGGGCTATATAAAAAGGCAGTTTGAACAGGTAGAAAAGTTTGCTAAAAATGAGAAAAAACTGCTTCCTGAGGACATAGATTATTCAAAGGTGTACGGTCTGAGGACGGAAGCAAGGCAAAAGCTTGAGAAAATGCGTCCCGAAAATATAGGCAGAGCAAGCAGAATAAGCGGTGTAAGCCCTGCGGATATAGGCGTTTTACTTATTTATCTTGCATCGCAGAAGTGAGGAATAATGATGGATTTAATAAAAGAAGCATTGAATTTGAATATAGAGATAAGTGAAAAAGCAAACGAAATGTTTGCAAAGTACGCAAAAATGCTGCTTCATTATAACGAATTTATGAATTTAACGGCTATAACAGAGCCCGATGAGGTTAAAGAAAAGCATTTTCTTGATTCGGTTACTCTCCTCCTTAGTGAAAAGCTTGAGAAAAACTGCAGTCTTATAGATATAGGTGCAGGTGCAGGCTTTCCCTCCCTTCCCGTTAAAATTGTAAGAGAAGATATAGATGTGACAATGCTTGATTCTCTCAATAAAAGAATTAACTTTTTAAATGATGTTATAAAAGAGCTTGGTCTTGAGAAAATAAGAGCAATTCATTCACGTGCGGAGGACGGCGGGAAAAACAAGGATTTAAGAGAAAAGTTTGACATAGCGACTGCCAGAGCCGTTGCAGACCTTTCTGTTTTAGCTGAATATGCGTTGCCTTTTGTTAAGGTGGGCGGATATTTTGTTGCAATGAAAGGAAATGCACCCGAAGAAGAAATTAGCGGTGCTAAGAAAGCAATAAAAGAAATGGGCGGAGAAATTGAAGCCGTAAAAGAAATTACGCTTCCGTCGGGAATTAATCACTGTATTGTAATTATAAAAAAAGTTAAAAATACTCCGTCAAAATATCCCAGAAAAGCCGGAACGCCGCATAAAAGCCCAATCAGGTAAAAAACAAATCGAAAAAGAACGCTCTTTGTTAAAGGGGTGTTCTTTTTTGTTTTAATAAATAAAAACAAGCCGTAAAAGCCTGTAATAAGGCGAAAACTTTCTATTTATTATAAGAGCTTTTTATGATAAAATTACAGTAGCTTTATTGAAAGGAAGTTTTCTGATGATACATAGCGGTCAAAAGATAAAAATGATTAATATAAAAGATATCCTGCCCAATCCTTATCAATTGCGTCGTAATTTCAATCAAAAAGAACTTCTTTTTCTTTGCCGGTCAATTAAAAATTCGGGAATGCTTTCACCCGTAGTGTTAAGACCGTCCATAAACGGATTTGAAATTATATGTGGGCAAAGAAGAATTATAGCCGCAAGAATGGCAAATATGGAGAGCGTCCCTGCTATTATAATAAAGGCAAACGATTCAAAATGTGCCCTTATGAGCCTTGAAGAAAACCTGTGCCGTGCAAGCCTTAGCAAATACGAGGAAGCAGAGGGCTTTTTTAACCTTTTATCTTATCACAACGTAAAAAAAGACCTTATTATAAACGAGTTTTTTGAGAACGGAGCACAGCTGGGAAGAAAGCTGCAGCTTCTTCGCTTTTCGGAAAAGGAACGCTATAA
The DNA here is from genome assembly GCA_045545055.1 of Clostridia bacterium. Lineage (GTDB taxonomy): Bacteria > Bacillota > Clostridia > UMGS1883 > UMGS1883 > UMGS1883. The sequence goes on along the minus strand of JAZQAB010000087.1, from coordinate 60,345 downwards.
AATAGATGAATATAAAATAAAGGAGGACATGCTTTCGGATATTCTCAAGCTTCATGATGAGGAAAGCAGATTAAAGGTAATTGAAATAATTAAGGAACAAGAATTAAATCAGAAGGATACCTTGCAGCTTGTGAAGCAAATTCAAAAAGAGCTTTCGGAACAAGGAAAAGAGAAAAGAAAGTACGAAAAAAAGAAAGGTGCAAATATGCTCCTCTATAAAAACACTGTGAAAAACACAATAAATTTGCTTAAAAGGAACGGTGCAAGGACAGAAACCGAGGAAAACGAAAACGAAAAATACATAGAATACCGCATCAAGGTGTATAAATGAATAAAAAACGACATGTTTCACGTGAAACAACGCATTTTTTTGAAAAAAACGTAAAAAAGTGTTTCACGTGAAACATTTTTGTGTTATAATGTAGAAAACGAAAAAAAGGAGGGACAGAATTGAGCAAAATAATTGCCATAGCAAACCAAAAAGGCGGTGTCGGAAAAACAACCACAACGGTTAATCTGGCGGCAGGTCTTGCAAAGATAGGAAAAAAGGTTTTGCTGATTGATATAGACCCGCAGGGAAATTCCACAAGCGGACTGGGCGTAGATAAAAGAAGATGTGAAAAAACTATCTATGATTGCCTTGTAAACGAAACCCCTATGAGTGAAGCGGCAATTGCTACCCAATATGAAAATCTCAGTCTCTGTCCGTCAAACTTAGACCTTTCGGGTGCTGAAATAGAGCTTATAAGCGTAATGGGGCGTGAAAACAGGCTTAAAGAAAGCCTTGAATCAGTGAAAGATGAGTATGATTTTATTCTTATTGATTCTCCGCCATCGCTCGGGCTTATTACAATAAACACTTTAACGGCGGCAAACAGCATTATAATCCCCATTCAGTGTGAATTTTACGCACTTGAAGGGGTAAGTCAGCTCGTTGAAACGGTAAAAAGAATTAAAAAAGCCCTTAATCCTACTTTATATATAGAGGGTATTGTTATGACTATGTATGATGCAAGGACAAATCTTGCAGTGCAGGTTGTTGATGAGGTTAAACGGTTTTTCCCCGGAAAGGTGTATAAAACAATTATTCCGAGAAATGTGAGGATAAGCGAAGCACCGGGATTCGGAAAACCCGTTATATACTATGACGAGCCGTCAAAAGGTGCCGTAGCCTATATGGAACTGGCAGACGAGGTAGTTGAAAACAATAAAGAGGAGCAGGAGAACTGAAATGAAAAGAGTTTTAGGACAAGGGCTTGATGCACTTTTCTCACGCAGTGACGATGCCGTACAAGAGGTAAAGCAGGACGAGGTAAAAATGCTGAAAATAAGCCTTGTAGAGCCAAGGCGTGATCAGCCCAGAAAAAATTTTGACCGTGAGCAGCTTCAGGCACTTGCAAATTCCATAGCGGAGCACGGGGTTATTCAACCAATTATAGTAACACCGGGGCAAAACGGATATTACAGTATTATAGCTGGCGAAAGAAGATGGAGAGCAAGTAAACTTGCCAATTTATCAGAAATCCCTGCAATAATCAGAACTTATGATGAAATTCAGATTGCTGAGGTAGCTCTCATTGAGAATTTACAGAGAGAGGATCTTAATCCCATAGAAGAAGCCTTGGGATATAAAACCTTGATAGACCGCTTTTCGATGACTCAGGACAAGGTAAGCGAAAGAGTGGGAAAAAGCCGCAGTAATATTGCTAATATGCTGAGACTTTTGTCCTTAGAGGACGAAATAAAGGAAATGCTTGCTCAGAATAAGCTTACCATGGGGCATGCCAGAGCACTTCTGTCGCTGCCTGCGGGAAAAGGGCGTGTGGAAGCGGCAGAGAGAATTATTTCTGAAGGGCTTAACGTAAGACAGGCTGAAGCTCTCGGACAGGAAAAACCGACAGAGCCTAAGAAAAAAAGAGGAAGCAAAGAAAGTGTATATCCCGACGTGGAGCGTGATTTGTCCCAAAAATATGGAACAAAGGTGCGTATAAAGGGAAACCGCAAGGGGAAAATTGAGATTGAGTTTTACTCCGTAGCGGATTTAACGAGAATTGTTGATATATTGAATTAAAATTGCCCGTAGAGGTTTTAAATACGAAAGGAAGTTTTGTAAATGTTGGATCTTAAACTTATCAGAGGAGAAACCGAAAAGGTTAAGGCTGCTCTCGGAAGAAGAAAGGAAAACGTTGACATTGATGCGATTATTGCCGCAGATGATAAAAGACGTGCCCTTTTGGTTGAGGTAGAGGGGCTTAAAGCGAAGCAAAACGAAGTTACAAAGAAAATCCCTGCCATGAAGAAAGCAGGCGAGGACACAACAGCGGTTTTTGCTGAAATGAAGGAAATTTCCGAAAAAATTAAATCCCTTGATGCAGATGTGCGTGAGGTTGAGGACGAGCTTAACCGCATGATGCTTACAATTCCCAATATTCCCCACGATTCCGTTCCCGACGGCGATACAGATGAGGATAATATAGAAATCAGAAAATTCGGTGAGCCTAAGAATTTCGCCTTTGAGCCTAAGGCGCACTGGGATCTTGGTAAGGATTTAGGCATTCTTGACCCTGACACAGCCGCAAAAATCACAGGCACACGCTTCACCGTTTACAAGGACATCGGTGCAAGACTTGAAAGAGCCGTTATTAACTATTATCTTGACACACACACCGAAAAACACGGCTATACAGAGGTTTTCCCTCCCTTTATGGTGCATAGAAATTCTATGATAGGAACAGGTCAGCTTCCCAAGTTTGAGGAAGATGCTTTCAAAGTAGCCGGAACAGAATATTTCCTTGTTCCTACCGCAGAAGTTCCCGTAACAAATATGTACCGTGAACAGATTCTTGACGGAAATCAGCTTCCCATTAAGCACGTTGCATATACCGCTTGCTTCCGTGCAGAAGCAGGAAGTGCAGGACGAGATACAAGAGGCCTTATCCGTCAGCATCAGTTTAACAAGGTAGAGCTTGTTAAGTTCACAAAGCCCGAAGATTCCTATGAAGAGCTTGAAAAGCTTACAAATGATGCGGAAAGAGTTCTTCAGGGATTGGGACTTCCCTACAGAGTAGTGCAAATCTGTATCGGAGACCTTGGTTTCACAGCGGCAAAGAAGTATGATATAGAGGTGTGGATGCCCTCTTACAACAGATATGTTGAGATTTCTTCCTGCAGTAACTTCGAGGACTTCCAGGCAAGAAGAGCAAATATCAAATACAAGGACGGACAGGGCGGAAAAGCACAGTTTGTTCATACGCTTAACGGAAGCGGTGTTGCAGTAGGAAGAACTGTGGCGGCAATTCTTGAAAACTACCAGAACGAGGATGGAAGCATCACTATTCCCGATGTTCTCGTTCCTTATATGGGCGGTAAGACAACAATCAAATAAAAAAGACCCTTCGGGGTCTTTTTTATTTGATTGTTGTCAGCGATATAAATTCCCGGCGGAATTTGCTATATGTGCTTTGCACGCGATATGCCTTTCGGCACGATATGTCGAAAAAATCTTTCGTCATTCCGCACTTCGCACTCCGCATTCCGCATTTACCTTATGCTCCACACGCTTTTAAAGTACACCGACGGCATATTCTGCTTTTGAAGCTTGGTGTTATACCTTTCTTTTATGGCAATGGCATCAAAAAAGGTTTTCCATAGCCTTTCCACATCTTCTTCACGTGTGCTCTTGGAGGGCGGTGTCAGCCCCTCGCTGGAGGAAATATGCCAATCCTTAGTATCGTAAACAGCACAGAGATTATGGGTCGCATCGTGGAGGACAAAGGGGATAACCTTTAACCTTTGTATGAAAAACGGAGTAAGAACAGGCAAAAGATTGTTTTGGGGCGTTATTTTAGCATATTGAACGCCCCAATCCATAACACTAAAGCGTGTGAACTGACGATATTTTTCTGTTTCACGTGAAACATTCTGTGCAATCTGAAATGCGGCGGCAACAGTGTCATCGGAAAGTGCTGAATTTGTCTTTTGTCCGTTTTTGAAGCCCAGCATCATATATTTGTATATAATAAGGTCCTTTTGGCTATCGTTGCTCAAAAAAATGTAGTAAATGCGGCGAAGCCCGAAAGAGCCTATTTTTTTATAAAGTGCACTGTACACCCTGCGTGCATAATTTTTGTTTGTGATTACCTCCACATAGCGTGTGTCAAAGCTGAGCTGGAGATTTTTCTCCGTTCCTATTCCACAGGGGGTTATACGGGAATAAACCGCCTGATACACTGCTGTTAAAAGTCCGTCAAAGCTTCCGTCATAAATATAATAAATTGAGGAATTATCTATTATTTTACTGTAATTCATAGCGTTCTCCTTTTTAAAGCTGTCCCGAAACTGCCGTAAGCCGCTCGGCAGGCGGAGGCAGAAGATGGTCATAGTTTCCGTCAAAAAATGAAAGCTGCTGTGCTTTTCTTACCGATTCGAGCATTGGGCTTGCGTGCACAAGAGAATCGTAGATAAAGGCTTCGTTCATTTTAAATGCGTTATACATGTATTTTCCCTTGCAGGTAATAAAGTACGCCGCCCTTTTTAAGACAACACGCAGTTTCTTTAAATCTTCAAAATCAAGAGAGCATACTTTTCTTGCCCGATATATTCTTTTGGCACAGACAACGCCTATTCCGGGCACCCTTAAAAGCATTTCATAGGGTGCTGTGTTTATTTCCACGGGGAAAAGGTGAATGTTTTTCATTGCCCAGTTGCATTTAGGGTCTAAAAGAGGGTCAAAGGACTCCCCTTCTTCAAGAATTTCGCTTGCCTCAAAGCCGTAAAAACGCATGAGCCAGTCAGCCTGATAAAGCCTGTGCTCCCGAAGAAGCGGAGGTGGAATATCCTTTGGCAGTGCAGGGTGATTGCCAACAGGGATATATGCGGAAAAATAAACTCTTTTAAGTGAATATTTATTATAAAGTGCCTGCGAGAGCGTCAGGATATGGTGGTCGGAATCGCCCGTTGCTCCAATTATCATTTGCGTGCTTTGCCCTGCAGGAACAAAATGCTGTTTGTGCTTTGCGGTAAGGGAAGCCTCCTTTACCTCGGAAATGGTTTCCTTTATAAGCTTCATGGGGGAAAGAACGCTTTCCTTTGTTTTCTGCGGTGCTAAAAGCTTTAGTCCCTTTTCACTGGGAAGCTCAATATTTACGCTCATTCTGTCGGCGAGAAAGCCTATTTCACGGATAAGCCTTTCCGATGCACCGGGAATACCTTTTACATGAATATATCCGTTAAACCCATATTTAAAACGGAGAAGCTGCAAGGTTTTAAGAAGAAGCTCCGCCGTATAGTCGGGGGATTTTATGATTCCCGAGCTTAGAAAAAGCCCCTCTATATAATTACGCCTGTAAAAATCAATGCACAGCTCGGATAGCTCTTCGGGGGTAAACGTGGCTCTGGGGATATCGTTGGAAATGCGGTTGTGGCAATATTTGCAATCGTTAATGCAATAATTTGTAAAAAGCACTTTTAAAAGGGAAATGCACCTGCCATCTGCGGAAAAAGCATGGCAACAGCCTGCCGCAGTGGGCGAGCCAATACCTCCGTAATCCGTTGTACGTTCGCTTCCGCTTGAGGAACAGGAGGCATCATATTTTGCACTGTCGGCAAGAATCCTGAGTTTCTCCAAAAGCTCCATAGAAATACACCTCTTTTTCAGTGTTGTAGAAACAGTATAGCACAAAAAAATAAAAAATGCAAACAAATGTTCGCATTTTTTGAAATATTTTTGGGAGCAGGGAAATTTTGTTGTACCTATGGATTACAACATTTCCCCGTCCTCGTCCCTGAGAGGTTCCTAAAGCGGAGCTTTTTCGCTTCGGGGAGAAACTAAATTTTTTATCAAAATTGCGGCAATGGGACCGAAAATAAGTCCTGCAATCCCGAAAAGCTTCATTCCCGAATACATTGAAAAAACCGTGAAAAGAGGATGGACGCCTAATTTTGTTCCAAGGATTTTAGGCTCGCAAAGCTGCCTTGTTGCCATTGCAATTCCGTATAAAATCAAAACGCCCCAGCCTAAGGAGTATTCCCCCAAAACAAAATTGAATAAGGAAAAGGGAATAAGAATTGTTCCTGTACCTAAAATTGGAACGGCATCTACAATTGCGGTAATAAGTGCCAGAAGAAAGGCATAATCAAGCTTTAGGAGCATAAAGCCCGTAAAAAGCACGGCAAAAATAATTGATTCTATAATAAGCTGTGCCTTAATGTATGAAAATGTAACGGAAAGAAAAGAATGCTTGATTTTCATAAAACCGCAACATACCTTTTCTCCGAAAAAATCTCTTGAAAAGGAGGCAATGCCGTCCTCTTCCTTTAAAAGAAAAAAGGTTGTAAATATAGTAGTAAAAAGCCATATAACCATAGATGGAATGTTCTTTATAATATCAATAAAAAAAGTTCCGGCAGTTTTTAAAAAGTGAACAAGGTTATCACGGATTGCGTTAAAAAGTGTGGGAAGAAATGTGTCGGAGGAGGTTTTAACAATTCGGGGCAGTGAGCTTCTTTCAATAAATACAGATACTTTTTCCGAAATGTCGGGAAATGACCCTGTGCTTAAAAAGTTTATGTTCTCGGCAAGGGAGGAAAGCTCACCAATAAGCGTAATTAAAAGAAAGCGAAGCACAATAAAAAACACCGAGGAAATTAAAATAAGGGATAAGAGAGAGGACAAGGTTGGGTTTAAATGGTTCCTGCGTAAAAGCTTATTTAAGGGGTTTGCCGCAAGATAAAGAAAAAATGCCGTTATAAACGGAGATAAAATACTTAAGATGTACGGAAAAGCCCAAATAAGAAGCAAAACAGGCACTAAAAAAATAATGAAATCAATAAAAAGAGAACGCAGGGTTTTAAAGGATATTAGTTTCAAAGGAAAACCTCCTATTAATTCGAAATGCGAAGTTCGAAATGCGAAATGAAGGAAGATTTTTGCCAAAGCAAAAATCCATAATTACTGTGAATCGTGTATTTTAAAGCTTTTTTATAAAAAAGTTGTTATAGAACCCGAAAAAAAAGAATGTAGAAAATTTTAATTCTACATTCTCTATTTTACTCTTTAAAGAAAGGGTTTAATCATTTATTAAGAAAAATACTCATAATTTTATAGCCTTCGGAAATAACTGTGCCGTGTTCTGTTGCATCTTTCTCAACAAAACGGAGATTACTACCCTTATTATCTCCCTTTTTGTAAATTACGCAGGGGACTGCTTCACGGCTGTGCGTTTTTGTGGCAATGGGAGTTGGGTGGTCGGGCATTACCAAAAAGGCATAATCCTCACCTGCTTCTTCGAGGCGAGCCTTTATATAGCCTATTACCTTTTCATCGATAAGCTCAAGTGAGCGAACCTTTCCCTCTGCGTCGCCCTGATGTCCGCACTCGTCGGGAGCTTCAAGATGCACGTAAACAAGGTCGGCACCCTCTCTTAAAAGGGCATCTGCCGCAGCTTTTGCCTTTCCGTCAAAATTAGTGTGGATATTTCCCGTCGCACCCTCAACATCAATACTGTTCATTCCTGCAAGAATGGCGATGCCTTTTATAAGGTCAACGGCACTTACAACCGCACCTTTTTTTCCGTAGGTTTCATAGAAATTGTTAAGAGCGGGCTTTGTTCCCTCGCCCCATATCCACATGGAGGTTGCAGGGTTTTTTCCCTCGGCAATTCTCTTTTGGTTAATGGGGTGGTTTTTAAGGATTTTCTCACTTTTCTTCATTAAATCCAAAATTCTCTCGTCGGAGGGGAGATAGTCTTTTATCTTTCTGTCGGAAATATCGTGGGGAGGTGTCAGAACGAAGCTTTCGGGAGCATTTTCCCAAACGAAAAGGTGTCTGTAGCTGACTCCGCCGTAAAAATGAATGTCTCCGCCGCCAAGCTCCTTTTCAATTTCAGCCATAAGGGCACGGCTTTCCTCAGTGGAAATTTCGCCCGATGAATAATCAAGCATGGTTTTATCCTCATAATTTTCTTCATCGGAAAGCGTTACAAGATTTGCACGAAATGCCGTCTGATTATCTGCAAGCGTTACCCCGATTGAAGCGGCCTCCAGAGGAGAACGCCCTGTATAGCAATTAAGTGGATTATATCCCATTACGGAGAGGTTTGCCACGTCACTGCCGGGCTTTAATGAGTCGGGCACGGTTTTTACAAGATAAAGACTGCCGTTTGCGGCAAAATAGTCCATATTGGGAGTATTACTCTTTTCAAGCGGTGTAAGATTACCCAATTTTTCAACAGGCAAATCGGCACAGCCGTCCGTTAGAATAATTACATATTTCATAATATCAAGTCCTTTCGGAAAAACTCATTCCTATTATAACAAAAAGGTGCCGTTTTTTCAAGACGTATGAATAAAAATTGGCAATTTGACAATTAATAACCTTAGAGGTGTATTAAAATGCATGAAAACATTAAAAAACGTAGACAATTTTTACTTTTGTCCACGCTCTTGCTTCTTGTTACAGCGTTTGCTCTGTTTCAGTACAAGAGAGCCGAAGAACTCAGCTATCACAGAAACTTAGAATACAACAGGGTCTTTGCCGAGCTTACGGAATATGTAGATGACCTTGAAATAACGCTTTGCAAGGGACAGGTTGTGTCAACGCCCATGCAGATGGCTAAGCTTTCTGCCCTTTTGCACAGTCAGGCAAGCGGAGCAAAGGCAAATTTAGCCCTTCTTCCCATAAACGGAAGAAATCTTGAAAAGACGTCGGAATTTCTTTCACAGGTGGGAGAATATGCAAACTGTATTTCGGAAAAAATGCTTCGCGGAGAAAAGCTTGAAGAGAAAGAAATTCAAACTATGCAGGAGCTTTCGGGGTATGCCAATACCTTAAAAAGCGGTCTTGATGAAATGCTCATCGGAATAAACGACGGGCAGATTTCTTTTGATGAAGAAAACAGATCCCTGCCCTCTTTCAGCGGAGGAAAAACGGCAATGGCAAGTGAGCTTGCGTCTTTGGAGGAGGAATTTCACGATTATCCGTCTCTCATATATGACGGGCCGTTTTCACAGCATCTTACCTTAAAGGAATCCATTTTAACCAAGGGCAAGGCAGAGCTTACGAAAAAACAGGTATTAAATAAAGCAAAGAAATTTACGGGAAAGGAAAAAGCAAGCGTTTCCGAAATCGGAGGAAAGCTCCCCTGCTACAGCATAAATTCAAATTCTACCGTGGCGGAATATACAAAGCACGGCGGTGTGCTTCTGATGCTGATGAAGGACCGCCATATAGAGGAAGAAAAGCTGTCTGTTTCCGAGGCAAAGAAAAAAGCCGCCGCCTTTTTAAAGGAAAACGGATTTAATGACATGCGTGAAAGCTACTATGAAAGCATGGGCGGAAGTGTGGTTATAAATTATGCTTATGAGCAGGACGGATATATTGTTTTTCCCGATTTGGTCAAGGTAAAGGTGGCTCTTGACGATGGGGAAATCATCGGATTTGAAAGCAGGGGATATGTAATGAACCATGTTTACAGAAATATTCCCAAGCCTGCAATTACCAAGGAGGACGCATTAAAAAATGTGAATCCCAATCTAAAAATCAAGGAGACCTCTATGGCGGTAATTCCCCTTGAAAACGGAAGTGAAGCCTGCTGTTATCAGATTAAAGGAGTTGTTTCGGGGCGGCATTTTCTTATCTATGTAAACACACAAACGGGAAACACTGAGGACGTGCAGATTCTTTTGGAGAATGAGAGAGGAACATTGGCAGTCTGACGGTGTACAATGGGAACCTCAAGAAAAGGAGGTGTAAAAAACTCGATTTTTTACACCTCCTTAAATATTCAATTATAATACTTTTCTCAGGAAATCGCGTAATCTTTGATTTTCGTTCTTTTCGAAAATTTCTTCGGGAGTACCTTTTGCCAATATCTCGCCGTTATCCATAAATATTACGGTGTCGGCAACCTCTTTGGCAAAGCCCATTTCATGGGTTACGACAACCATTGTCATACCCTCTTTTGCAAGCTCCTTCATAACATCAAGAACCTCGCCTACCATTTCGGGGTCAAGAGCACTTGTAGGCTCATCAAAAAGAAGCACTTCGGGATTCATACACAGTGCGCGCACAATCGCCACCCTCTGTTTCTGTCCGCCCGAAAGCTGGGAGGGGTACGCATTTGCCCTGTCGCCAAGCCCCACTCTTTTTAAAAGACTGATGGCTTTTTCCTCTGCCTCTGCCTTGCTCATTTTAAGAAGCTTCATCGGGGCAAGGGTCATATTGCGAAGAACCGTCATATGGGGGAAAAGGTTAAACTGCTGGAAAACCATACCCATTCTTCTGCGAATCATATTAAGGTCAGTTTTATGGTCGGTTACATCAATGTCATCAAAATAAATATGTCCGCCCGTAGGTTCTTCAAGCCTTGTCAGAGAACGCAGAAAAGTAGATTTTCCGCTTCCCGAAGGGCCAATTACAACCACAACCTCGCCTTTTTTTATTTCTGCGTTTACGTTGTTCAAGGCGTGAATGGTGCTTTTAAAGCATTTGGAGAGATTTTGTGTTTTAATAACAACTTTATTATCGTTCATTATTTCTCAGTCTCCTTTCCAATATGCTTACAAGCTTGCTGAGTACCAGCACAAGCACCAGATATATAAGTGCGGCGGCAATAAGGGGCATAAACTGTGTATAGGTTGCCGCACGGATTGCGTTTACGGAGTACATCAAATCGCCAAGACCGATGTAGAACGCTATAGAGGTTTCTTTTAAAAGCACAATAAATTCGTTTGCCAAAGCAGGGAGTACTGCCTTAAATGCCTGTGGAAGAATGATATAGAACATGGTGGACATATATCCGAAGCCAAGACTTCTTCCTGCCTCTGTCTGCCCTTCGTCCACGCTCATTATTCCGCCACGGACAATTTCGGCAACGTATGCTCCCGAATTAAGACCGAAGCACACAACCGCTGCAATAAATTTGCTGACACCCATAGGCATAAAGAAAACGAAATAAATAATCATTATCTGAACCATGGCAGGTGTTCCGCGGATAATTGAAATATAAAGCTTACAAATTAAGTCAAGCAGAGATAAGAGGAAATTCTTCTTTTTAAGCTTTATGGCGGTGCATCTTATGAATGCAACCAAAAAGCCTAAGAAGATACCTATAATAAGTGCAAAGAAAGTAAGCTTAAGAGTAACCCACAAGCCGGTAAATATTGATTTCCAGCGTGCATGCTCTATGAAAATGCGGTGAAAGTCGTATTTGAAGCTGTTGTACATTCTTACAATACGGCTTCCTGTGTCGGGAATGCGGTCATCATAGCGAAGCTTAAAGCACTCAACAAGGCCTCGTGTGATATTTGTAGAGCCGATTTCTTTCTTCACTCCGTCAGAATCCGTATAATGTGTTTTATCAAGGACTTCTTCCCTTATTTTATCGACGCCACCGTAGATAAAATCTGCCGTTTTCTTATCTGCGTATACTTTAAGCCCCGAATCCGTCTGATAAAGGGTAAGTGTAGCCTTTTTCTCGACTGTATCGCAATCGCTGATAAGAGTCGTCAGTTTTTCGCGAAATTCCCTGTTAAGGTCTGATTTTGACTTATACATTCCTGTGGATTTCCTGGGCGAAGTGCCGAGAAATTCATCGTAGTGAGGAGAAAGAAGTGTATGTAAATCCACCGTCTTTATACGGCATTCAAGAATAATGTCTTTCTGACTGCCATAGGAGATTTCATCAACCTTAATTGTGTTTTTTTCGGCAATCAGCTTTGATATTTGAGAACTGGCAATTTTGTCAAATTCCTCGTTTACAAACGCTTCTGCCGTGAAAAGGTCAGTTTCATCTGCCTTTGAACTGCTGTTTAGTGCGTATATTCCCGTAAAAATCAAGCCTACTGCCACAAGTACGGAAATTAAGCTTATAATAATTTTCTTTTTTGCGGACATAGTATACCGCCTTTCGAAAGTTGATAAAAAGTCAAAGACAGAAGAACTGCTCTCCTGTCTTTGAAAAAACGTGTTCTTTTAATGTGAAGCCTTATTTCGCAGAAATATATTTTCCGATAATTGTATCGATAGTACCATTTTCAGAAAGGGTTGCAAGTGCATCGTTGATTTGTGTAAGAAGCTCTGTGTTACCCTTCTTGATTGCGATTGCGTAATCTTCAACAGCGTAGTCTGTTCCGAGGATTTCGAGACCTTCATTTGCTGCAACGAAAGCCTTAGCAGGCTCGTTATCGATAATAACAGCGTCAACCTCGCCGCCTTTAAGAGCCAAAACAGCGTCAGCACCCTTGCTGAACTTTGTTACATTTTCTTCGCCGAAATCGTCACAGGAATAAATATCGCCTGTTGTTCCGAGCTGAACACCGATTTTCTTACCTGCAAGGTCATCGGGAGTTTTGATTGCACTGCCGCTCTTTACAATGATTGACTGAACGCCTGTAGCGTAGCTGTCGGAGAAGTCAACCTCTTTAAGTCTGTCCTCCGTAACGGTCATACCTGCCATACCGAAATCAGCCTCACCTGCGTTAACCGAAGTGATAATGGAATCAAATTCCATATCGATGATTTCAAGCTCACAGCCAAGAGCTTTTGCAAGCTCACGAGCAATTTCAACGTCGATACCTACGAAATTTTCGCCTTCCTTATATTCATAGGGAGGGAAAGCGGCATTTGTAGCCATTTTAAGAGTTGCTGTTTCCTTGTCGTCCTGTACAGCTTCTACTTCCTTTTCTGTCTGAGAAGCTTTGTTTTCGCCCTCGTCGCTTGAGCAAGCAGCAAAAGCAAACACTGAAAGTGCAAGAACAAGTACTAATGCGAGAATCTTCTTCATAATTAATAACCTCCAAAATATAGTTAGTATGATTTCATTATAAAGACAAATGTATAAATTTGCAAGCATTTTTTGTAAATATACAAAATATCTTCACTATTTCTTTAGTTTAAGAGTTTTTTCGTATGCTTTTATGACTGCATTCATTGCATTTGCTCTGAAACCGCCGTCCTCAAGAGCACGCACACCTTCAATGGTTGTTCCACCGGGGGAGCAGACGTTGTCTTTAAGCACGCCGGGGTGCTTGCCGCTTTCAATAACCATCTGTGCCGCACCTAAAACCGTATTTGCCGCATAGGAAAGTGCCTTGTCTCTGGGCAGACCGCAATCAACTGCACCGTCGGAGAGTGCCTCAATAAAGAGATATACAAAGGCAGGACCGCAGCCCGAAAGTGCACTTGCCGCATCAATAAGCTTTTCATCAATTTTATCGGTGATGCCTGCGAGGGAGAAAATTTCGCAAAATTCCTTTTCCTCATCATTTGTGATTTTCCCGTTCGGGGAATAAAGAATCACGCCCTTTCCCACAGAAGCGGGAGTGTTGGGCATAATGCGGATAACGGGGACGTCAAACCCTAAAGCCTCCTTAATTGCACCGATGCTGATGCCTGCCGCCATGGAAACCACGATATAGCGGTCACTGCGGCTTTTTAGTATGGGGGCAATTTCAGAAATTGTTCCCGAAATAACCTGTGGCTTAACGCCTAAAAAAATGTATTTGCAATTTTTTGCAATATCCTCATTGGAGGATTTGTTCGCACCTGTTTCACGGCTTAGCGAAATTGCTTTTTCCTCTAAAAAGTCGGAAAGAAATACATTTTTGCCGCCTATGGCTTTTGTAGCCGCACCTGCCAATGCACCGCCCATGTTGCCGCAGCCTATAAAACCTGCAGTGTACATATTTATCAAACCTTTCTTTTTTAATTCGGAGTGCGGAATTAGGAATGCGGAATGGAGGTAGATTTTCGCATTTGTCGAAAATCTTTGTTTAGTTATTTTAGAGTAGTATGTGGTTAAAAGTTTTCTTGTAAGAGAAAACCACATTCACTCCGCATTCTACACTCCTCATTCCGAACTCATCTTGTGTTTCCGTTACCTTTTATAATGTACTTGTATGTATTCAGCTCCCTTAGTCCCATAGGGCCTCTTGCGTGAAGCTTCTGAGTGGAAATTCCCATTTCACAGCCAAGTCCAAACTCTCCTCCGTCGGTAAAACGTGTGGAGGCATTTACATAAACGGAGGAGCTGTCAACTGCCGCAGTAAAGATTTTCGCATTTTCCTCGTTTTTTGTAATAATGCTTTCGCTGTGTCCCGTGGAATGAAGTGCAATATGCTCTATAGCACTTCTCACGTCCTGCGTTACGCTTACGGCTAAGATATAGTCGAGAAATTCCGTGTCAAAATCCGTTTCCGAAGCTTTTTTCGTACCCAAAATCTCAAAAGCCTTTTCATCACAACGAAGCTCCACGGGGTTTTCTTTTCGGTTATCAATTAATCTTTCTTTCACAAGAGGGAGGAAGTCCTTTGCAATATTTTTATGTACAAGCAGACTTTCAGCCGCATTGCATACTGAGGGACGGCTTGTTTTGGCATTTTCGATTATATTAAGTGCCATTTCAAAATCGGCATTTTCGTCAACAAAAATATGGCAAATTCCCGTTCCTGTCTGAATACAGGGAACCTTTGCGTTTTCAAGGCACGCATTGATAAGCCCTGCACCGCCTCTTGGAATGAGCAAATCCACATATCCCACAGCCGTCATAAGCTCTGTCGCACTTTGGCGTGTGGTATCGGAAATAAGGTTTATCAGATTTTGTGAAAGTCCGCACTCCGAAAGAGCCTCTCTGAGTGCATCAACAATCGCTTTTGCACTGTTATATGCTTCTTTTCCCCCTCGAAGCACGCACACGTTTCCGCTTTTAAGGGAAAGTGCCGCCGCATCGCTTGTCACATTGGGGCGGCTTTCGTAAATTATTGCCGTAACACCGATGGGAACAGAGGTTTTTTCGATTATAAGTCCGTTTTCACGCTCTACTCTTTCTATTACCTGCCCCACAGGGTCGGGAAGTGCTGCCACGTCACGGATTCCCTGTGCCATAGAAGCGATTCTTTCTTTGGAAAGAGAAAGGCGGTCAATCATTACATCGGAAATTATTCCCCGTGCCTTTTCTACGTCAACTGCATTTGCAGAAAGGATTTTATCGGTATGCTCAATAAGCTTATCCGCCATGCAAAGGAGGGCAGCATTTTTTTTATTTGTATCAAGGAGCATTGCACTAAGCTTTGCCGCCTTGGCATTTTCAAGTATTTGTTTGGTTGTCATATCTGTTTTTCACCTTGCTTAATGAATCTCGTTCCTATGCTTTTCCCGTCTGCTATATCGTAGAGGACATAGGGGTTTGCACCGTTTGTAATAATCATATCTATTCCGCTTTCGGTGCAGATTTGTGCCGCACGGATTTTGGTAGCCATGCCGCCTGTTCCCAAATCGCTTCCCTTACCGCCTGCCATAGCGATTATTTCGGGAGTAATGGCAGAAACCTCGGACAGAAGTCGGGCATCGGAATTGGTATGGGGGTCAGCGGTATAAAGTCCGTCAATATCGGAGAGGAGTACCAAAAGGTCAGCATCACAGCTTCGTGCAACAAGGGCACTCAGGGTATCATTGTCACCCACCGAGATTTCCTCGGTTGCCACAGTGTCATTTTCGTTTATAATGGGAAGAGCTCCAAGCTCCAAAAGACGGAGAACTGTATTGCGGAAATTTTCGCCTCTTTCGTTTCTTGTGCTTTCGGAAATATCGGGGGACGTGATGAGAAGCTGTGCCACCGTATGATTATATTCGGAAAAAAGCTTGTCGTATGTATACATCAGCTCGCATTGACCCACAGCCGCCGCCGCTTGCTTTGTGGGCATATCCTCAGGGCGTTTTCCCAAGGAAAGCTTACCCACGCCCATGCCTATAGCACCTGAAGAAACAAGGATTATTTCGTTCCCTGCATTTTTAAGGTCGCTTATAACCTTACATAAATCCTCTACGTGGCGGATATTAAGATGTCCTGTGCTGTGGGCTAATGTTGAAGTGCCTACTTTTATTGCTATACGCATAATACAGTCGTTCCTTTCAGCAAAAGGTTGAAAAATGCGAAGTTCGAAGTTCGAAATTCGAAATGAATGAAGATTTTTGCTTTGGCAAAAATCCACCATAATTTTCAACTTTCAATTTAAATTTTTCAAATGGTTATAAAAGCTCTGAGAGAAGTTCACTCATACGCTCAAGCGAGGTAGCCGTATTTATCTTATTGCGGAGCTGAGCCGCACCGTTGAGTCCTTTTATATACCAGGAGGCGTGCTTTCTTGCCTCTAAAATACCCCTGTGTTCCCCTTTAAGGGAGCAAAGCAGGGTAATATGCTCAATCGCCATTGAAATTCTTTCCTCGGGGGTGGGGTTTGTTTCCACTTGTCCGCCCTCAAAAAGCTCGGTTATCTGCCTGAAAATCCACGGATTTCCCTGACTGCCTCTGCCAATCATCACAGCGGCTGCACCTGTTTCGGAAAGCATACTTTGTGCGTCCTCGGCACAGAATATGTCACCGTTTGCAATGACGGGGATTGTTACCGCTTCACACACTTTTTTGATAATGCTCCTGTCGGCTTTTCCGCTGTAATACTGCTCACGTGTTCTTCCGTGGACGGTTACCGCCGCCGCTCCGCAGCTTTGTGCAATACGAGCAAGCTCAACGGCATTTATATGCTCACTGTCCCAGCCGCTCCGCATTTTTACGGTGACGGGCTTTGTAGCTTTGTCGCAAACAGAGCCAATTATTTTTTCCGCTTTGTCAAGGTCACGCATGAGGGCACTTCCCTCACCGTTGCCTGCAATTTTCGGTGCAGGACAGCCCATATTAATATCGGTAAAAAGTCCGTGCTTTTCCACTTCACATACGGCTGCTGCCATAATAGCAGCATCGCTTCCGAAAAGCTGTACCGCCGTGGGAAGATTGTCCGTCTGCATAAGGGCGTTTGTCTTTTTGTCGGAAAAGGAGAGTGCCTTTGCACTGACCATTTCCGTGTAGGAAAGACCTGCCCCGAAGCGGTCGCATATAATTCGGAACGCAAGATCCGTCACCCCTGCCATTGGGGCAAGAAATATATTATTTTTTAAAGATACATTTCCTATTTTCATCATAAATTAAGCTTCATCTGTCCATATTTTATGTAATTGAGCTTTCTCATTGCCTCGGAAATTCCGAGTGCAATAATTGCAGGAAGTATAAAGTACATAAGCAGGTTCAAAAGCAGTGCGGTAGAAGCACTCATGTAAGAGGACATGGTTTCAAAGCTCATCAAAGGCCCTACAAGACCTGCCGTTCCCATACCGCTTCCCGTAGGGTTACTCTGCATTTTAAATACCATTGTGGATATAGGCCCCAAAATCGCACTTGTAAGAATTGCGGGAAGCCAAATAAGCGGATGGCGGACAATATTGGGAATCTGGAGCATGCTTGTACCCAGTCCCTGTGCAAAAAGACCGCCCACTTTGTTTTCTCTGTAGCTGCACACGGCAAAGCCAATCATATTGGCACAGCAGCCAACAGTTGCCGCACCTGCCGCAATGCCGTCAAGCCCAAGCACTATGCCGATAGCGGCAGAGCTTATGGGGAGAGTAAGGAACATTCCCATAAGAACGCTTACCACGATTCCCATAATGAAAGGATTCTGCTCAGTACCCCAGTTTACCATACTGCCGAGCTCTGTCATAAATTCGGAAATGGGAGGGCCAACCAAAAGAGCCGCCAGTGTACCCGAAAAAATACAACAGATAGGCGTCACCAATATATCTATTTTGGTAGTACCGCTTACAAGCTTTCCTATAAGAATGGCAACATATGCCGCAATAAAAGCACCCAAAGGCTCTCCGGGAGCAACGATTGAAAATGCACTGCCTGCAAAAATACTTCCGTTTAATATCTTGCCTGCATATGCACCAATCATACCTGTAACAGCACTGCTCACCATTGTAAGCTGAGATGCACCGAATTTATACGCTACACCCACACCGATTCCACCGCCGGTAAGCAGGGACGCAAATTTTCCGCCGATTGTAAAAAGCCTGCCGATTTCGCCGCCCAGAAAAGAACCTATCTGGGTGAGAATCGTTCCCACAATCAGCGTGGCAAAAAGACCGTACGCCATACCACTGAGGCCATCAATAAAAATGTGGTTAAGAATTTTTTTCAAGGTTTTCATCATCAACACTATCCCATCGTATTATTATTTCCTATATTATATATAAAAAAACCGCCATATTCAAGCAAAAAGAGCATAAAAGCAAAAAAAACTATTGAAATTTATGATTTTTATGCTACAATGTAGGTAGAATCTATGAAAAAGAGGTGTAGACAATGGCTTATAAAATTAACGAAGAGTGCATCGGTTGCGGTGCTTGCGCAGGTGAGTGCCCCGTAGAATGCATTACAGAGTGCGACGGAAAGTACGAAATCGACGCTGATGCTTGCATCGAGTGCGGTGCTTGTGCAGGTGTATGCCCTGTTGCAGCTCCCAACCCCGCTGAATAATCGGAGATTTAAGAAAGAAAAGCCGCTGAAATTTTTCGGCGGCTTTTACTTTCTCAAAAGGAGCAGGAAAATGGATTTAGTTTTAGATAATGAAAAAGTAGAGGACTTAGGTCTTAAAGGATATAAAATAATACAAAATAAGGACGGTTTCTGTTTCGGAAGCGATGCAGTGCTTCTTTCAAGGTTTGTAAAGCTTAAAAAAGGGGCAAGGGTGCTTGATATGTGTACGGGAACGGGTATTATTCCCGTGCTTTTGTGGGGAATGCAGGAGCTTTTACAGATTGATGCGGTAGAAATTGTTCCGGAGGTAAGCGACATGGCGAAAAGAACTATGGAGCTTAACAAGCTGTCGGATAAGATAATCGTACATAATGCAGACCTTAATGATGCTCCCACCCTTTTTGGCAGGCACGTTTTTGATGCAGTTACCTGCAATCCTCCCTATATGAACGCAGGGGGAGGAATCGTAAATCCCAAGGACGCTCTTGCCATAGCACGCCACGAAATTGCCTGCACCTTAGACGGTGTAGTAAAAAGTGCGGCGGCAGTGCTTAAATCGGGAGGCAAGCTTTTTATGGTGCATCGGACCGACCGAATGTGCGATGTCATATCAGCCTTCAGAAAATATAAAATTGAGCCAAAACGTCTCAGCGTAGTATACCCCTCCGAGGGAAAGGCGGCAAATCTGATTTTGGTTGAGGGGGCACTGGACGGAAAGCCGCAGCTAAAGCTTGAAAGTGCCATCTTTATGTACGACAGGGACGGAAATTATATTCAATCTTTAAAATAAAGGATATTTGCTATGAACGGAAAATTATATTTATGTGCCACACCCATAGGAAATTTGGGAGATATCACCTACAGGTGCGTGGAAACCTTAAAGAGCGTTGACCTGATTGCGGCGGAGGATACACGGAGAACCTTAGGACTTTTAAATCATCTTGATATAGAAAAACCCCTTACCAGCTACTTTGAGCACAATAAAAAGGAAAAAGGGGAGTACCTCATTTCCGAAATGAAAAAAGGAAAGAATATTGCCCTTGTAAGCGATGCCGGAACACCTGCCGTAAGCGACCCCGGTGAGGATTTGGTGAAAATGTGCATAGAAGCGGAGATTGATGTTGTCCCCGTTCCCGGTGCGGTCGCAGGGATAAATGCCCTTATTTCGAGCGGATTTTCCACACAGCGGTTTACCTTTGAGGGATTTCTTACAGTGAATAAAAGAGGGAGAACGGAGCATCTTAAATCGCTTTTAGCGGAACAGCGTACCATGATTTTTTACGAAGCACCCCACAAGCTTCTTTCCACGCTTCGTGATATGCTGATAGTCTTAGGGGACAGGCGAATAGCCCTTTGTCGTGAAATAACGAAAATTTACGAGGAATTTGTCCGCACAACCATTTCCGATGCAATAAACAAATATGAAGAAAACCCCCCTCGGGGCGAATTTGTCCTTGTCATTGAGGGCAAAAGGAGCGAGGATATAGAAGCCGAAAGGGAAGCCGCATGGCAGAAGATGTCCGTTTCCGAACATGTGGAAATGTATATAAAGCAGGGTATTGACGAAAAGGAAGCATTGAAGAAGACAGCAAAAGACCGTGGCGTAAGTAAGCGGGATATATATAATGAATATAAAATATAATGCGAAGTTCGCATTTCGCATTTCGCATTTCGCATTCAAAGCGTGTCCGGCACCGAATCATCCCCATTTTATTATTTTTTCCTTGACAATTGTCCCTATTAGTGGTATTATATCAAAAGACAAATGTACACGGGTGGTGGACACATGGAGCAGAAAAAGCTTGTAATTGCCGATTTGTCGGTACTTCCCCCTGTTTATCACAAGGTTTTAAAGGTTAAAGAGCTTTTGGAATCGGGAGAGGCGGAAACTGTAAACGAAGCGGCAGATATGGCAGAAGTATCAAGGAGTGCGTATTATAAATATAAGGACTACGTTTTCCCCTTTAATCAGATGCAGGGAATTTTAACGCTCCTTATAGCAGCAATTGACTTAAAGGGCGTCCTCAGTGATATGCTATCGTTTATGAGCGATGCAGGCTGCAATATTTTAACAATAAATCAGAATGTCCCCATAAACGGTGTTGCAAATATAACAATTACCGTTCAGACGGAAAACATGCGTCTCAGCACCGACCGCCTTATTTCGGGACTTCAGATGGTTCGGGGCGTACGAAAGGTAAATATCCTTGCCAAGCAATAGTAAAAGGTTTTACAAAGGAAGGTTAGCATATGAAGAAAATCGGAATTATCGGCTTCGGAGTTGTAGGCTCGGGAGTGTATGAGATAATAAGAAAAAATAAAGATATTCTCACAAAAAATGCAGGGGAAGAAATCGACGTTAAAAGGATTCTTGACATTCGTGATTTTTCAGCCCATGAAGAAGCACAGCTTTTCACAAAGGATTTCAATGACCTTGTAGGAGATGGTGAGATAGATATTGTTGTGGAAACAATGGGCGGTATAAAGTTTGCCTATGAATATACAAAGGCACTTCTTTCCTCGGGAAAGAGCGTTGTTACAAGCAATAAGGAGCTTGTTGCCGCACACGGCGATGAATTTTTCCGCATTGCAAAGGAGAAGAATGTACGCTATCTTTACGAGGCAAGCGTCGGCGGCGGTATTCCAATTATCCGCCCCTTGGCAAATGATGTGGCAGCAAATGATATTTATGAGATTTCGGGTATTCTTAACGGAACCACAAACTACATTCTGACAAAGATGTTTAAGGAAAACGAGTCCTTTGAGGGTGCACTTAAAACGGCACAGGAGCTTGGATATGCGGAAAAGGACCCCACGGCAGATGTGGACGGATTTGATGCATGCAGAAAAATTTCAATCCTTATGTCGCTTGTTACGGGAAAAAAGATTCCCTCGGAAATGGTGCATACGGCAGGTATCCGTACAATAACTGCAGAGGACGTGACATATGCAGCGGCAATCGGCTGTACAATCAAGCTTATTGGCTGCGGCTTTATAAAGGACGGCAAGGTAAATGCCTCCGTTGAACCGATGCTTATCCCCGAAAGCTGTCCCCTTTCAACAGCCCAGGATGTTTTCAACAGCGTTATGGTAAAGGGAAACATGGTAGATACCCTTATGTTCTACGGCAGAGGGGCAGGTAAGCTTCCAACCGCCAGTGCAGTAGTAGGCGACGTGGTGGATATTGTCCGCAGCGGAGAATATAATCCCTATTTTAGCTGGGAGGCAAGTGACAGGGAAAGCTTTATCCCATATGAAGATGTAGAGGCAAAATTCTTTGTTCGTATAGAAGAAAGCCGGATTCCTGTGGCGAGAGAGGTTTTCGGAGACAGAGAATTTATAAAAGGTGTTAATGATTACGGCTTTGTAACCGATGAGATAAAAATTGGAAAGCTTGCTGCCGATATTGAAAAAATCGGCGGTGCGATAAACAAAATAAGACTAATCCCAAGGAGGTAATTATAGTGGGTTTAATAGTACAAAAATTCGGCGGCAGCAGTGTTGCCAATGCGGAAAGAGTTTTCCGTGTAGCAGGTCGTATTGTGGAAACTTACGACGAGGGTAATGATGTTGTGGTAGTTGTTTCCGCACAGGGTGACACTACAGATGATTTGCTGGAAAAAGCGGCAGAAATCAACAAAAACGCATCAAAAAGAGAAATGGACGTTCTTCTCTCGGCAGGTGAGCAGATTTCAATGTCCCTTCTTGCAATGGCTATTGAAAAGCTGGGCAGACCCGTTGTTTCCCTTACAGGCTGGCAGGCAGGTGTAAATACTGACAGCAATTATTCAAAGGCTCGCATTAAGCGTATCATTGGCGAAAGAGTTCATCTGGAGCTTGATAAAAAGAAAATTGTTATCGTGGCAGGCTTCCAGGGTATTAATAAGTTTGATGATATTACAACCCTCGGACGAGGCGGCTCGGATACATCGGCAGTTGCTCTTGCGGCGGCTTTGGGTGCTGACCTTTGTCAGATATTCACCGACGTAACAGGTGTGTACACAACCGACCCCAGAATCGTGCCTGAGGCAAGAAAGCTTAACGAAATTACTTACGATGAAATGCTGGAGTTGGCAAGTGCAGGTGCAAACGTGCTTCATAACAGAAGCGTGGAGCTTGCAAAGAAATTTAATGTAAATATGGAAGTGCTGTCAAGCTTTGAAAAAGTTCCCGGCACTATTGTTAAGGAGGAAAACACAGTGGAAAAAATGTTAATCAGAGGTATTGCCCGTGATAATGATGTTGCAAGAATTGCTCTTGTAAATATTGATGATAAGCCCGGAAAGGCTTTCCAGATATTCTCGCTTTTGGCAAAGAAAAAGGTAAATGTTGATATTATTCTTCAGTCAATCGGTCGTGACGGAAGCAAGGATATCAGCTTCACCGTAGGAGCAGGCGACCTTGAAACAGCACTTAATGTAATTAATGAAAATAACGCAATCATTCGTGCTGAAAAGGTTATTCACGATGAAAACGTATCAAAGATTTCCATTGTAGGTGCAGGTATGACATCAAACCCCGGTGTTGCCGCAACGATGTTTGAGGCACTTTATGATGCAGGAATCAATATTCAGATGATTTCCACAAGCGAAATCCGTGTAAGCGTTCTTATAGACAGAAAGGACGCAGAAAACGCAGTAAGAGCGATACACAGCAAATTCAACCTTGCTGACTGAGCGTAGCGAATTTAGTATGCTTTTAATGAGAGGCAGTAGCAAAATGTTAATTTTGCTACTGCCTCTTTATAATTAGCCCATTGAAGCTTTATACACAAGCTTTAATAACCAACACACTGTCCATTTTTACATCAAGCTCATCGTGAGGAAGGCTTGGGAGATAGAAGTCCTTAGCACACACTCCTAATTTATAGGGGTTGATATCGCTTAGAAATCGGTCGTAATACCCTTTGCCGTAACCGAGGCGATAGCCTTCTTCGTCAAAGGCAATTGCAGGAACAATGGCAAAATCAATCCTGCCTTTTGGAAACTCCACCCAATTTTCAGGCTCCAAAATGCCGAAAAAGCCCTCCCTCAGTTCGTTAAAGGAAGTAATTTTAACACCTATCATATTGCCTTCTTTGTCAATGCATTTGGGAACGACAACCTCTTTTTCTTTTAAAAGCTCTTTAATCAGCGTATGCGTTCCCACTTCTCCTTTGGCGGAGACGTAGCAAAAAACTGTTTTAGCCTTAATAAATTCCGGGTAGTTTTCCAAATCCTCAAGTCTTAAATCAACCAAATCAGCCGTTTTACGCAGAGATAAAAATTCCCTGCGTAAAACGGCTTTATTTCTGTATGGGAATTTGCGTGAATTTAATTCGCATGAAACTGTGTTCGTGCAATGTTCGGGTGCGACGAGGGTGAAGCGGCACGCTTCTTTGTTTTCAGCCATTATATTTTTCCTCGGCATTTTTGCGGATAAGTGCAATCGTTTCGTCATAAGGGGGATTGGCAAACACTGCACTTCCTGCAACCAGTACATTTACACCTGCTTCTGCCGCAAGTGCAGCGGTCTCGGAATTTATTCCACCGTCCATCTGAATATCGATATCCTTTCCATGCTCATGAGCACGGATGTTTTTCACCTTGCCCAAAACTTCGCTCATAAACTTCTGACCGCCAAACCCAGGTACAACGCTCATTACAAGCACCATGTCAAGCTTGTGCAAAACGGGGAAAAGAACCTCCTCGCTTGTGGCAGGCTTGATTGCAACTGCCGCTTTTACACCGAAGGAGTGGATATAGTCAATAAGGGAATCCATATCCTCAACACATTCTGCGTGGAAGGTGATAAGCTCTGCCCCTGCCTTTACAAAGGGTTCTACAAACATTTTGGGGTCAGTTACCATCAGGTGGCAGTCGAAAAAGAGACCGCTATCCTTCCTGATAGCCTTTACAATATCGGGCCCCATTGAGAGGTTGGGAACAAAGTGTCCGTCCATAATGTCGATGTGTGCCCAGTCGGCACCTGCCTTTTCTATAGCGAGAACGTCGCTCCTCAGTGCACCGAAATCCGATGCAAGTAATGAAGGTGCAATTTTAATCATCAGTATCAATCCTTTCTTTGCCAGTCCTTTATATCTTTCAGCTTGTTAAATAGTGCCACATAGTTTTCATATCTGCTCGGTGCAATGCTTCCGCCGTCTACAGCTTCCTTTACCGAGCAGCCTTTTTCTCCCACATGGTTGCAGGTGCGGAATTTGCACTCACCGTGCAGGGGAACAATTTCGGGAAAATACTGCCACAGCTCGTTTGCACGGAGTTCATCGGCATCAAGCCGTGAAAACCCCGGTGTATCAAATACAAGGGTGTCAGCCGCAGAAATAAGCTCCACATGGCGTGTGGTGTGCTTTCCACGCTGAATCTTGCTCACATCACCTGTTTTAAGGTCTATCCCCGTAATTCTTTTAAGCAGGCTGGATTTTCCTACCCCCGAAAGGCCTGCAAAAGCAACGGTTTTTCCCTTTATCAGCTTACGGATTTCATCTACTCCTTCGCCTGTTTTGGCACTGGCACAAATGCAGGGATAGTTTGCCCTTTGGTATACGGACATAAATTGCTCCGTCTCCAGAGAGTTCGCAAGGTCGGTTTTATTAAGGCATATTACAGATTTAATGTTCTTGCTCTCGGCGATCACCAAAAGCTTGTCAAGAAGTGAAAAATCGGGAAGGGGAGATTTTGCCGCAGATACAAGCACCAGTATATCCACATTGGCTACTCCGGGTCTTATGAGAAAATTCTTTCTGGGAAAAATTTTTACAATGTGCCCCGTAGAATCTGCATTAAGAGCAATCTCAACCCGGTCTCCCACGATAGGGGAAAGCTCATCCTTTCTGAATTTTCCCCGTGCGTGGCATTCAATTACTTCATTTTCTGTTTTTACGTAATAGAATCCGCCTATTCCTTTTATAATTGTTCCGCAAAGTTTTGTATCTGTCAATATTTTACCTCTTCCTGACGGATATAAACTCCGTCATAATATATAAGGAGACCGGAGGTTTTTTCTATCTGGAAAGAAATTGTCTCCGTACCTGTAGTTGTGGTAATATCGCTTTCGTAAATAGGAACTCCGTCACAAACTAACTTCACTGTAACGGGCTTTCCCTTGGGAAGGCTTGTAAGCTTCAGGGAAACCGTCTTGGGTTTTGGGGTTTTGTCGGGTTTTGCCGGAGGCTTGCCGGTTTCGTCATCATCTTCTGCCTTTTCTCCCGTTGAAATATGAAGGTCTATCTGTGTTCCTGCAGGAACGGTTTCATAAGCGTCTATGCTTTGTCTGAACACCTGTCCTTTGGGATATTTTTCACTGGAGGCTTCCTTTACCGAGCCTACCTTAAGTCCCTTTTCTTCAATGGCAAGAAGTGCTTCGGCACGGGTTTTTCCCACTAAGTCGGGAACAATTTTTTGCTCTGTACCTTTAGACACGTAGAGGATAACCTCCTCGCCCTTTGCCATGGTTTTTCCGTCGGAGGGGAACTGCTTGAAGATTATTCCTTCGTTATAATCCTCGTTGTCCTCCTCTTCAATCGTTACCTTAAGCCCTTTATCTTCAAGCTTCTCTTTCACGCTCTTATAGTGCTTGTTTTTATAGCTTTGAAGAACAAGTGCTTCGGGTCCCTTGCTGACAACAACCTTTATTTCTCTTGATTTTTTAACGTTAAAGTTTCCTTCGGGGTCCTGATTTATGATTGTGCCCTTAGGCTCATCGGAGCATTTTTCACTGCTTTGTACCAGCGTGAATTCCACGCTGTCCGTAGATGCTTCGCTTACCGCAAGCAGGGCATCATCATACTTCATACCAACCACGTTGGGAATTTTGACCTCCTCGCTCCGTGGGAAAAGCAGTCTTATTCCCAAAACCATAAGTGCTATTACAGCGGCAAGACCTATGATAATGGTTATCATAAGAGCTCTGTTAGTTTTCTTTTTATGGTTTTTTCCGCCTTGTCCCAAGGCACGCCTTTTTTGTAACGGGCTTCGCTTGGGAATGTCCTCCATGCCCTCGCTGTCATATGCATTTAAGTGCGAGATAGCGATTGAGGGATTCTGGTATACCTTTACAAGGTCCTGAAGAATTTCCGTTGCATTATTGTATCTGAAACGCTGTTCCTTTTTCATACAGCGAACAATTATCGCCTCAATTCCGGCAGGGAGCTCGGGATTTACCTCACAGGGAAGAACCGCCTCCTCCTGCAAATGCTGAAGAACCACGCTGATGCTTTCTTCTCCGTCAAAGGGAAGCGAGCCGGTGAACATTTCATACATAACCACGCCAAGGGAATAAATGTCACTCCTAAGGTCAGTATAACCGCCCCTTGCCTGTTCCGGGGAAAGATAGTGTGCACTTCCGATTGCATTTTTCCCTGCATTTACCATGGTGGAATTATTTGCGGCTCTCGCTATGCCGAAATCGGCAACCTTAAGCTTTCCGCTTTCCGTAATGATAATGTTCTGCGGCTTAATATCTCTGTGAACAACGTGCTTTGAATGAGCATGCTCCAACGCTCTGCATATCTGCATTGAGAAATTGGTAGCTTCTCTGACGGTAAGCTTGCCGCCTTTAGCGGTGATGTACTGCTTTAAGGTTTCACCCTCCAAAAGCTCCATTACTATGTAATGAAGACCGTCCTCCTCGCCTACATCGTAAATCTGAACGATGTTCTGGTGCGAAAGACTTGCCGCCGCCTGAGACTCTACATTAAATCTTCTTATAAATTCTTCGTTTTCCTTAAATTCTTCCCGAAGAACCTTTATTGCAACATATCTGTTAAGCATCTTATCCATAGCTTTATATACGATTGCCATTCCGCCCATGCCGATTTGTTCAAGCAATTCGTATCTGGAACCAAGTACTTTAGACTGCATAATATTTCCTCCGTAAATAAATGTCAGACCTCTGCCAAAATAACTGTTATATTGTCGTTTCCGCCTGCTTCATTTGCCTGATTTACCAGCGTCTTAACGCCAACCTCAAGGCTTTCGCAGGAGGCAGCCGTCTTTCCGATAGCTTCGTCACTGAGCATATTTGTAAGCCCGTCGCTGCACATCAGAAAACGGCTTTTCTCCGAAGTCTTTACATGAAAAACATCGGCATTAACCTCGGGAGAAATCCCCAAAGCCCTTGTAATAACGTTTTTCTGTGGGTGACCTGCCGCCTGTTCACGGGTAATGGCACCTGTTTCAACCATATATTCAACCAGTGAATGGTCTTTTGTCAAAAGATTAAGCTTTCCGCCTTGGTTAAGAGAGTAAATTCTTCCGTCCCCAATGTGGGCTATGTATGCCGTATCCTTTTTAAATACCAGAACATCGGCAGTCGTGCCCATTCCTGCAAGATTTACTTTCTTTCTGGAAAGGGAAAGAATGTATTCGTTAGCTTTTTCAAGAGCCTCCTCCAGCATCAGCATAATTTGACCGGGAAGAAGTGCCTTTTTTAGTCTGTTACTAAGGAAATCAAAAATAATTTCCCCTGCAATTTTGCTGGCGGTTTCACCGCCGTTGTGGCCTCCCATGCCGTCGGTAAGAATCAGCACGGTATAGTCACCCAAATTTTCCGATATGAAATAATCTTCGTTTATTTCACGAAGCATACCTCTGTCGCTAAGTGAATAAAACTGCATATTACCACCTCCCCAAAAGGGTTTTACAATTCATTGTTTCTAAGCTGTCCGCAGGAGGCATTTATATCTGCACCAAGCTCCCTGCGGATTGTTGCATTTATTCCAAGGCTTTCAAGCACCTTTTTAAAAGCCTGCGTTTCTCCCTCGCTTGTGCGTACGTTGTCACGCTCCCTGACGGGATTTACGGGAATTAAATTCACGTGACAGTTTCTTCCCCGAAGAAGCCTTGCAAGGGTGCGTGCTTCCTCGGCATGAGAATTTTTATCTTTTACCAGTGCATACTCAAAGGTTATGCGTCTGTGGGTTTTATCAAAGTAATAGTCACAGGCACTCATCAGACTTTCAAGGGAATACGCCTTTGCCACGGGCATCAGAGTCTTTCTTACCTCGTCTGTGGGGGCATGGAGGGAAATTGCTAAGTTTATGGGGATTTCCTCATCTGCAAGCGTACGGATTTTATCCGCAAGACCGCAGGTGGAAAGGGTTATGTGCCTGTAGCCCATTCCTATGCCCGATTCGTCATTTACGTTTTTCAAAAATGTAATTATGTTATCGTAATTATCAAGAGGCTCGCCTATTCCCATAATTACCACACTATTTATTTTTACGCCAAGGTCTTTTTGTGCCCTTAAAATCTGTCCCTCTATTTCAAAGGGAGAAAGATTTCTCGTCAGCCCATGGAGAGTGGAGGCACAAAAACTGCATCCCATTCTGCACCCGACCTGACTTGAGATGCAGATGCTTTTTCCGTGGTGGTAATCCATTACCACGGTTTCAATTATATTGCCGTCGGAAAGGCGAAGAAGATATTTTACCGTCCCGTCAAGCCTGCTTTCAAGCTTTTTGTGTACAGTGGGAAGAAAAATTTCAAAATCCTCACAGAGCCTTTGCCTGAGAGCAAGCGGAATATTGGTCATTTCATCGGGGGCTTCAATTCCTGCGTGAATCCATTTGTAAATCTGGTCTGCACGGAAGGCACTTTGCCCGATGCTTTTTACATATTCTTTTAGCTGTGCTTTTGTCAAATCACCTAAATTCAAGGCTTTTACTTCCTTTCAAAAACGGCGTAGAAAAATCCGTCAGTGCCGTCTGTGTGGGGCATAAGCTGTTTTTGCTCCATGAGGGAAAACTCGGAAAAGTTATCTGAAATCCACTTTACATTATCCACATTTTCGCTTTTATTTATTGTGCAGGTGGAATACATCAGTCTTCCTCCCGTTTTCACATATTTTACGGCATTGGAGATGATATCTCGCTGAATTTTTACCAGTTCGTCATTACCAAGCTCGGATTTTGTCCATTTAATATCGCTTTTTCTGCGGATTACTCCCAACCCTGAACAGGGAACATCTGCTAGTACGGCATCAAAGCTGTCGGCAAATTCGGGGTTAAAAACGGTGGCGTCGTTTAGCATAACACGGGCGTTTGTAACACCGAGTCTGTTAAGGTTTGTTTCAATGAGCGACAGCTTATGACTATGTATATCGCAGGAGATAATTTCCCCTGTATTATCCATAAGCTGTGCCATAAATGCACTTTTTCCGCCGGGGGCACTGCATAAATCAAGCACTCGCATGCCCTTTTCAATTCCAAAAGCTGTAATTGCCCTTTGAGAAGCACCGTCCTGAATTGCAATGGCTCCGCTTATAAATTCCTCTGTGTTTTCTACGCTTCCGCTTCCTGTGTATCGGTAGGAAAATTCGCAGTCCTGCGTTTTTTCAAAATCCTCTCCAAGCCCGCTCACTTTCAAGGTGTTAAGCCTCACCGTTACGGGGGGAGTATCATTCATTGCCTTAAAAAGCTCTGTGGTGTGTCCCTGACTTTTCAATAAATTCACCAACCACATAGGCATAGAATATTTAATGCTTATATATTCAACGCTTTCGGTGTCCTCGGGCAGAAAATCTCCCGAAGAAGCGGCTTTCCGAAGCACTGCATTCACAAATCCGCCCGAAGCACTGTGCCCGTACCTTCTTGCAAGGCGGACGCACTCGTTTACCGTGGCACTTTCGGGGATTCTGTCGAGAAAACGAAGCTCGAAAATTCCCATTCTCAAAATATTGATAATCCATACGGAAAGCTTTTTTAACTTTATTGAAGATATGTTTGCTATAATATTGTCAAGGAAAAGACGATTTTTCATCACTCCGAAAGCAATATTGGTAGCAAGGGCGTTATCCCTCGGCTCCATGTTGGCAGATGCCAATATATCACGAAGTGCAATGTTCAGGTATGCTCCGTCCTTTTCACAGCGGTATAACGCTTTAAGTGCCGCCTCACGGGGCTTTGAAAGTGGACTCATCAGTCATCATTCCTTCTGGAGCCTACAAGCATAAGAAGCCGGAGCAACTGCATAATGGAAACAGCCGCTGCCGCAACGTATGTCATTGCCGCCGCACCGAGAACTTTTTTCACCGCAGGAACTTCATCACTTTCAAGGTAGCCGCCGTTTGAAAGAGTAGCAATGGCTCTCCTTGATGCGTTAAATTCCACAGGGAGGGTAACAAGCTGAAAGAGAACTGCCAGTGAGAAAAAGGCAATTCCTGCATAGGCAAGAGGGCCGTAGGACATAAGAAGCCCCAAGATAACAAGGTAAGGGCCTGCCATAGAGCCTATATTTGCAACGGGGACGATAGAATTACGAAGTTGAATGGGCTTGTAATTTGTGGCATGCTGAACGGCATGACCTGCTTCATGAGCCGCAACTCCTACTGCCGCAACAGAGGTAGAGCTGTGTACACTGTCGGAAAGCCTTATTACATTAGCCTTGGGGTCGTAATGGTCGGTCAGCTCACCGCGGACTCTCTCGATGCGGACGTCATAAAGTCCGTTGGAATCTAAGATTCTTCTTGCCGCCTGCTCTCCCGTGATATTTCTGCCTGTGTGCATTGAAGAAAACTTTTTAAAGGTGGAATTAACTCTCACTGAAGCAAGCATTGAAAATATACCTGCAATGAGAACCAGTACAAGACCGGCATCCATATAATAACCATATCCGAAAAACATATAAAATCACACTCCTAATTTTGTGCCTTTTTCGATTTTGTGACCGCGAAGATATTCCTCTGCGGACATTTTCTTTTTGCCTTCTACCTTAATTTCTTTTATGATAACACTGCCCGTTTTGCAGGCAACCTTGATTCCGGCAGAGTCGGCACTGAGAACCTCGCCTGCATTTCCTTCATCGTCGCATTTATATACAAAGTCAACCACAAATCTCTTTCCACCGATAAAGCTGAAAGCCTTCGGCCAGGGATTAAGTCCCCTTACTTTATTGTAGATTTGTTCGTTTGTATTATTCCAGTCAATTTCTCCCTCCGCTTTTGAAAGCTGGGAAGCATATGTGGAAAGAGCATCGCTTTGCTTTTCGGGGGTAATTGTTCCCTCTTTTAATCCGTCCAACGTTTTAAGAAGCACTTCGCCGCCCAAAACGGCAAGAGCATCGTGATACTCGCCTGCTGTGGCTTCCTCTCCTATGGGAAGCTCCGCCTTTATCAGCATATCACCTGTGTCAAGCCCTTTTTCCATATACATGCTTGTTACACCGCTAACCTTATTTCCGTCAATTACGGCTCTTTGTATGGGTGCGGCACCTCGGTATCGGGGAAGAAGTGAGCCGTGAATATTGATGCAGCCGTATTTTGGATAATTAAGTATATATTCGGGAAGTATTTTTCCGTATGCAACCACCACAATAATGTCGGGATTAAGCGCCTTTAAAAGAGGAAGAATGGCTTCATCTTTAAGTGTTTCGGGCTGATACACGGGAATGTTTTTTTCCAAAGCAAATATTTTCACTTCGGGCATTGACATCTCGTATCCCCTGCCCTTGGGCTTATCGGGCTGTGTGATTACGCCTATTACGTCTCTGTTGTCATCAATAAGTGCTTTCAGGGAAACCTGTGCAAATTCAGGGGTTCCCATAAATAATATACGCAT
This sequence comes from Clostridia bacterium, assembly GCA_045545055.1. Lineage (GTDB taxonomy): Bacteria > Bacillota > Clostridia > UMGS1883 > UMGS1883 > UMGS1883. The sequence goes on along the minus strand of JAZQAB010000087.1, from coordinate 28,428 downwards.
AGAATTACTCCTCATTCTGTTCCAAGTCAAACATTTCGGACGCCTTTTCAACGTAAAGTGTGCCGTCAAGGTGGTCACATTCGTGACAAATGCACCTTGCATAAAGGTCTTCGCCCGTAAATTCAAATTCTTCCCCGAAGCGGTCAAATGCCTTTACGGTAGCCTTCTGAGGTCTTGTAACCGTCCCTGCCTTGCCGGGAACGCTAAGACAGCCCTCAGTATCGGTAACACTGCCTTCTGTATGGGTGATAACGGGGTTTATAAGCTCAAGCATACCCTCGTCCTCGCCCAAATCTATTACAACCGCCCTGCGGAGGATTCCCACCTGAGGTGCGGCAAGTCCAACTCCGTTTGCAAGTAGGAGTGTTTCCTGCATATCGTCAAGAAGTGTGTGAAGCTTTTCGTCAAAATTTTCAACCTCACGGCATTTCTTTTTAAGGCACGGGTCGCCTATTTCTCTGATTTTTCTTATTGCCATGTTAATTTCTCCTTAAAATGTAAATGTTTCGGATGGAGCAAGCCCCATCCCTACACCATATAGGTAAGACGAGCAAATTTTGTAGGGCAAGGGCTTGCTCTTGCCGCTTTGTTCAAATTAACTCATACTGTATGGATTAATATCCGCAATTACCGATAAATCGGAATTTCGTTTTTTCGGGTTTTCGTGAACAATATTGCGAAGCTCACGGATAAAATCCTCATCGGCACGGCATTTAAGCCACAGCCTCATTCTGTGCCTGCCCTGAATTTTATTTACGGGTGCAGGCGAAGGGCCGTAGAACTTGCAGTTGTCATAACCACGGAGAGCAACTCTCAGCTTCATAGCGATGCTTCCTATTGCTTTCTCCGCCTCCTCACGGTCGGAGGAGGATGCCGTTATATTTATAATATCACAAAACGGGGGATAAAGAAACTCCCGTCTGTAGGAAATTTCATCCTCAAAAAATGCCTTGTAATCCTGTGATGCCGCCAAAAGAAGCGTTGGATTTTCAGGCTCGTAGGTCTGAATGACGCATCTGCCCTTTTTTTCGCCTCTGCCTGCTCTGCCGCACACCTGCGTTATCAGATTAAAGGTACGCTCCTGTGCTCTGAAATCATCAATGTTAAGCGAGGCATCTGCCGCCAATACTCCCACAAGAGTCACATTTTCAAAATCAAGCCCCTTTGTAACCATTTGCGTGCCTAAGAGGATATCGGTCTTCTCTCCGTCGAACTGCTCTAAAAGCTTTTCATGCCCTCTCTTTCCGCTTGTGGTATCCGCATCCATTCTGAGCGTTTTTGCGGAGGGGAAGATGCTTTCAATCTGCTCCTGTGCTTTTTGCGTACCTCTGCCGAAATCACGCACACGGCTTCCACCGCATTTGGGGCAAATGCTCTTAACCCTTTCTCTGTAGCCGCAGTAATGGCAGGTAAGAGAATCGGTGTTTTTGTGATATGTCAGCGAAACACTGCAATTGGGACAGGAAAACACAAATCCGCATTCACGGCAGGAAACAAAGGTGGAATAACCCCTCCTGTTAAGAAACAAAATGGTCTGCTCACCGCTTTTGATATTTGCATCAATCTCTTTTGCAAGAAATCGGCTTAAAACAGTTTTGTTTCCCTCTTTAAGCTCCTGACGCATATCGGAAATAAAAACTTCGGGAAGCGGTCTTTTATTATACCTTTCCAAAAGCTCTATTAAAGTATATTCGCCGCATTTTGCTTTATAATAGCTTTCAACAGACGGCGTTGCACTGCCTAAGATAAGCGGACAGCTATGCTCCTTTGCAAGATGAGCCGCAATATCACGGGCATGGTAACGGGGAGAGGACTCCGATTTGTAGGATTGCTCATGCTCCTCGTCAATTATTATTGCTCCTAAATTGTCGCAGGGGGCAAAAATTGCACTTCTTGCACCGATAATAAGCCTTGCTTCACCACGGCGTATTCTCCGCCATTCGTCCAGCCTTTCCCCTAAAGAAAGAGCACTGTGAATAACAGCCACGTTTTTACCGAAACGACTGAAAAAACGGCTCGTCATCTGTGGAGTCAAGGCGATTTCGGGGACAAGAATTATGACCTGCTTGTTTTTTTCCAAAGCCTTGGAAACAATGCTCATATACACCTCAGTTTTACCGCTTCCCGTAACGCCGTGTATAAGAAAGATTCCTCTTTTGCTTTCTGTTATGGTCTTAGAGGCTTCCTCCTGCAGCTTTGACAGCTTAAGGGGAGCAGGCTCCGAAGTGGTTTTTCCCTCCAGGGGATTACGCAGAAGCTCTGCTTCACGATAATCTATTAAATGTTTTACATGAAGCGACTCCACGGCATTTCGTGTAGAGCCTGAGGCTCGCAATATGTCGGGAACGGAAAGCTCGCCAAGCTCATTTAAAACTTTAAGCACAGCCGCCTGACGGGGGGCTGCCTTTTCAAGCTTTTCAATATAGTAGGAAATGTCCTCCTCGCCACAGTAGAAAGCCAGACGGACTGTCTTTTCGTTTGCACGGCGTTTATCACGGAAGCTTTTTTCGCATATTCCCTTTTTTATAAGTGCGTTTACCGTGGCTCTGGCATTTTTGCCCAAAAGAGCTTTAATCTGCTGCATTTCCGCACTGCCGTCCGATTGCTCCAAAAGCTTAATAAGCTGTTCCTGCTTTATTCCTTTAACAGAGGAAAGCATATCAAAATATTTGTGAGTAAGCAAAATCCATTCCTCAAACTTTGCATCGGTTCCCGGGGGAAGGCATAACTGTGCCGCTTCGGAAAAGGTGCAAAAGTACCTTTCCCTCATGTAAAAGCATAGACCGATGCTGCTTTTTGTCAGCACGGGAAGCTCATCGGTTAAGGATTTAATCTCCTTGAGCGATTCAAAGCTGCTGACATTTTTAAGCTCGGTAACATAAGCCTCCTTGGGCATATTCCCTGTGCCAAAAGGAATTTTAACGCGGCAACCCACCGCAATTTTATCCTCAAGATTATGAGGCACAAGGTAGTCAAAGGGCTTGTCGATATTCAGGTTTTTTGTATTTACATAAACCTGAGCAATCATAATTATTCTTCCTCAGAATCCAAGGATGCCTCGTATTCGGCAATTGCTTCGGAAAAACGCTGCTGTGCAGATTTTCTTACACATCTGATTTTACCGTTTGCAATTTCGTTTATTGCACGGGAAACAGTCTTGTCATTGCCCGAATCGGAAACAAGCTGACGGGCACGCTTCGCTGTGACAATTACAAGAGAGTAACGGGAATCAAGTCCCTCCATGAGTTTTGAAATTTCGGGATACAACATATTTATCATTACCTTTCTATATTTAAAAATTCTTTTTCTATATATTTATAGTTTCGGCACAGGAGGCAGTGCTCTGCTTTAACAATAGCGTCAAGACGTGCTGCGGCAGCCTCCACCGTGTCATTTATAAGGACATAATTGTATTTTTCAATATATTTAAACTCTGCCTTTGCTCTTTCAAGACGGTTTAAAATTACCTCCTCCGTCTCCGTGCCTCTGCCGCGAAGCCTTGTCTCCAAATCCCCAAGTGCAGGGGGGAGAACAAAGATAAATACGGCTTCGGGGTAATGAGAGCGAACCTGAAGTGCACCCTGTACCTCAATTTCCAATATTACATCCTTACCGCTTTCTATCATTTCCATAACGGCATCCTTTGGAGTGCCGTAATAATTTTCGCAGAAAACAGCATGCTCTAAAAATCCGTCTGCATCTATCCTTCTTCTGAATTCCTCATGGCTCAGAAAAAAGTAGTTCACACCGTCAATTTCGCCCTCACGGGGACTGCGTGTGGTAGCGGATACGGAAAGGGTGCAATCATCATGGGTGCGGAGATATTCCTTGCAAACAGTACCCTTGCCGACTCCGGAGGGGCCGGAGATAACAAGAAGCAACCCTTTTTTCTTCATATGTAATCATTCCTTTCTGTCAAATTAATGCAAGTATACAGCGGAGAACATTCGTTAACGGGCGGATAAGAATCCCTCCACCGCAAGCGGTCCCCCTCTTCCAGAGCGTGCCCCTTTTGTCCTACGGACATTTTCCCCGCTATCGGGGAAATCAGCCCTTTAGACAAGGGAGGCTTCCGCCCCTACGCGTTCTCGGGTTCATCGTTGGCAGGGACGTAGCTTCCGTGCCTCTGTGCGATTACTTCGGGAGTCAGTGCTGAAAGTACAACGTGCTCGCTGTCGGTTACGATAACGCTTTTTGTTTTTCTGCCGTAGGTGGCATCAATGAGCATCCCTTTTTCCCTTGCCTCCTGTGCAATTCTCTTTACGGGGGCACTTTCGGGAAGGACAATGCTTACTATTCTTTCATCGGAAACCAAGTTCCCGAATCCGATATTGACTAATTTCATAATAAACAACCCTTTTTTGAGATGCGAAATTTAAAGTTCGAAGTTCGAAATGGCTTAAAGAAGAAATCCGCAGGATTTCCACCATCATTTCGCATTCCGCATTTCGCATTCCGCATTCCGCATTCCGCACTCCGCACTCCGCACTCCTCATTCCTCATTCCTCATTTAATTTACTCTACGTTTTGTATCTGTTCACGTAGCTTTTCAATTTCCGCCTTTACATCAATCACAATTCGTGCGACGTCAAGGTCATTGGATTTTGAACCGATTGTATTAATTTCACGGTTCATTTCCTGAATCAGAAAGTCTATCTTTCGTCCCACGCAGCCGCCGCCTTGCAGCATGGCGGTAAACTGATCCACGTGGCTTCTCAGGCGAACGGTTTCCTCGTTCACGTTTACCTTATCGGCAAAAATTGCAACCTCGGTAAGAAGCCTTGCTTCATCGTAGGAAGCACCCTCCAATATGTCCTTCATTCTTTCTTCGATTCTCCGGCGGTACTCGGAAACAATCTCGGGAGAACGCTCCTCAACCTTAGCCGTAGCATCGGTTATAAAAGCAAGGTGCTCTTTAAGGTCGCTTTCAAGCTTTTCGCCCTCGGCAATACGCATGGCATCAAATTCCCCAAGTGCCTCGGAAAGTGCTTTAAGCACGGCTTCCTTAATTAAATTCTCGTCCTCGGGGGCTTTATCCAATACAAAAACATCGGGAATACGCAGAAAGGTTTCCGCCGTGGTATTGCTTGCAATCTGAAGCTCTGAAGAAAGAGCCCGAAGCCCCTGCAGGTATTCCTTTGCCAGTGCAGTGTTTACCTTAACCACACTGTCATCCTCTCCGTTTGATTCTACATTTACATATATGTCCACCTTGCCTCGGTTTATCTTTTCCTGTGCTGCCTTACGGATAGGATCCTCAAGGAAGGTATATATTCTGGGCATTTTAATGGAGAAATCGCTGTATCTTGAATTAACAGATTTAATTTCAACACTGAAGGTCTTATTTCCCATTTCAGCCTTTCCGCTTCCATAGCCTGTCATGCTCTTTATCATAAGAAAACTCTCCATTCTTCAAGCAGGGTATAACACCCCATAATTATTAAACATTATACCATACTTAGGATAAATTAGTCAACAGTTTAATTGGCGGCAATTAAAAATGAATGTTTTTTATGTCATTTTCAATTTTTCTATTGCCTTTTTTTACGAAAACGTATAAAATTATATAATAGCGGTGTATGCCGTTTTTAAGGAAGGACTTGATATGCATGTTACACACAAATTTAGACATTAACGAAAAGGGGCATCTTACCTTTGCCGGGGTGGATACGGTAGAGCTTGCAAAGGAATATAAAACCCCTCTGTATGTGCTTGACGAACAGCGTGTTCGGGAAAAGTGCAGAATATATATTGACGCTATGAAAAAGTATTTCGGGGAGGAAAGTATTCCTCTCTATGCAAGTAAAGCACTGAGCTTCAAGGAAATGTATAAAATCATGAAGGATGAGGGAATGAGCGTTGATGCGGTTTCGGGCGGAGAGCTTTATACTGCAAAGGAAGCGGGCTTCCCTATGGAAAACGTATACTTCCACGGAAACAACAAAACCGATGAAGAAATCGCTTTTGCAATGGATTTGGGTCTTGGCTGTTTCATGTCGGACTGCCGCGAGGAGCTTCAGGCAATAAGCCGTATTGCAGGGGAAAAAGGCATTACTCAGAAGGTTATTATGCGTCTTACCCCCGGAATTGATACTCACACCTATGAAGCGGTCAGAACCGGTCAGGTGGATTCCAAATTCGGCGTTCCCATTGAAACGGGGCAGGCGATTGAATTGGTAGAATTTGCCCTTTCGCTTCCCAATATTGAGCTTATGGGCTTCCATTGCCATGTAGGAAGTCAGGTGTTTGACGGGAAGTCTTTCTGTGACAGTGCAGACATTATGATTGATTTTATTGTGCTTGTAAAGGAAAAGCTCGGTTACGAGGCAAAGGTTCTGAATTTAGGCGGCGGTTACGGTGTACGCTATGTTGAGGACGACCCTGTTTTCGATATCGGAGAGAGCATAAAGGAAGTAAGCGAGCATATTAAAAAGAAATGTGCTGAAGCAAAAATCAATATGCCCCGAATTATGATGGAGCCGGGCAGAAGCATAGTTGCCGATGCCGGAATTACGCTCTACAGTGTAGGAAACGTAAGGACAATTAAAGGCTATAAGAGCTATGTAGCTGTAGACGGCGGTATGTCGGACAACCCCAGATTTGCCCTTTATGGAAGTCTTTACAGTGTGCTTGTGGCAAACAAGGCAAGCGAAAAGGCAGACTTTACGTGCGATGTGGTTGGTAAGTGCTGTGAAAGCGGAGACGTAATTGCAGAGCATATTAATCTTCCGCACTGCGAAAAGGGCGATTATATAGCCGTATTGACTACGGGAGCATATAATTATTCCATGGCATCAAATTACAACAGAATCCCCCGTCCCCCCATTGTTATTTTAAAGGACGGAAAAAGCCGCATCGGTGTTAAGAGGGAAACCTATGCCGACCTTGTAAAAAATGATATTTAAGGAGAAAAAGCCATGGTAATTAAGATTGCCGGGATTGTTATCGATGTAAAAAATAAATATAGCTATTTCAACGACTTTGCCAAAGAGTTTGAATATGACGGCAAGGCGGATTTCACCGTGGAAGTTCCGGACAAGGTTATGGAAAAAGTTGTTCAGGAAAATCCCGATTTTTCCGACGGCTACCTTGAAAGTCTGGAAATTTACAGAATTATCTGCCGGAAAATCCTTGATTACGATGCGATGCTGATGCATTGTGCCGCCGTAGCCGTAGACGGGGAGGCGTATCTCTTCACCGCATTGAGCGGCACCGGAAAAACCACCCATATAAAGCTGTGGCATGAAAAATTCGGCGACAGATTTGTTGTAGTGAACGGCGATAAGCCCATTTTAAGGCTACGAGGCGACAAATTCTTTGTCTGCGGAACTCCGTGGAGGGGAAAGGAAAATTACGGGCATAATATTGTTGCACCGATTAAGGCTATCTGCATACTGCAACGAGGCGAAAAGAACGAAATAAGGAAAATACCACCCCACGAGGCTATTTCCACCGTGCTGACGCAAACCTTGCGTACAGAAGACATGAGCGAGATGGAAAAGGTGCTTACACTTACCGATAAGCTTTTGGGAAGTGTTCCCTTTTACATACTTTCCTGCAACATGGAAAAGGAAGCGGCAGATGTGTCTTATAACGGAATGCAGAATTAGGTGATTTTATGAAATTATTCAACAAAAGAAAATTTAAAGAGTCCGACTGTTGCCGCTACTGTAAGAACCTTGTAACAGACGGTGAGGATTATTCGTGCAAATATGCAAAGGGCGAATTTAAGCTTGGCGGAATATGCAAAAAATATATTTTTAACCCTTTTGCTCCCCGAACCCCAAGAGTTCGCACCTTGGATACTACAATGTTTGACCCACTGGATTTTAAAATTTAAGAAAATGTAAAAAAGTGCAGTATTTAAATGCGAAATTCGAAGTTCGAAATTCGAAATGAATGAAGATTTTTGCAAAGCAAAAATCCACTTTTTTTAAATCTACTTTTCACTTTCTTCAAAGGAGGCAGTTTATGATACCGAGTAAAATTGAAAGCTTTAAAATAGACCACAATAAACTCTGCCCCGGAATCTATGTTTCCCGTACCGACGGGGATATTACCACTTATGACCTTCGTACAAGAAAGCCCAATATGGGGGATTATATGGACAATATAACCATGCACAGTGTCGAGCATATGATTGCCACATATATTAGAAGCTCTGTACTTGCGGAGGATATTATATATTTTGGCCCCATGGGGTGTCAGACGGGGTTTTATCTTCTTGTAAGAAATGCGGATAACGAAGAAGTTCTTTGTGTTTTGAAAGAAACTCTCAAGAAAGTAATTGACCACGAGGGAGAGGTTTTCGGTGCTTCCGCTATTGAGTGCGGAAACTACAAAAATCTTGACATTTCCGCCGCAAAGACGGAATGCAGAAAATATCTTGATGTGTTAAATGGGTATACACCCGATTTTAAGTATTGTTAAAAGTCGTCTGCGGGCGGATAATATCCGCCCCTACATAACAAGTACTGAAGCTGCGTTTTTGCGAATTTTGAGCCGGCGGTACAAAGGTTTAAAATCCGCAAAAACAAAATTTACTATTTAAAAGATTAGGTAAGGGTGTTTCATGGTGCCGAATGGCAGCGGTTTAGGGGCTTGGGGAGTCGAAACCCCAAAACTTTTGTTCTTTTGGTTACAAAAGAACAAAAGTCCCTGCGACTCCGCAAAGCTACTCACAATTGTTGTGAACAAAATACCCCGTGGAGACTATTAAAGGATAAAATCACCCTTTGAAAAGTAAAGGAGCTTTAAGAATGATTGGTATTATCGGAGCAATGGATATTGAAATCGAGCGTATTAACGCTGAAATGACGGAAAAAAGAGAGGAAACCGTCAGCGGTGCATTATATACCGTAGGAAAAATCGGAAGCACCGAGGTAGTAACGGCAATTTGCGGAATCGGAAAGGTGTTTGCCGCCATTTGTGCACAGACCATGATTATAAAATACGGTGCCAATGCAATTATAAACACAGGAGTTGCAGGGACGCTTACCGATAAAATAGGAATTATGGGGATTGTGGTGGCATCGGGGCTTGTTCAGCACGATATGGATACTACATATTTCGGTGACCCAAAGGGTATGATTTCGGGAATAAACGTTGTGGAATTTAAAGCCGATGAAGCCCTTTCACAAAAGGTCTGCGAAAACATAGACGGTGATTATATCCGTGGCATCATTGCCTCCGGCGATGTATTTGTTGCCGATGAAGAAAAGAAAAAAGAAATTGCACAAACCTTTAATGCCGTTGCGTGCGAAATGGAGGGCGGTGCAATCGCCCATGTTTGCCATGTCAACAGCACGCCCGTATGTGTGGTAAGAAGCATTTCCGACGGTGCAAACGGTGATAAGGAAATGAGCTATGAACAGTTCCGCGAGGAAGCGGCGGCAAAATCAGCAGAAATAATAATTAACACAATAAAAAATATATAAAAGGAAGGTAGAAAAATGAAAAGCATTGTACTGGCGGCAGGTTACGCAACAAGACTTTATCCCCTTACGGAGAATTTCCCCAAGCCTCTTTTGGAGGTTGCGGGAAAAAGCATCCTTGATTGGCTCTTGGACGATATTGATTCAATCGAGGGTATTGATGAGCATATCATCATCTCAAATCACAAATTTGCTCATCATTTTGAAAACTGGAAAAAAACATGCACTCTTAAAAATCCCGTTACAATCATTGATGACGGCTCAATTTCCAACGAAACAAGACTGGGTGCGGTAAAGGATATTCAGCTTGCTATTGACACTCTCGGTCTTGATGACGATCTTTTAATCGTTGCAGGGGACAATATGCTGGATTTCTCGTTTAAATCATTTGTGGATTTGTTCAAGGAAAAAAATGCGGCAGTTGTTATGTGCAACTACGAAGAAGATGTAAACACTCTCCGCAGATGCGGCGTAATGGTTCCCGATGAAAATTTCAGAGTTGTTTCAATGGAGGAAAAGCCCGCCGAACCCAAGAGCAACTGGTGTGTAGGACCTTTCTATATTTATAAAAAAGACGAGCTTCATCTTATAAAACAGGGGATTGAGGACGGCTGCGGCACGGATGCTCCCGGTAGCTTTGTATGCTACCTGTGCGAAAAGACTGATGTGTACGCTCTTAAAATCCCCGGCAATCGCTATGATATAGGAACACTGGAGAGTTACGAGGAAGTAAAGAAGATTTTTGAGAATAAATAATGAGGGCTATGATAAAATGCACAGACCGCAAAAAGGCAACTAATTATAAAATATAAGCAGTGCAAAAATATAGAATAACATATTATTGTTGAACAATCGTATAACTACGATTGTTCTTCTTTTTTATGCCTTTTTGCTACGAACAAACTTCACCTCTCGACGTACCCACGTACGCCTTCGGGCAAGCCCCTTCGGGGTTCAGTTTGTCCGTTCTGCACTATTTTCTCTTCGCCCTAAAACAACAAAACGGCTGTGACAAAAGGCACAGCCGTAAAAAGAGCCGCATAAACAGCTTTTTTCAAATATCTATTTATTCAGTGCTTCCACTATCTTGGGAAAATCCATAAAGTGTGATGCTTTTATCAGAATTGCATCTCCCTCTTTTAGTATGCTTTCCGCCTCGGAAAGAAACTCCTCCTTTGTGGCAAACCACATTGCAGTTCCTCCCTGAGAAATGCAGCCTGCGTATATTTCCTTTGCAAGAGTGCCTATTGCGATAAGAAGCCCCACCTTGCTTTTTGCGGCGTATTCGCCCACACTTTTGTGAAGATACCTTTCCTCCGCTCCAAGCTCTCCCATATCACCGAAAATCGCTACGCTTCGGGGATAACCGTCACTTTTTACAAGAAGGTCAATACCGCTCATCATAGACTGCGGTGCCGCATTATAGCAGTCATCAATCAAGGTATACTTCTCTGTGCGAATTACATTTACTCTGCCGCTGATGGCCTTTGCCTTTTCAATACCTGCTTCTATCTGACTGTGAGTAAGTCCGAGCCAGCTTCCTGCCGCCATTGCCGCCATTGCCGCAAAAAGAACGTGCCTGCCGGGTACATTTATATGGCAATTATATTTTTCACCGAAAACCCACGCTTCAAAATCCGTTCCGTCAAAGCCGTGTTCATAAAGCGACTCAATATAAATATCATTGCTGGAATTGAACCCGTAGTCACAGCGGTTTGGTCTGTCTAAGGTTTTAAGTAAATCATCGTCACCGTTTAATATGCACCTTGAGGTTGCACTCATGTATTCAAAAATTTCGCTTTTTGCCTTTAAAATATTTTCCCTCGAACCAAGGTTTTCTATGTGCGATATACCGATATTTGTCATTATGCACATTGTAGGGCGTGCAATCTGTGAAAGCACACGCATTTCACCAAAATGATTCATTCCCATTTCCACAACGGCAACCTGAGTATCGGATTTAATTGACATAACCGTAAGAGGAAGCCCTAATCCGTTATTGAAATTACCTTCTGTTTTAATAACCTTGTACTTTTCTTCAAGCACAGAGGCAACGATTTCCTTGGTAGTGGTTTTTCCTACGCTGCCCGTAATGCCTATAACAGTGATATTAAGCTTCTTACGATACGCCGAGGCAATATCCTGAAGTGCTTTTACGGGGTCGTTTACGATAACGCAGGGATACCCCTCATAAGGCCTGTCGGAAATAACGCACAACGCTCCGTTTTCCACAGCGGAGGGGATATAGTTGTAGCCGTCTGTTTTTTCGCCCTTGATAGCAACAAAAAGGCTGCCCGGCACGCTCTTGCGGCTGTCAATTACAGTAGTGGTAATCTTTTCGTCGAGAAGGGAGCAGTCACCTGTAAAGCTTCCCTTTGCCGCCTGCATTATTTCACGTATGGTAAAATCAATTTTTGAGGTCATAAGCTCACACCCTTTTTATCCCCAGTTTAATAATTTCCTCGCAAAGCTCATTATAGCCTATTCCCACTGCCGCCGCTTCCTGAGGAAGAAGGCTTGTGGGAGTCATGCCGGGAAGGGAATTTGCCTCCAGACAATAAATATTATCATTTGCGTCCAAGAGGAAATCCATTCTGGCATAGCCCGAAAGCCCCAGTGCCTTAAATGCCATAAGAGCGGCACTTTGCATTTTCTCCGATTGCAGGGGCGTTATTTCAGCAGGGCATATTTCAATAGTCAAATCTGCCTGATACTTATTTTTGTAATCATAAAAGCCCTCCTTGGGGATAATCTCGATAGCAGGAAGTGCTCTGTCTCCCAGAACGCCTACGGAAAATTCCCTGCCCTCTACAAATTCCTCTACAAGGATTTCGTCCTCAAACTTAAAGGCTTCCTCAAGTGCTTTGTTAAACGCCGCCTCGTTATCTGCAATATAAACACCGATGCTGCTTCCTCCGCAGCAGGGCTTTACCACAACTTTTTTTCCGCCGAAATCTTTAAAATCCGCAGTTTCACCCTTTTTAACCATTTTTCCGCCGGGGGTGGGAATACAAAAGGACTTAAAAATCTGCTTGGTCAGATTTTTATGCATGCTTACTGCACAGCCTAAGTATCCGCTTCCCGTGTATTTTATCCCCAAAAGGTCAAATGCTGCCTGAAGCCGTCCGTTTTCGCCATTCTCACCATGAAGTGCCATAAAAACTATATCGGCATAGGAACAAAGCTCTATGATATTTTCTCCAAAAAAGACATCGGAAGAAGTCCCCCTTGCCTTTTTTATTGCTTCAATATCGGGAACTGCCTCGCTGACAGCTTCTATCTTTGCCGGCTTGGTAGCATTTTTAAATTCTTCCTCCACGCCCTGTGACAATTTATATCCCATAAAAACATCTGCTAAGATAACATGATGTCCATTTGCTATAAGGGCATTTTGCACCTTTGCACCTGTTGTAAGAGATACGTTCCTCTCGGTGCTGAGTCCCCCTGATAATACAACTATATTCATAAATATCCCTCTTTACTTATTATTTAAAATAAAGATTGCACGCTCTTTCACGCCTAAAATTTCGTTTGCAACGCTTAAAATATCTTCCTCGGTAACAGAAAGCACAGTCTTTAAAATTTCATCAGCCGTCCTTACTCTGTCCGTGAGGAGAAGTGATTTTCCGTTTTCCGCCATATGACTTGCAACGCTTTCACGGCTCATTACGATGCCGCACTTAATCTGACTTTTCGCCTTTTTAAGCTCATAATCGCTGACCTTTTCGCTGCAAATCCTCGCTATCTCGCCATCTATCATGTCGAGGGCACTGCATAGTGCATTATCCGAAAGCCCTGCATAAATTCCTGCCATACCTGCCTGCGGAAAGGAAGCCGTATAGGAATATATGCTGTAGCAAAGCCCGTTATCCTCCCTGACCTTCTGGAAAAGACGGCTGGACATACTTCCTCCCAAAATATTGTTCAGTACAGACATAGTATATAACTTATCACTTGATAAATCAAGCCCCCTGTAAGCAATAGATAAATGTGTCTGTTCAATATCCTTGACCCTTGACCATGTGCCGAAGGTAAATTCGGGCTTTTGAAGTAGCTCCGAGGGAGCATTTTTACCTTGTGAAAAGAACTCCTCAAATATGCTTTTCATGTCCTCCTCGTCAAAAGCACCTGCTACTGAAATAACAGTGTTTTCGGGAGTGTATCTGCATCTCATATAATCAAGCATCATCTCACGGGAAATTCCTTTTACGCTTTCCTCGCTGCCTGAAATAATATAGCCCAAAGGGTTATCCTTCCACATATGCTCGCAAACGCTGTCCAGTGCCAAATCCTCCGGAGAATCCTCGTACATATTGATTTCCTCTATAATTACACCGCGTTCAAGCTCTATATCCTCCTCCCTGAAGAGTGAGTTATAGTACATATCGCCTAAGATTTCGGCAGAAAGCCTTAAATCCTCGGAAAGCACTTTGGTATAATAGCAGGTACATTCACGGGCGGTATACGCATTTATACGTCCTCCTGCAAAGTCCATTTCCTCGGCAATTTCCTTTGCACTGCGGTTGCAGGTTCCTTTAAAAAGCATATGCTCAATAAAATGGCTTATTCCTTTTTCTTTTTCTGTTTCATACATACTGCCGCTTTTTACGAAAACGCCCACGCTTACGGTTTTTGTGTGTGGCATTTTTTCATAAACAAGCCGTATGCCGTTTTTTAAATAATGAATATTATACATACAATCCTCGTTTTTTTAACAAACGCAAAGGGCGTCCGTACAGAACGCCCTTTATTTTTACTCTTCTGTGTTTTCGCTTTCAAGTGCAAGCATAGCATCTTTTCTTGAGAAGTTGTAGCGTCCCATACGGTCAACCTCTACAAGCATAACGTTGATCTGGTCGCCTACATTTACCACATCGGTAACCTTTTCTACACGCTTAGTATCAAGCTTGCTGATGTGAACAAGACCTTCCTTACCGGGAAGATATTCAACAAATGCACCAAAGTCCATAATCTTGGTAACAGTTGCACTGAATATATCACCGATTTCGATATCGCCTGCAATACCTCTTACTATACGAAGTGCCTTTTCTGCTGCTTCGCTGTCGGTTGTTGCAAAGAATACTGTTCCGTCTTCTTCAATATCAATTTTAACGCCTGTTTCAGCAACAATTCTCTGAATTACTTTACCGCCGCTGCCGATAACTTCACGAATCTTTTCGGGGTCGATTGTTGTGGAGATAATCTTGGGAGCATACTTTGAAAGCTCACAGCGAGGCTCAGCTATGCAGGGAAGCATGCATTCATCAAGAATTTTAATGCGTGCCTCTCTTGTCTTTTCAAGAGCTTCACGAATGATTTCGGGCTTAAGACCGTCAATCTTGATATCCACCTGAATAGCTGTGATACCGTCCTTTGTACCTGCTACCTTAAAGTCCATATCTCCGAAGAAGTCTTCAAGACCCTGAATGTCAACCATTGTGATATAACGGTCGCCCTCGGTTACAAGACCGCAGGAAATACCTGCAACGGGGGCCTTAATCGGAACGCCTGCATCCATAAGTGCAAGTGTGCTTCCGCAGATACTACCCTGTGAGGTAGAACCGTTGGAAGAAAGAACCTCGGACACAAGGCGGAGTGTGTAAGGGAATTCCTCTGTTGAGGGAATAACGGGAACGAGTGCCTTTTCAGCAAGTGCACCGTGACCGATTTCTCTTCTTCCGGGACCGCGGCTTGCTCTTGTTTCGCCAACGGAGTAGGAGGGGAAATTGTAGTGGTGCATATATCTCTTTGTTTCCTCATCGTCAATGCCGTCAAGAAGCTGTTCCTCGGAAACCATGCCGAGAGTACAGGTTGTAAGAACCTGTGTCTGTCCACGGGTAAACATACCGCTTCCGTGTGTACGGGGGAGGATACCTACTTCGGAAGCAAGAGGACGAATGTCGTTAAGACCTCTTCCGTCAACTCTCTTTCCTTCGTCAAGAATCCAGCGGCGTACAACGTACTTCTGGAGCTTGTACAAAGCTTCGTCGATTACGGTTTCCGATTCGGGGTAGTTATCACCGACTATTTCATAAACATAGCTGTAAACTTCCTTGAGATTTTCCTCACGGATATTCTTATCATCGGTGTCAAGTGCCAATCTTATCTTATCAATAGCAACATTCTTAACTGCCTCATAAATATCTTCGGGAACCTCCATGTGCTGATAATCGAACTTGGGCTTTCCGATTTCCTTCTGAATACCTTCGATAAACTGGCACATCTTAGCAATTTCAGCGTGTGCTGCCATGATACCCTCGAAAACAAGGTCTTCGGGAACCTGATTTGCACCTGCTTCAATCATGTTAACCTTTTCCTTTGTACCTGCGATTGTAAGGAACATTTCGCTCTTGTCACGCTCAGCTTTTGTGGGGTTAACCACAACCTTGCCGTCAACAAGACCAACAGTTGCACCTGCGATAGGACCTGCAAAGGGTACGGAAGAAATAGAAATTGCAATAGAAGCACCAATCATAGCTGTTACAACGGGATCGTTATCGGGCTCAACGCTCATAACGGTGGTAACAACCGCAACATCGTTTCTGAGGTCTTTCGGGAAAAGGGGACGGATAGGACGGTCGATACATCTTGAAGCAAGGATTGCTTTTTCTGTGGGACGACCCTCTCTCTTTAAGAAGCTGCCGGGGATTTTACCAACGGCATAAAGCTTTTCCTCGTAATCTACTGCCAGAGGGAAGAAATCAACGCCCTCTCTGGGCTTTGCCGAAGCTGTAGCAGTTGCGTGAACAACAGTTTCGCCGTAACGAACAAGACAGCTTCCGCCTGCGAGCTGAGCCATTTTACCTGTTTCAACAACAAGCGGTCTGCCGCAGAACTCTGTTTCAAAAGTCTTAAACATAACTATACCTCCAAATAAAATAAATTTTGTTCGAAAGGGTAGTCGTTTATCACTTAATAAAAACAAACAGCCTGTCCGCTCTTTCTCTTTATTAAGTGGTAAACACTAAGCGTAACCGCCCTTCCGACTGCCATGGAATTCTTGACTTTAATATGTCGGAGAAACACAGGTCTCTCCGACATATACTAATCAAGTTTTGATTTAATGTGAGATTACTTTCTCAGACCGAGCTTTTCAACGATTGCACGGTAACGGTTGATGTCAACCTTTGTAAGGTAGTTAAGAAGACCTCTTCTCTGACCAACCATCTTAAGAAGACCGCGTCTTGAGTGATGGTCCTTCTTGTAAACCTTGAGGTGCTCGTTAAGGTGATTGATTCTCTCTGTGAGAATAGCAATCTGAACCTCGGGAGAACCTGTGTCACCCTCGTGAAGCTTGTACTGATCGATAATGCTCTGCTTTGTTTCCTTTAACATAGTAAAGAAACCTCCTAAATAATATTTTCGGCAAAAACTCCGAGCTCCATGATAGGGGTTGGAGAAACCGCAAACCATAGCAACCGGATAATATGCCGTCTATCATATTAACACAAGGGAATTATTTTGTCAATACTTAAAACCCAAAAATACCCCTTTTTAAAAAGTTTTTTCTTTTTTACTCTTGACAAAAATGGATTACGGATGTAATATTAAATTAGCTTACAAATGTAATCCATTTTGGGAGGTAATTATAATGAATAAAAATATGCCGCAAATATCAGAGGCAGAAATAGAGGTTATGAAGGTATTATGGGAAAAAGGCACAATGTCTGCCAAGGAGATAATCGGGGAAATTGAAAACACAAATGATTGGAAGCCCAAAACAATTCAGACACTTATAACAAGATTAGTCGCAAAGGGAGCTGTCAGAACCGAGAAAAAAGATGCAAAGTCCTACATATATTCCGCAACAATAAAAAGGGAAGATTATCAGAGCTATGCAAATAAAAGCTTTATAAAAAAGCTCTATAACGGTTCGCTTAATTTGATGCTTGCCTCCTTTGTTAAAGATGAAAAGCTGTCAAAGGAGGATATAGAGGAGCTTAAAAGCATTTTGGAGGGCAAGCAAAATGAATCTTAACACAGTATTCCATTTTGTTTTGGCTTCTACCGTAAACGGGAGCATAGTCGGCTTTATTGTTTTTTTAATAAGAAAGCTTACAGATAAAATTTTACCGCATAAATATAAGGTGCTGTTATGGGCAGTTTTTATCATAAAGCTGGTTTTTCCGTTCGGACCGAAAAGCAAAGTAAGTGTTTTTAATCTGCCGCATTTTCAAGGAGAATACAATATTCCCGAAGTTTTTTTGGAAAACACAGGGAGCGTTCCCGTGGCACAAGTTAAAACTATAGACATTATTCCTTATATTTGGCTTTTGGGCCTTGTAATTACGGGTGCATGGCTTTTGTTATCCAATATAATATTTTCTTTGAGATTAAAAGCATTGTCAAAACCCGTCGATGAGCGGACAGATAAAATTTTTTCACAATGCAAGGATAAATTAAATGTGAAAAGAGACATCGGATTAGTTAACCAGCCGATTATAAAAGGCGTATCTCTTTTCGGTTTGCTTCGTCCTAAAATCCTGATAACAAACAAGCTAACAAGCCTTAACGACAGGGAAATTGAGTACATTTTCTATCATGAGCTTTCCCACTATATAAGACGGGATATTTTTACCAACTTCTTGATATCACTCATACAGACCATGCATTGGTTTAACCCTTTGATACATATATTTGCAAAGGCTATAAGACAGGATATAGAGCTTGCAACCGATGAAAAAACGCTGTCACTTATCGGAAACGGGGAGCATCGGGCTTACGGACGGACATTGGTTTCTATGCTTGAGGAATATTCAAGGGCGTATTCTCCGAAGCTTTTAGGCGCTTCGGACGGAAAGCGGCACATAAAGAAGAGAATTATGCAAATATCACATTACAGAAAAAAGGGGAAATACAGCGTTTGCCTATTTTCTGTTTTGGCTATAGCCCTTTCTTTTGCGACGCTGACAACGGCTGTCCCCGTGAAATCAACGAGTATCCCTCAAGTAAATATTAAATTTATAAAAAAAGCGGAGCAAAAGGAAGCCCCACTTGTAACACAAAAAACAGAGGAAATCGAAAAAGAAGTCCCAAGCAGTGTACCAAAAAAGGAGCAAGCACCGACTGTCAGCGAAAAAGAAACGGTTGATTTAAATGTGCCGATACCTGCGGAAAGCATTTTATTACCCGAAGCAAAGGTAAACGCACTTCCCCCCGGAACCGATTTTGATATGATGCTCAGCAAGGCTTTAAATTCAGGGAGAAGTCGGGAAGCTTCACAAAATATTAACCTTAATTCTTCCTGCTCGGTGAGAGAATTTAATTTAAAAGAAAATTCCTCTCTTTCTTTAGGAAATTATACTCCCGATTATAACGGCAAGATATCCTTATACATAAATTCAAACAGCAGCCAAAGGCTGAATATCATACTGTTAAAAGACGGCAAAGCTTTGCTTAATGCGTCGGTAAAGCCGTCCAAAACAAATTCATATTCATTTACAGGGCTTGACAAGAATGACAGCTATGAGCTGCTTTTAACCTATAAAGCTGACAACGAGTATAACAACACTGATATTTCAGGCACAGTTTTAATCTATTAAGGAGGGCATTATGAAAAAATTAATTTCTTTACTGTTAGTACTTTCTTTATTTACACTTACTGCTTATGCAGATTACAGTTTTTCAACCGAAAATTTAAGTAATGTTCGGGAAGTTCCCAACGAAGGCTTGAAATATGAAAAGTTTTCGAAAAACGGGAAATGGGGAATGACAAAATACGGCGAGGTCATCATTCCTGCAATGTGGGATGAATTGGGAAGCGATAACAGACCGTCATTTCCCCCTTATCAGGATTTTTCACTTATTGAGGTAAGGGACGGAAACAACTGGGGTGCAGTGAATGAAAAGGGAGAAATCGTTATCCCTGCAATGTATAAGGAGGTTCAGATTCAACCTCGCACCGATGACCGTTTTGAAATACGGGTACAGGACTTTAATGACAAATACGGTTTTATTGACTACAACGGAAAAATAATTGTGGATTTTAGGTATGACTATTGCGAAAGCGTGTTTATTGACGGAATGTGCGTTGTAGGCAGGGATTTTGGGTATACGGTTATCGATAAGGACGGAAACGAACTTATGCCCTTGAATGCGGATTTGTTAAGATATTACCACGGCACATTTGCTGCAACAAACGAAAGCGGCAGTTACATACTTGATAAAAACGGAAATCTGCTTTTTAAAGGCGACTATGATGAGATATACACAACGGCTGTAAAGACCGCTGTGGTTATAAAGGATAAAAAACAGGGACTAATCGATTTTAACGGCAATGTTCTTCTCCCCACCATATATAATTCCGTTTATTTTATGGAAGAAAAAAATGTCTATCTTGCAAGCGACGGTTTTTACGACTATTACTTTGATATAAACCTTAACTTAATTAAAGAGCCAAGTGAAAAAATGAGCACTCACTACATTGGAGAGGATAACCTGTTGTGGTTTAAAAAGAACGGCAAGGTAGGCATTATCACAACCGACGGAACAGAGGTTGCACCGTGCATCTATGAAGATATTTACTCCATAGACGGTTATTTCATAGTCCGGCTTAACGGGCTTGCAGGAATTTTAAACCCCGACGGCACGTATCATACACCTCCCACTATTTCTTTAGAGGCATTATATAATGTCGAGCATCTCGGAAACGGCTACTTTGCATTAAGGCTTGCCCCCTTTAAATGGGCAATACTCAATGACAAGGGGGAATTTATAACAAAGCCTGTATTTAGTCAGCTTCGTGTTATAAATGGCAAAATTGTTGTTTCGGAAAATTCAAAATGGTATGAAATAGAATTTAAGAATGAGCAAACGCCTGTTGATAATTCTTCGTATACGACAGAGCTTTATAAAAAAGAGATTAATTTCTTAAAAGAAAAAGGAATAATAATCGGAGATACAGACGGTGAACTTAATCTTTATAACACCGTTACGAGAGCGGAGTTTTTAACTATGCTTGCCCGTGCGTTTGAATGGGATATAACGGAAGAACACGCTTTATTTAAGGATATAGAAAACCACTGGGCAAAAAATATAGTAATGAAAGCTCACAGCCTTGGAATTATCAAGGGCTACCCCGACAACACTATTAAGCCTGACCAAACTATAACCTATGAAGAAATGCTGACAATGGCATTAAGAGGTATGGGGGTTTCCGATTCAGATATAACAAGGGAAAAATCTGTTTTTGCTCTTTCACGGTACGCAAAGCTTCTCCCCTCCAACACTACACTTTCAAGCAATGAATCGGTTTTGAGAAATAAAGCCTGCCTTGTTATTTATAATCTTATCAACACCGACATAACGGGCGAGGATATAAAAAACTATACCCCCGTGTCGGAATATCATCTGGGTAATTAACAGCAAGTCAGCGGGCGGATGATATCCGCCCCTACGAGCAATAAACAAGGAGATTCCTGTTCCGGGCGACCACACAGGGTCGCCCCTACATATCAGCCATATTTTTACTTTCTTAATTGATTAAGCGGTTTACGGTTTTCCGGGAGTGGGAGCATTGTATAGCCTTCCTCTTTTAAACACTGCAGGATTTGTGGCAAAAGCTTTGCGGTGCTTTTTCTGTCGTGAAGTAAAATAATGGCGTCACCCTTGCAGCGTTTAAGGTCACGGCGAAGATTTGCCATTACCCTTTCGGGAATGATTTGTCCCACGCTGTCGCGAGGGTCTACATTCCAGTCCCAAATTTTGTAGCCATGATTTTCCAAAATCTCTGCTTGCTTTTTTGTAAGGCGGTAAGCAGACCCAAAGGGCACACGGACAAGACTGCTTCTTTTTCCCAAAACGCTCTCCAGTGCCTTGTTTGCTTTCTCCATTTCCTCCAGCGGTGAGGTCGGGGTATAATAAATTGCCTCGCTGTGACTTACCCCGTGAAGCCCGATTGCATTTTTTGCGTGGTGTATTTTCTTTATGAAATCGGGGTAGCGGACAATTCTTTCTTCAAGCACAAAAAAAGTAGCCCGTGCACCATATTCCTCCAAAGTTTCAACTATTTGGGGAGTATTTAAGGTTGGACCGTCGTCAAAGGTTATATAGGCATATTTTTGTTCCTCCTTGGCAAAGACGTGTTGGAGAAACAAAAACAGCGGCAGCATCAGTGCCGCCGCCATTAAGATATATTTAACAGGCATATTTTTCAATGGAAGCACCTCTTTACTATATAGTATTGAGGTGCCTGTGTTTTTATTCCTTACTTCAACAGCTAAAAGAAATTGCATGTGAGATAGAGGGTATGCTTTCCCCCTGCATGGTAGAGGTGGGGCTCATAAGTGCACCCGTTGCGGCAAAAAGAACATTCTTCAAATTTCCTTTCTGCATTTCGGGCAAAATATATCCGCAGAGTACTGATGCCGCACAACCGCATCCGCTTCCGCCTGCATGAGTGTCCTGAAGCTTCGGGTCAAAAATCATTGCACCGCAGTCGTCGTATTTATCGACTGCATCAATACCATCTTTTAATAAAAGCTCCTTGGCAATGCTCTTGCCTATAATCCCCAAATCTCCCGACAAAACGAGGTCGTAATATGAAATATCTCTTTTAAGGGCGTTAAGATGCCTTTTTATCGTGTCTGCAAAAGCCGGTGCCATTGCCGCCCCCATATTTCCTATGTCGGTAACGCCTAAATCTATGATTCTGCCGCAGGTTACCGCCTCTATAGAGGGACAGCCCTCACTGTCGGAGACAACCACGCTTCCGCTTCCCGTCACTGTCCATTGTGCGTTGGGGGTACGTTGACCACCGTATTCAAGAGGGGTACGAAATTGCTTTTCTGCACTGCAAAAATGACTGCTGGTAGCACAGAGAATGTTTTTTGCACCGCCTCCCGAAATGATGAGGCTTCCTAAAACAAGGCTCTCCGCCATGGTCGAACACGCTCCATATACGCCAAAGAAGGGAATTTTAAGCCCCCTTAATGCATAGCCGGAGGAAATACATTGGTTAAGCAAATCTCCCGAAATTGCAAAGTCCATGTCCTCAGGCTTGAATTTCCCTTTTTCAAGGGTATGCATCACACTTCTTCTGAGGTTTTCGCTTTCTGCCTTTTCCCATGAGGGCTTTCCGAAGTACGCATCGGTTTCTATTTCATCAAAATATTTTCCCAAGGGGCCGTCGCCCTCTTTTTTCCCTACTACTGCCGCATATGACAAAATTGAAGGTTTTTTCTCAAAGATAACCGTTCCTTCGCCTGCTCTATGCACCCCACTCACCCTTTCATAAACAAAATATAAATTAACCCTGCTATTACAGAGGAGGTCGTTCCATAGACAATAACAGGTCCTGCCACGGTGAATATTTTTGCCGCCGCACCGGGAACAAAGCCTTCCGCCTTAAATTCCATGGCAGGGGAGGTGACGGCATTTGAAAAGCCTGTTATGGGAACAAGCGTGCCTGCACCTGCAAATTTCCCGATTCGGTCAAAAACACCTATAGCGGTGAGCATGGAGGCAATGAAAATCAGCGTAATTCCCGTTGCTGTTCCCGTCAGTTCTTTGTTAAGTCCCTGTGCAAAGTAGAAGTTGCGGAAAAACTGTCCTATGGTGCATATAAGTCCTCCTACCCAAAACGCCCTTAGGGTATCTTTCATAATGGGGGATTTTCCGCTGTGTTTTTTTACAATTTTTGCGTATTCTTTTTTAGAAAGCATTTTCTTTAAAGCCTCCTTATATAAGTGTCACGGCATATGTTGCTCCGGAACCGTTCCCGGCAATAACAATCCTTAGAATACACAACGTGGCAAACGCCAGTGCTATAAGAAAATATTTATATTTAAACATAGCTAATCAATCCTTTCAGAGTTATTTTAACCAATAAAAAAAGAAATTCTTATTTTTCAAAGAATTTCTTTTTGGAAATTATTTCTTTTTAAATTTTCTGCCTATAATCGGAATTGCCGAAAGCTCCTCCCTGCTGAATACTCCAAGGATTCCTATCAATGCAAAGTACAAAAGCCCCGCAAAGAGGATTGCACCGAGAACGGCTATGGTGTTTCCTGCAATATCAAGCAAAAGGTTATGTGCAAAAATTGCACAGCCACCCATGATAACCGCAGAAATAAAAGGCTTGAGGAAGTATTTTCCGAAAGAGAGCTTCATGGGGAGATTTTTGCGAAGAACAAAAAAGCTTATCATAAATGCAGTTCCCTGACAGGCAATGCTTCCTATGGGTGCACCGTAAATATTAATCGCAGGAATAGGGATAAGCACCAAATTCAAAATAACCTTTATAATGCCGCCGCACAGTACGCTTATGGCAGGAACAAATATTTTTCCCATTCCCTGAAGTGACCCGTAAATAGTCTGACTCATTGCAGAGAAAAACACTGTGGGGGCAACCAGAGAAAATAAAAGTGCACCGTCACTGGCATTGGGATATATCATATGAAGTATGGGGCCCGAAAGCACCATATAACCGATTGCACAGGGAAGTGCAACCACCGTTGAAATAAGCAGGGAAAATGATATTTTCTGCCTTGCCGTTTCAAAATCCTTCACTGCCAATGCACCTGCTACCGTAGGAACAAGCACCGTGGAAAACGCAGTGTTAAGTGCTAAGGGAAGATTTATGAGGACATCGGTCTTGCTCAAAATTCCGCTGAGCCTTACGGCTTCTTTTTCAAGCTCTATGCCGCTCATACTGCCTGCAAGGGCTATTTTTACCCCTCTGACCACCGTTACAATATCCACAATTCTGTTAAGCGATGCCACTATTGCACCCAACGAAATGGGAACAGACACCCACAAAATCATCTTTGCTATTTTAATTCCGCTTCCCCTTAGCTTAATTTCGGGAGCTTTAAGGGTTTTTTCCTTAATATCCTTTCTGTTTGCACCGTAGAAAATAAAAAGGTATATGCAGCTTAAAAGGGTGGAAATGGTTGTGGCAAGAGTTGCACCTGCCGCCATATACTCGGGAGCACTTCCAACCATGGCAAGGACGATTAAAATAGTGGAAACACATTTTAAAAACTGCTCTATAACCTGACTGGTGTTGGTTGCTTTCATATTATGCTGACCTGCAAAAAATCCCCTTATAACACTGGAAACCGACACAAAAAGAATTGCAGGAGACAAAACTTTGATTGTATGCACGGCAGGGGGTGCGTCAAGAATTGCTGTGGCTATAAACTGTGCCCCGGAAAACATCACCAATGAGAAAAACGTACCCACACAGGCAAAAAGCACCAGTGCTACCCTGAAAATTCGCATTGCTCCCTTAAAATCATCAAGAGCACACCGCTCGGAAACAAGCTTTGAAATCGCATTGGGAATACCGATGGAGCTTATTGCCAGAAGCAGAGTATATATCTGGAAGCCAAAGTTATAGTATCCGTTACCCATATCGCCGAAACCGTCAATATTGGTAATGACCATTCTGTAGACAAAGCCTAAAAGCTTAACGGCAATCTGGGCAAATACAATCATTATTACATTCATTAAAAATGAGGGGGTTTTTTTATTTTTAGTCATAAAAACAAACCTTTCTCAATCCGCAAATTGAATTCGGAATGCGGAGTGCGGAATTAAGGAGAATTTTCGCAACAGCGAAAATCTCTTTATCTCACCACATCTTCCTTGAAATTATATACCGCTCTTTCTCCGCCGATAAGACGGGGGCGTGTTTTTGCACAGATAATGGGAGCCTGCCCGATTTTCTTTACAGAAAGGCGAACGGGTACACACACCCTTTTAAGGTGCATACCGATAAGCGTACCACCGATGTCAATGCCTGCATTGCCCTTTATTTCCTCAACCACTACGGGGCTTTCAAAAGCCTTATACGCTGCCGTGGCAAAAGAACCGCCTGCTTTTGGCTGGGGTACTACGCATACCTCTTCGAGATTATATTTTTCACAACATTCACGCTCTATAACGAGGCTACGGTTAAGATGCTCACAGCACTGCGTTGCAAGAAATATGCCTTTTCCCTTTAACACCTGATAAATGCCCTCGAAAACAGCTTTTCCTATATCTTCGCTGCTTGAAGTGCCGATTTTTTCACCGCCCACCTCACTGGAGGAACAGCCCACAACGAAAATATCACCTTTTTTAAGCCCTGCAGCCTCGCAAAGCTCCATAGCTGCCTGTGCTGCCTCGGATTTAATTTTGTTTAACATATATATTCAAACCTTTCATTTTATTTGCGAATTAATTATATGATTTTGTCAAGTCAGGGACAAAAAATTTGGCGATATACTCGCTCATGCTCGTGCGATATATTTTCGCTCCGTTCAAATGCGATATAACCTCACGCCGCTTGGTTGCGATATGATATAAATTCCTTTTCTCGTCCCGAAGAGACATATCGCATTGAAGATATATCGCGTACGAAGTATATATCGCAAATTCCGCAGGAATTTATATCGCTGATTTCATCTTTGATGAAATCATTATACACCTAAAAATATAAAAAGGCAATAATTATGTTTTTTTGTTCATATAATTACTTGAGGTGATTTATATGCAAAACAATGAGCCAATGTGTTATATAACCTATGCAGTACCTGCAAAACTGATGCCACGGCTTTCTTTAGAGAATTTTTCTGCCCCCATCGCGGTAGAAAGTAAAGAAACAGAGGCGGAATCCCCCGTGCTATATCCCCCGGGATTTATGCCCGATTGGTTTCTTCGGGGTAGCTTTCCCGAGGACGATTTTGAGGATTAGAAAAATAATTTTAAACGAAAACTAAAGGCTCTGTTTTGCAAAAATGCGGCAGAGCCTTTAGTTTTAACAATCTTTTTTTTTGGCAGTTTTATCATCAAGCATCTTTATTGTTTCCAGGTAAGCCTTCTCAACCTCGGTCAAGGTCTTTTCCTGATATTTCCGGTATTCCGACATTGCCTTTTCCATAGCTTGTTCGTGACTGATTTTTCCTGCATCAGTCAAAGGTTTTTCGCCCGTTGATCCTAAGATATTATCAAGCTGAGTTATGTAATCATTCATATACATTGGTCTTTTCCTCATAGCTTGAATTTCTGCAAAATCAAAATATCCCGAAACTAAGTTATTAAGCACCTTTAATTCGTCTGCTTCAAGATAATTTTTCGCAATCTTTATATCCTTTGCTGTCGGCATATTACCGGAAAATGATGTTAATCCCATAAAGGGCTTTTCGCTATCTGCTCTTTCAAAAATCACCTCGGCTGCGGTATGTCCATGTGCAGCGAAATGCAATTTGTTCTGCACAATTTTGAAAAAGGTTATGGATTCCGTGCTTTTTGGATCATAGTCCACACTTGTTGCATACAAATCAAGCACCTGACGGTAAAGCACCTTTTCGGACGACCGAATATCCCTTATTCTGTCAAGAAGCTCTTTCCAATAGCTTCCTCCTCCTAAATTTTTTAGGCGTTCATCGTCCATTGTAAAGCCTTTTATCATATATTCCTTGATTCGTTGTGTCGCCCATTGACGAAAATGTGTTCCGATAATGGATTTCACACGATAACCGATAGATATAATCACATCAAGATTGTAGTAATCAACCTGATATGTTTTCCCATCTGCAGCAGTTGTTGCAAAATTTGCAACAACTGAATCTCGTATAAGTTCTTCTTCTTCAAAAATGTTTTTAAGGTGTCTTGAAATAGTGGATTTATTGCGGTCAAAAAGGTTTGCCATTTGTTCTAATGTAAGCCAGACGGTTTCGTTTTCCATTTTTACATCAATTTTTGTTAGTCCGTCTTTACCTTGATAAATTACAATTTCGCCGTTGTTAAAATCGTTCATAATAAAAATCTCCGTGATTTATTTATTTTTCTCAATAAATTCCGACATTATTCTTGCCGCACTTACTACAAAGCCAAGGCACGGACGTGTCTTATAAAATTCGGGATTCCTCGGTGTGGGCGTAGGCTTTTGTGCTCCGGGCACGCCTATAAGCTCTCGGCAGATAATTGTGCCGTACTCCCCTTTAAATTCTTCGGCAAATGCCTGTACACGGGAATAAAGAAGCTTCTTTGCCGCATCCTTCTTTGCTTCGTCGTATCCGTAAAGCATCCCAAGTACCATAAACATACCGCTGACAGCACCGCAAACCTCCCGAAGCCGTCCCATTCCTCCGCCAAATGCAGAGGAAAGACGGAGTGCCTTTCTTTCGTCCATTCCCATTTCCTCGTGAAATGCCGCAAATACTGCCTGAGCACAGTTGTACCCCTCGGTAAAATATTTATATGCAAGCTGTTCGTGTTTGTTCATAAGTATCAACTCCTTGTGTTTATTTTAACATAAAGAAATCCATATGTAAATAAAAATTCAGAATGTAAAACGCATATAGCACATTAAAAAGCTATATGCTACTTCCCAATAAACAGCTAATAGAATATACTAATAACAGTTAATCTATGCTATTTGCTTTGGAGGCTTGTATGGAAAAGAAAGCTTTAGGTAAAAAATTACGAGAAACAAGGGACATGAAAAAATACACACGCGAGGTTCTTGCTGAAAAAGCAGATATAGGTGTCATGTATTTGGGAGAAATTGAACGAGGAACAAAAATGCCCAGCTTGAAAGTTTTTATAAGACTGGTAGAAGCACTCGAAGTATCCGCCGATTATATTCTCCGCAACGAGCTTTCATCAGGCAGGGAATATGTCTTTGATGAATTAACGAGAAAGCTTGAGGGGCTGACTCCCGCACAAAGAAAAACCGCTGCATGTATTCTGGAAGCATATATCGACAATTTAGAATAAATTCCTGAGAGGAACCGGTATGTCATTCTTTAAGAAGCCAAAGGCAAATCAAAGAATGACATATTTTTTTACTGTATAGGTAATTACGTAAAATTAAAACGCAGGAAGCTATGTTTACACAAGGTTAGCCGAAAGTGAATCGACACGCTTATTTTTTAATAATTTCCATTTTTTTGTAATTTCCGCATATTTCGACAAATTTTTCCTTTAAAGTATGCTATCATAAGCATATAGCATACTTTATATGCTAAAAACTAAAGAAAGAGGTTTATAAAATGGAAAAGAAAGT